>JBBSRZ010000059.1:0-16708 GCA_038242555.1 Flavobacteriales bacterium | reverse complement strand
GCGTTCTTACTACTTTGTATTGCTAAAGTTCCAGAAAATTCACTTGTGATATTAACACCTATTCCTGCAGGATTAGAATTTATAACTGAAGCATCTCCACCTAAAGCTCCCATTGAGCCAGCCATTGCATTATACTTGGAAGAACCTGTTAAACCGGAATTTGAATAAACATCTGCCGTGTTTCTAAGTGTCGAAATATCTTGAGCATTTACAAAATATGCTGCAGATATTCCCAATATTATAAAAGACTTTTTTATCATTTTTTAAATATGCTATAGTTATATATTATCTTCTAAAACCTCCTGAAGATCTACTAGAACCTGAACTTGAGCTTGATGAACCTCTGTTAAATCCACCTCCTGAATTTCCAGATCTGTAATTATTATCCATCGAACTGTTTCTTGTGGGAGTATTGTTTCTTGGATTATTTTGTCTAGGGGTCGTATTTTGTCTTGGAGTATTGTTTTGCTGAGGAGTATTTCTATATCTCGGCTGACTATTATTTTGCTGTTGATTGTTATATCTCGGCTGACTGTTATTTCTTACGTTACCATTCTGCTGATTATTATAACGAGGATTGTCGTTTCTAAAGCCAGTGTTTTGATTATTTGTAGGTCTTACCGCAGTGGTACCATTTCTAAATCCTGTCCCATCACTTCCGCTTCTTTTAAAGCGTGGAGCGTTGTAACTATTGTATCCATTAGTGTAAGGAGAATTATAATAATATGGAGAGTAATATCCGTAAGGAGATGAATAATATCCATAAGGGCTGTAACCATAGTAAGGACTATATGATCCGTAGTAAGGACTATAATATCCTGAGAATGGACTATACCCGAATCCCCATGGATTGTAGTATCCGCTATATCCCCATGGCGAACCAAAGCCGAAACTCATACCGAATCCAAATCCGGAATTAAACCCATAAGGTGAATTCCAAGAATCGCTGTAATACGTATCTGTTCCGGAATATCCTCCCCAGTCAGAACTCTGAGCATCTTGCCAGCGTTCGTTTCTGTTCTCAGAGTTGAGATAAACATTTTGATATTCATCATTTTGATAATCATAATAATCTCCTACTCTATTTCCATTGTTCATCACAACTCCCTGCGGAATCGTATCCGTGTTTGGATCATAATAAACTCCGTCGGTTTCACTGTAACCTCCCATAGTGGCACCACAAGAAGATAAGATAAAACCTCCTAAAATTCCTAAAAGTGCTTTCGACTTTAGTATTTGTATTGATTTTTTATAAGTAATATTTTTCATGATAAGGTGAAAAAGTTTTAAATTGAATTATATTTGCATTTTAAGCCAAAATTGTACCAACTAATAAGTGCGATTTTGCGAGTAAAAATAGGCTTTTCATATTAGATATTAAAAGCTATCATTAGTTAAATTTAAAGACAAACATAATGGCAAAGATTACTTCTAGAGCGGAAGATTATAGTAAATGGTATAATGAATTAGTAGTAAAAGCAGACTTAGCAGAAAACTCAGGAGTTCGTGGTTGTATGGTGATTAAACCTTACGGATATGCCATTTGGGAAAAGATGCGCGACGAGTTAGATAAAAAGTTCAAAGAAACTGGTCATCAGAATGCTTATTTCCCTATTTTTATTCCGAAAAGCTATTTCGAAGCCGAAGAACAGAATGCTGAAGGATTTGCAAAAGAATGTGCAGTCGTAACCCATTACCGTTTAAAAACTGATCCTAATAATCCTAAAAAGTTAATTGTTGATCCAGATGCTAAGTTAGAAGAAGAATTGATCGTAAGACCAACGTCTGAAGCCATCATCTGGAGTACATATAAAAACTGGATTCAATCTTACCGTGACTTACCAATCCTTATTAATCAGTGGGCTAACGTCGTAAGATGGGAAATGAGGACTCGTTTTTTCTTACGAACAACAGAATTCCTTTGGCAGGAAGGTCATACGGCACATGCTACAGAAGCTGAAGCCATCACCGAAACCGAATTAATGTTGGACGTCTATGCTGACTTTTCAGAAAATTTCTTAGGCATTCCTGTTATTAAAGGACTTAAAACGCCGTCGGAAAGATTTGCGGGCGCAGTTGAAACTTATTGTATCGAAGCATTAATGCAAGATGGGAAAGCGCTACAAGCCGGAACTTCTCACTTTTTAGGTCAGAACTTTGCCAAAGCTTTCGACGTGAAATTCACCAATAAAGAAGGGAAAATCGAATATGCGTGGGCAACTTCTTGGGGAACATCTACGCGATTAATGGGCGCGCTTATTATGACGCACTCAGACGATTTAGGACTTGTTCTTCCTCCCTCTCTTGCGCCAATACAAGTGGTTATTGTTCCTATTTTTAAAGGAGAAGAGCAATTAAACCAAGTTAACGAGGTTGCTTTCGATCTTCAGGAAAAATTAAAAGCAAAAGGAATCTCCGTAAAATATGACAACCGCACGGAAAATAAACCAGGTTGGAAATTTGCGGAATACGAACTAAAAGGTGTTCCGATCAGAATTGCGATGGGCGCACGTGACTTAGAAAATAAAACAGTAGAGATTGCCAGAAGAGATAACTTAACAAAAGAAGTTAAGCCACTCGAAAATGTAGAAAATTACATCGAAGAGCTATTAAAAACGATTCAAGAAGATATATTTAAGAAAGCACTTACTTATAGAGATTCTCATATTACAGAAGTCAGTTCGTATGAGGAATTTAAAAAAGTCTTAGAGGAGAAAGGAGGATTTATTTCAGCACATTGGGATGGTACAGATGAAGAAGAAGAACAAATTAAAAATGAAGCAAAAGCTACCATTCGATGTATTCATTTAGATAATAAATTACAAGAAGGAACTTCATTGATCTCTGGAAAACCTTCTAAGCAGCGAGTAATTTTCGCAAAAGCATATTAATTAAATGGTCATTTAGTTTGATGTTGATATTTAAACATAGTTAAAAGTCGTTCTGCACTTGGACTACAATTTGCTAGTGTTTAAATATTAACATTAAAAACAAACTATTATGGCTTTAAACATTATTGATCTTATCAAAGGACAATTAGGTCCAGCGCTGGTTTCCCAAGCCTCAACACAATTAGGTGAAAGTGAATCAGGCATATCAAAAGCAATTAGCGGATTACTACCCGCAGTACTTGGTGGGATGGCAAATCACTCCAATGATTCAGCGGTAATCGATTCAATTACTGGTGCATCATCTAGCGGGATATTAGGAAACCTTTTAAGTGGTTCTACAAACAATTCATTGGTATCCACCGTTTTAAATTCTATTTTCGGTAATAATCTTGCAGGTATTGTTAATTCAATCTCTACTTTTTCTGGAGTAAGTAATACTTCTGCAAATTCATTACTAAATATGGTTACAGGTGCAACCTTAGGTTCAGTTGGTAAATATGCTACCGACAATAATTTAGGATCTTCTGGAATTAGCAACTTATTAAATGAACAAAAAGGACTGGTTTCTTCTCTATTACCTGCAGGACTTTCATTAGCATCTCTAGGCGTAGACGGTCACGATACCACAATGGCGGGAGCAGATAAAGTGACCGCAACTTCATTTGATCAGCCAAAAGTAGAAGTCAACAGAGGCGGCGAAACACATGTAACATCGACTCCAGAAACTACTACAGACGGAAATTCAATATGGAAATGGTTATTACCTCTACTTCTTCTTTTATTAGCTGGTTGGTTTTTGTGGAAGCAATGCGATAAGCAGCCCGCTGACCAAACTACCGCGATGACTGATTCTACGATGATCCAGAATGACACTATGAATACCATGACGAATGATTCAACCATGACCGGAAACGGTACGATGACCGACATCGATTTGAATGGAACAATTCTGAAAGGATATTCAAACGGAATGGAAGAAAGTATGATCAAGTTTTTGACAGCTAACTCTTATACTGACGCAGCAGACGACGCTTCTTTAAAAGATACATGGTACGACTTTGATAATGTTACCTTTAAAATGGGTTCACCCAATGAGTTACTTCCAGGATCTCAGGCACAACTAGATAACTTAGTAAAGATTTTAAAAGCATATCCAGATACCAAAATTAAAATTGGAGGATATGCTGATAACACTGGAGATAAAGCAATTAATGAGGAACTTTCTCAGAAGAGAGCAGATTTCTTAAAAGCTGAGTTAAGCAAATTAGGTGTTGGTGCTCAAGTGACTGGTGCTGCTGGATTTGGTAGCGAGTTTGCTGACGTACCAGCAAGTGCAACTGATGCTCAAAGAGCGACAGATAGAAATATGGCCGTGAGATTTACTAAATAATTTCCACCAGATATATAAAGAATCCCGAATTGTTCGGGATTTTTTTGTTATCAAAGGTTTTAATTTTGAATTTTGTTATAACGATTCTGTGTTTTTTTATTTATTTAAACAAAGGAATATCATTCTTTATCGTCTTCCGTTCTGCCGAAATGTCCTAAACTGCTATTTGGCAAAATCTTTGTGAATGGTACGATATAAAATTTAACACTATGTCAGACAACAAAGATATCCACGAAGAAAACTTAAATCCACAAGACGATCTTAACCAAAATACTCCAGAAGAAAATACGGAGGAGGTGACAGCTGCACCATCATCAGAAGACCTTTTGGCAGAAGAAAAGGATCGTTACATTCGACTTTTTGCTGAGTTCGAAAACTATAAAAAGAGAACGAGCAAGGAAAAAATGGAATTTTTTCAATATGCGAACCAGGATATGATGATTTCGATGTTGGATGTTCTTGATGATTTCGAACGTGCCTTAAAAGAAATTGCTAAAAACGGCAATGAAGCGGATCTTAAAGGTGTTGAACTAATTTATCAAAAATTCAAAAATAGATTGTCAGATAAAGGATTAAAAGCAATGGAAGTAAATGCTGGCGATGATTTTAATGTAGATTTCCACGAAGCGATCACGCAAATTCCTGCGCCTTCTCCAGAACTTAAAGGTAAAATTGTAGATGTTATTGAAACCGGATATCAACTTTCTGACAAAGTAATTAGATTCGCAAAAGTGGTTACTGGTAATTAAAATTTAACGATCGAATTTTGCAACCCGACTTGAGCGGAAATCCTTTTTTTAACTTGGAAAATGCCAGGAGAAAAAAGATTGAGAGCGGAAGACGGATAAAGTTGCCCAACTAAAAGAAATTATAAAATATTTTCAGTGAAATAACTGAGAAAACTCCTCTAAAATATTATGTCAAAAAGAGATTACTACGAAACTCTGGAAGTAACTAAAAGCGCTACAGCAGAAGAAATTAAGAAAGCCTACCGAAAAATGGCTATTAAATTTCACCCCGATAAAAACCCTGGTGATAAAGCCGCAGAAGATAAATTTAAAGAAGCAGCAGAAGCTTACGAAGTGTTAAGCGACGGCAATAAAAAAGCACGTTACGACCAATATGGTCACGCCGGAATGAATGGCGGTGGCGGATTTGGCGGAGGTGGTGGCTTCGGCGGTGGAGGAATGAATATGGATGATATCTTCTCTCAATTTGGAGATATTTTTGGTGGACATTTCGGCGGCGGCGGTGGCGGTCAACAAAGACAGCAATTACGCGGTAGCAATCTTCGGGTCCGTATCAAACTGAATCTGGAGGAAATGGTTAATGGAACGGAAAAAACCATAAAAGTAAAAAAAATGAAGTTGGCGCCTGGCGCAACATCAAAAACTTGTAATACCTGTAACGGTTCTGGTGTGCAGGTTAAAGTGATGAACACCATGTTTGGGCAAATGCAAACGCAAACGCACTGTGGAACTTGTCAAGGAATTGGAAAAGTTGCTGACAAAATTCCGGCTGGTGCAAACTCGCAAGGTTTGATCAAGGAAGATGAAGAAGTGACGATCAGTATTCCGGCAGGAGCAAGAGAAGGAATTCAACTGAATGTTCGTGGGAAAGGAAACGATGCACCATTTGGTGGAACGCCAGGAGATTTATTAGTAGTTGTCGAAGAAGAAGTAGATGCAACTATTAAAAGAGAAGGCGATAATCTTCATCAGGAATTATATGTTTCTTTTGCTGAAGCCGCTTTGGGAACGCACAAAGAAATCCCAACCGTTGGTGGAAAAGTAAAAATAAAAGTTGATGCAGGAACTCAATCTGGAAAGATTTTAAGACTTTCTAAGAAAGGTTTACCAAGTATCGATAGTTACGGGACCGGTGATATGTTTGTCCATATTAATGTTTGGACACCACAAAATCTATCGAAAGAACAAAAAGATTTCTTCGAAAAGCAAATAAGCAACGGCGAAATGCTCGCTGAGCCATCTGGAAAAGAAAAGACATTTTTCGAAAAAGTTAGAGACTTATTCGATTAAAAATAAAAAATGAGATTTCGAAAGAAATCTCATTTTTGTGTTGAATAAATTTAATATTTCAGTCTTAAATAATTGAAAACTATTTCGAAATTTTATAATCTAAATTCTCTACAGCTCTTTTTGCGATATTATGATCGTTTTCGCCGCTTCCTCCGCCAGAAATTCCAATACTTCCAATCAAATCGCCATCTTTAAATATCGGCATTCCACCACCCAACAATAAAAGTTCTGGTAAAGTATTAAGATTCTGAGCATCTTTACTTTTCGCGGCATTATTCATTAAATCCCAAGATGCATTTTTCGTAGAGAAAGAAGTAAAGGCTTTCCTTCGTGATGCTTCTGTATTATGAGGTCCGACATTATCTCCTTTTAACAACAATAAAACTACACCAGAATTGTTAAGAACAGCGACTGAAACTTTTTTATCTAATTTTTTTGCTTCATTATTCGCTTCTCGGGCTAAACGGAGAGCACCTTCTTGGTTTAAAGAAATGGATTTTTCAACATATTGAGCTGACAGAATAAAACTCAACAGTAGAAATAATACACTGAAAAAATTTTTTTTAATATTCATATTTGATGTTTTAGATTAATAATTTAAAGAGCCAAAAATACATCAAAAGTGCTCTAAGAAATTTGAAAAACTAAGATTCACATCATAGATAAAAACAAATTAAAAGAAGATTTCATAATAATTGAGATTTCTAAGGGAAGAATGCGGCGCTTCTCACCCGAATTTCCTTAAAAATCCTTACTTTTGTTTTACCTTAATTCTAAAATTAAAAATTATAATAATGGCAGAAAAATCTAAAATCGTCTATACTTTGACGGATGAAGCGCCGATGTTGGCAACTCATTCTTTTTTACCTGTTGTACAGGCGTTTACCAAAACTGCGGATATCGAAATCGTACCAAAAGATATTTCCCTAGCCGGAAGAATCTTAGCGAATTTCCCAGAATATTTGAAAGACGATCAAAAAGTAGAAGATGCCTTGGCTGAGTTAGGTCAATTGGCCAATACTCCTGAAGCAAATATTATTAAACTTCCGAATATTTCCGCCTCCGTTCCTCAATTAGATGAAGCAATTGCTGAACTTCAGAAACACGGTTTTGCTTTACCAAATTATCCTGCTGAACCTAAAAATGCAGAGGAAGAAAAAATTAAAACTAATTATGCTAAGGTTCTTGGTAGTGCAGTGAATCCAGTTCTTAGAGAAGGAAACTCAGACCGAAGAGCACCAAAAGCAGTTAAGAATTATGCGAAAGCGAATCCTCACCGAATGGGTGATTGGTCTTCAGATTCTAAAACGACAGTAGCCAACATGACCAGCGGCGATTTCTATGGTACTGAAAAATCGGTGACTTTAGAAAACGACGCTCAATATAAAATTGAATTCTTTGGAAAAGATGGTTCTGTAAAAGAATTGAAAAGACTTGCTCCTTTGAAAGCTGGAGAAATTATCGATACTTCTGTAATGAATATTGCTTCATTAAAGGATTTTGTCACAGATGCGATGGCAGAAGCTAAAAAAGCCGATGTTCTTCTTTCGGGACATTTAAAAGCAACAATGATGAAGGTTTCTGATCCCATAATTTTTGGAGCGATCGTAGAAACTTATTTCAAAGATGTTTTCGCAAAATACAAGGACACTTTTAAAGAATTAGATATTAATCCTAATTTCGGGTTAGCAACACTTTTTGAAAAGATTTCTGGTAACGCAAATGAAGCAGAAATTAAAGCAGACATCGCTAAAACGATCGAAAACGGACCAAGAATCGCGATGGTAAACTCTGATAAAGGAATTACCAACTTCCATGTTTCATCAGACGTTATTGTTGATGCTTCTATGGCTGCCTTAATTAGAGGTGGCGGTAAAATGTGGAATGCAGAAGGAAATGAAGAAGATACGGTTGCCATGATTCCAGACAGATCTTATGCTGGTTTTTATCAAGCGGCGATTGATGATATGAAGAAAAATGGCGCAGTTGATCCAAGAACAATGGGTTCTGTTCCCAATGTAGGATTAATGGCTCAGAAAGCCGAAGAATATGGATCGCACGATAAAACTTTCCAACTCATGTCTGAAGGAACGGTAAAAGTTTCTGATGCAAACGGAAAAGTCTATATGGAACAACCTGTTGAAACGGGAGATGTTTTTAGAATGTCTCAGGCGAAAGATGCGCCGATTCAAGATTGGGTTAAGCTGGCCGTGAACAGAGCAAGATTATCGGATACTCCAGCCGTTTTCTGGTTAGATGATCAAAGAGCGCACGATAGAGAAATGATTAAAAAAGTTGAGAAATACTTAAAAGATCACGACACTGAGGGTCTTGATATTCGAATTATGAATATCGAAGATGCCATGACTTTCACTTTAGAAAGAATTAGAAAAGGTTTAGATACCATTTCGGTTTCTGGAAATGTGCTGAGAGATTATTTAACTGACCTTTTCCCTATTTTAGAATTAGGAACATCTGCGAAAATGTTATCTATCGTTCCTCTAATGAATGGTGGTGGGTTATTCGAAACAGGCGCGGGAGGTTCTGCACCAAAACATATTGAACAATTTATCAAAGAAGGATATTTACGTTGGGATTCTTTAGGAGAATTTATGGCGTTACAAGCGAGTTTAGAGCATTTGGCTCAAACTCAGAATAACGATAAAGCGCAGATTTTAGCCGACGCTTTAGATGTGGCGAACGAGAAATTCTTGGCAAACGATAAATCACCGGCAAGAAAACTTGGATCAATCGACAATAGAGGATCACATTTCTATTTAGCCATGTATTGGGCAGAAGCATTAGCAGCACAGACAAAGGATGCGGAAATGGCCGCTACTTTTGCTCCAGTGTTCAAAGCGATGCACGATCAGGAATCTAAAATTAATGAAGAATTAATTGGCGCTCAAGGACAACCTCAGGATATTGGTGGATATTATTATCCAGATTCAGATAAAACTGATGAAGCCATGCGATCTTCTAAAACTTTTAATACAATTATTGACGGAATTTAATTATTAAACTTAAACTCTTTTTAATACAAGACTTCCCGATTATTTCGGGAAGTTTTCTTGTTTTTACCACTAAACATATTTCGACAGTTTCTGTACCGCTTTTGATTCTCTTTTGAACACAGTATAAAGATATTTTATTTTAAATCGCGAACCATTTTATCAATTTGCTTAACATACTTTCCATATTTATTTTCTAACCACAAACTTCCAATTCCTAATATTAAAGCAGTAATCGCGAAAAACAAAATAAAAGGTGCGTAGTGCATTATTAAATTTTCATCGTTAAAAAAATTATGTTTTTCTAGTAGTATAAAAAATAACCCCATCAAAAACGGAACACTTGCAACGTAATATGATTTATAAAGTTCAACGTTCAATTTTAAATCATAATTAAGGTCCAGCAGAGCATGATAGGTATCAAACTGCTGACTAGATATCTTTTGATAAAAATTATTGAACTTAAATGTATAGTATAACATTATGAATAATAATATAAAATACAAAGTCCATCTTATAAACTGATTTTCCGTAAAAACAGACATTAATGGTATTAGCAGCAACATACTTATTAAATTCAGCCAAAACTCTTTACGCATATTCTTACGAATTTTTTCTAGCGGTAGATGAATTACTTTTTGTTTTTCGGTAGAAACTTCGGGTGTCGAAGATATTTTTTCGGCCTCCCATAATTTCTTCATATGATCTAATTCCATGATGATTAATTTTAAATAAGTTGTTTTAATTTTTCCTTTGCGCGATTCAGTTTTACTCTGGCGTTGACTTCGGTAATTCCCATGTTTTCTGCGATTTCCTTCCCTGAATAATCCTGTAAATAATAGAAAATTAAAGCTTTGTCAATTTCATTCAATTGCTGAATTGCTTTGTACATCTTAGCGAGTTTATTGTCCTGATCATCATCATAATCATCAACTACAATTTTGAAATTTTCAACTTCATAGTTCTGAATAAAACTGCGCTTTTTTTTCTGACTTTAAAAATACAATTGCGGTGTTCAAGGCGACTCGATATAACCAAGTTGAAAATTTACTTTTACCTCGAAAAGTTGGATACGCTTTCCAGACCTGATAAGTGATTTCTTGAAATAAATCTTTTTGGTCGTCATAATTATCCATGTACATTTTAGAAATCTTAAAAATCACCGCTTTGTGCTTTTCTATTTCTTCTAAAAATTCTTTTTCTAATAAAGACATATTCGGTTATCTAAAATGTTAGTAGCACTTATTAATTTTTGTTACAAAAAAAGCAGGAAATTAAAAACCCTTTATGCAATAATGCAAAAAGGGTTTATTTATATTTTAAATTCTTTATTTAAAAATAAAGATATTTATATCATTTTCAAAGTATTTACTTCTAATTCAGATAAAATTCTCCAATGTCCACGTTTGATGTTTTTCTTGGTTAATCCAGCAAACAATACCCGATCAAGCAACTCAACTTCGTAACCTAATTTTTGGAAAATACGACGCACTACTCTATTCCAGCCAATGCTTAATTCGATTCCGACTTCATTTTTTGGTTTTCCTTCGATATAAGAAATGCTGTCAACTTCGGCAATTCCTTCTTCCAAACGGATTCCTTCCGCAATCATATTTAAATCAGTTCTATCTAATTTCCGATCCAATGTAACGTGATAAATCTTCTTCATTGCGAAAGATGGATGCGTCAGTTTCTTGGTCATGTGACCGTCATTCGTTAATAAGATCACGCCCGTTGTAGAACGATCTAATCTTCCTACTGGGAACAATCTATAAGGCGAAGCATTTGCTACTAAATCCAAAACAGTTTTTCTAGCCTTATCGTCTTTTGTTGTAGAAATATATCCTTTCGGTTTGTTCAATAAAACATAAACTGGTTTCTCTGGTGTAATTCCTTGCCCGTCGAAAACAACTCTGTCGGTTTTCTGCACTTGGTAACCCATTTCAGTAACTGGTTTTCCATTGACTTCTACTAAACCTTGAGAAATTAAATCATCTGCTTCTCTCCGAGAACAAATCCCAGAATTAGCTATGTATTTATTTAAACGAATTGAATCTTTCGGTTCTTCTTTAGCTAATTTATCAAACCTTCTTTTTTGTACAAAAGAACGGGTTTTTTCCGCTTCATCTACTGGAACGAATGGCTTTTTGTAGGGTTTCTTTTCGCCAGATTTTGAGGGACCTTTTTCAAATTTGCTACTACTATCGAAAGATTTTCCGATTCTTTTTCCCATCTTTCTAGATGGTGCTTTATCAAAAGTTTTCTCGTAAGATTTCGCTTCCGACTGCGACATCAATCTTGGTTCTTTCGGTGCTTTCGGTTCTTTGGGGGCTTTATTGGGATCTGATTTTTCATCACGCGGACGAGCAGATTTGGTTCCTCGTGGTTTTGGGGAACTTCCTGAATTAGAAATTTTACTAATGTGTGGCTTCTTGTTACCCTTACTATCTCTGCTCATGTTCTGAAAAATTTATCTGCAAAGATAAGGTATTTTTTATTTGTTTAAAGGCGATACTTCAACTACATAGGTCAATAATCAATCAATTTTAATAAAAATCAATTGGGGAAAAACAACAAGAATTAAATGTCTTCTAGCAAAAAAGAAAAGTTTTTAAATAAAATAATATTGATGAATTCCGTTGGCAAGCATCGAAATAATTCCGATGAAAATCCATATTCTCAACATATTCAAATTGAAGAATTTTGAATATTTTGTTTTGTTTAAAACTAAAAAGACAGATATAATTTGAACAAAAATACTGGTTGCAAAATAAAAACTCATAATAGTATGCAGTCCCATTTTCAAGATAATTAAGGCAGAGGAAATCTGCGAAAGTATTAAAAGAACGACAAGCACAGTTCGAGTTATTTTAGAATTAAAATAATTTGGAACTGTTATATATCCAAACAAGTTGTCCGCTTTTTTGGTTAAGGTATCTTTGACAATATCAATAATGAGCAGCATTAAAAAAATGAAAATTGACATCAATAGGATTTGCCACGAGAAGGTTTTATAGTAAAGTAGAATCCCAAAAAAAGGATATAAAGATAAACTGACGAATGTTACATTATTAAGAATCAATAATTTACTCAACTTGTGACTGTAAAACCACATCAGAAATTGATAAATTAAAAAGAAGAAGAAAACACGGATGGAGATCATCCCTGCAATTCCTAAAGACACAACATTTAATACAATATAAGCGTAAAGAAAATATTTTTGTTTTAGGAAATTTTGAACGCGAGTCCGGAAAGGCTTAATTACTTTATCTTTTTCGTGATCGTAAAATTGATTGATAATTCCACCGGCGAGAATACTTAAGACGGAACAAAAAATAATTCCGTGTACTTTGAAATCGAATACAAAGGCTCTTAGACTTTCCTCTTGATTAAATAGGAAAAATGTAGAAACGTATAAGGCAAAAGTTAGCAGCAAAGTCACGAAAACTCGTGCGCCCATTAAAAAGGCAATAAATTGTGAAAACCGATAAAGTATGGAGTTCTTCATAAAGAGCAAAGTCACAAACTGCTAATAAAAAAAGGAATTTGATTGGTGGCTTTCTACTTATTTGGGAAACTAGAAACGGTAAATTACTTCTTTGTGAAAACCTTCGAGCATTTTTTCTGCTTTTTTATAATCTTTGGTGAAACCTAATATATAACCACCTCCTCCGCTGCCGCAAAGTTTAAGATAGTAAGCATTGGTATCAAGACCTTTTTTCCAGGCATTATAAATACTTTCAGGAATCATCGGTTTAAAATGTTCGTAAGCCCAAACCGAAAGACTTTTTAGATTTCTAAAAAGAGGAGTCATTTCCTTTTTCAGGAAAGCATCAATACAGGCGTTATTGTAACGGATAAACTCTTCTTTCATCGTTTTGCGGAAACCTTCAGTCTTCATTTTTTCAAAGAAAATTTGAACCATGGGACCTGTTTCACCAGTCATTCCAGAATCAATTAAGAAGATCGCGCCTTTTCCTTCATGACTTGCGGGGATAGAAACTTTACCTACGCTTTCTTTACTTTCGATAAGGATAGGAAGATTCATATAACAAATTAGAGGATCGATTCCAGAACTTTTTCCGTGAAAATAACTTTCCATCTGACCGAAAATCGTGCGCAAGTTTTTTAGTTCATCTTTAGAAACTTGTTCTGGCTGGAAATCTTCAATTGAATATCTTTCGAAAATGGCAGCAACTAAAGCTCCTGAACTTCCGACTCCATATCCTTGTGGAATATTTGAATCGAAGAACAATCCTTTCTTGATGTCTTTAATAAGCTTAGCAATGTTAAGTTGAAATGTTTCTGGAAGTTGCAGATCTTTCAAATATTCAGAATACTTTAAAAGAGACTCATTCGACTTTTTCTCGAAATCGTTTTCTAATTTGGAAAACTTCAAGGCGCCTTTATAAAAACTATACGGCAAAGTAAGTCCCTGCGAATCTTCGATAATACCGTATTCGCCGAACAGAAGGATCTTTGCGTAAAATAAAGGGTTCGTCATAAGTGTAAATTGATCTCTTGATCGCCAACTGCAAATTTACTGTTTTTTATCGGAAGAATCTATTGACTATACCAATAACTACGCCGTTAGTTGCAGATTATATAAATTACACTTCATCTTTACTCTTCACCAATTTCACTTTCAAAAATCGGATTAAAACTAAACCTACAAAGAAAAATAAAGACATCGATAGCGCGGGATAACGCATGTTGTGATACTTTTCAATCATTGTCGCGAATATAAATGTACCGATGATAATTGCAATTTTCTCTAGAACGTCATAGAAACTGAAAAAAGTCGTATTATCCATACTATTTTCCGGCAACAATTTTGAGTAAGTCGAACGAGACATTGCCTGTAAACCTCCCATTACCAAACCGATAATTCCCGCGATTACGTAAAATTGATATTCTACATTTGGATTTTCTTTGTTCAAGAAATAAGCTGATAAACAGGCCACAATCCATAAAACGATCGCAATAGAAATCACATTTTTGTTGCCGATTTTGCGCGATAACCTCGAGAATACCACCGCTCCTATGATTGCTTCAATTTGAATCAATAATAAAGTCATAATAAGTTTGTCCTGATCTAAATTGATTTCACTTTTTCCGAAGAGAGTAGCCATCAAGAAAATGGTTTGCATTCCGACACTGTAAAAGAAGAAACTTGATAAAAAGAACTTTAGATTTCGGTCTTTAAATAATACTCTCCCAACTTTAAATAATTCACGGAAACTCTGTCTACCGATATCACGATAAAATCGAATATTATCTTTTATTACTTGCCATACACCTCCCTGCTCCTCATGTCTAAGAAAAATATTTTTATAATTAAGCAGCACTAAATCTTTTGGTAATGATTCTTTTATATTTCCAAATTGTGGTAAATGTTTAAACGTATATTGGGCGAAACCAAACCACCACGCTCCTGTCAACAAGAAAGAAATTCGGGTGTACATTTTTGCTTCTTCATCGTTTTGCGCAAAAACCTGAATTAATACTAAACAGATAATCACTAAAACAACAGATCCTAAATACCCGTAAACATATCCTTTAGCGGAAAGTGCATCTTGTTTATCAGGCGTCGCAATATCGGGTAAGAAAGAATTATAAAAGACTAAACTTCCCCAGAATCCTACACTGGCTGTAATACTGAACAGCAAACCTAGAAAGACATTTTGCATTCCCGTAAACATAGCTAGTCCCATACAAGAAGTCGCACCGAGATAACAGAAAAACTGAAGAAAAGACTTTTTATTTCCGATTGTATCCGCTAATGAAGATAAAAACGGCGAAATCAAAACTACAATTAGAAATGAAATTGTTAAAGAGTAACCATAAATCGCATCGGGCTGATATTCTTTACCGAAAATCGTGATCATGTGACGCACCGGAACCTTGATCCATTGACCAGTTTCCTGTACGTACTCCATTTTTTCGGAAGCCGTTGTTAAAATTGAATAATAAATCGGAAAAATGGTCGACGTAATCACCAAAGAATAAACAGAATTCGCCCAATCATATAAAGCCCAAGCTTTGGTTATTTTTGGATTATTCTTAATATTTTGCGGCTGCAAAGTTTCGTTTTCCGACATTTTAAAATTATTAATTGAACAAAAATAACAAAACCATTAAGATTCCGTTGATAAAATCATCAGAAATTCTTAATGGTTTGATTTAAAGTCTTTTAAATATTTTATAAGTTCTCAATCACAATTGCAGAAGCACCGCCTCCACCGTTGCAAATCGCTGCTGCACCGTATTTACCGTTATTTTGTTTAAGAACGTTAATTAAGGTTACGATTACTCTTGAACCAGAACTTCCTAGTGGATGTCCCAAAGAAACCGCACCTCCGTTCACATTCACTTTAGAGGCATCTAATCCTAAAATTTTATTATTGGCCAAACCTACTACCGAAAACGCTTCATTAAATTCAAAATAATCAATATCTGAAATTTCTAAGTTTGCTTTCTTCAATGCGATAGGAATTGCTTTTGAAGGTGCCGTTGTAAACCATTCTGGTTCGTGAGCTGCATCAGCATAGCTAATGATTTTCGCTAAAGGTTTTAAACCTAATTCTTCCATTTTTTCTTTAGACATTAAAACTAAAGCAGAAGCTCCATCGTTTAATGTTGAAGCATTGGCAGCAGTTACCGTTCCATTTTCTTTTTGAAACACGGTTCCTAAAGTGCCAATTTTATCAAAGTTTACGGCTTTGTATTCTTCATCTTCAGCAAAAATAATTGGGTCTCCTTTTCTTTGTGGAACTTCAACAGGAATTACTTCTTCTGTAAACTTACCGTCGCTCCACGCTTTTGCGGATCTCTTATAAGATTCAACAGCGAAATTATCTTGGTCTTCTCTGCTAAATCCATTTTCAGCCGCACATTTCTCAGCACAAACGCCCATGTGAACTTTACCATAAACATCGGTCAAACCATCGAGGAGCATTCCGTCCTGCATTTTAACATCACCAAGTTTTACAGCTTTTCTCGCATTATAATAATGCGGAACTGAAGACATATTTTCCATTCCACCGGCAACAATCACGTCTTGATCACCCGCTTTTATCGATTGCGCTGCCATCATCACTGCTTTCATACCAGAGGCACATACCTTATTAATCGTAGTTGCGGGAGTTTCGTTTGACAATCCTGCTCCCATGGCTGCTTGCCGTGCCGGCGCTTGACCTTCACCCGCTTGCAGAACATTTCCCATATAAACTTCTTGAACTTCTTTCGGGTCAAGATTAATTTTGTCTAAAGCACCTTTAATTACAGTTGAACCTAATTTTGTAGCGGGAACACTGGCTAAACTTCCTAAAAAACTTCCCATCGGAGTTCTTACTGCAGATACTATGAATACTTCTT
>JBBSRZ010000058.1:0-16806 GCA_038242555.1 Flavobacteriales bacterium | reverse complement strand
GGTCCTGCCATTGGTGCAATTGTCGCTTTCACAATTTTTAAAATTAAGCCTGTTCTTTCATTAAAAGGCAACTATAAAAGCACAATCATCCCATTTTTACTATTTTGGCTACTTCCTGTTGTTTTAATTTTAGGCGTTGAGTTTTATACAAAAGGTACAGTTTCCTATATCCCAATTTTTGCTATCCTAATTTATGGTTTATTAGAAGAAATTGGCTGGCGTGGATTTTTACAACAAGAATTAAAACCATTATCACAATTTTCAAATATTTTAATAGTTGCTACCTTATGGTTTATTTGGCATTTAAACTTCGATTTTACAACTTCAAATTTATTGTTTTTCGGTATTTTACTATTAGGAACTTGGGGAATTGGAAAAGTTGCAGACAATACTCATTCATTAATTGCTGTTTCTGCTTTTCATTCATTAAATAATTTTTTCACAGAAATGAACCAAACTAAAATGCTTATTATAGCAACTCTGCTAATTGTTTGGATAACATTTTTAGTAATGAAAAAACAACAAATGAAAAAAAACATCTGCTAACATCGGTCTGGCAATATGGGGAGTTTAGTGCTAAATCGAAGATTTGTGCTTCGTTTGAAGTTCAGTGATAATAGAAAGTTTCGGCTTCTTTATCCGCCACATCGCCAAGCCGCAAAACGTTATAAGATAGCATACCAAATAAACGCATAAAAGACTATGACGAAAATTAAAACTTTGATTTTATTATTTTTAGGAATTTCAACTTTTACATATGCTCAAAATTGCAATTGCGAAAGCAATTTTGAGTGGGTAAAAAAGACTTTTGAAGAAAATGATGCAGGATTCCAATATGTAATTGATAAAAAAGGATTGTCATCATACAATGCTCATACTTTTGAATTTTTAAATAAAATAAAAGATGTAAAATCAGATATTGAGTGTACTCAAATAATTTATCAATGGCTAAAATTCTTCCGTTCAGAACATATTTCAATTTCTATAAATGAACAACAAACCACTCCACAAACTACTAATAACTTACAATCTACAACCATTAAAAATTGGGAAACAGTAAAAGTAGATTCGAAGAAATTTGAGAAATATATTAATTCAAAACAAGAAGCCGACTTGGAAGGAGTTTGGGAAACAAGTCCATATGTTATTGCTGTAAAAAAAATTGACAATTACTACAAAGGTTTTATAGTTAGTGCAAAAGGTTTAGATAATTGGAAGCCAAGTGATTTAAAATTTAGCATTGGTTCAGATAAAAAATCAGGAACATTTTATTTACGAAATAAAAGTTCGCAAGAAATAAAGAATGTTGAACTTATAGGAAAAAACCATTTAGCGATTAATGGAATCATATTAAAAAGAGTTTCGCCAAAATTAAAAAATGACATAGCAATTGATACATATTTTAAATCTATTTCTTCTCAAAAACCGTTTTTAGAGGAAATTAATAATACAACACTTCTGTTACGGATTCCGTCATTCGATGGCTCCCAAAAGAAATATATTGACAGTATTTTAGTTGCAAATAAACAAAAAATAGAAAGCAAAGGAAATCTAATATTAGATTTAAGAAATAATGGTGGCGGAAGTGATGAAAGTTATTCAGGACTTATTCCATATATCTATACCAATCCAATAAGAACTGTAAGAACGGAAATGTATTCTACAAAGTTGAACAATAAAAGAATGTTAGATTTTTACGAAAACTATGAGAAATACGGAATTCCAGAAGAAGAACGAGAATATTTAAAAAAGGCTTATGATAAATTAAATGACAATTTAGGAAAGTTTGTAATAATACAAGGAGATGGTGATGGAAAAATAATCAGTGAAGATACATTTGACGAAATTTTACCAAATCCAAAAAGCGTTGGTATCATTATTAATACCGGCAATGGAAGCACTACCGAACAATTTCTACTGGCTGCAAAACAAAGTAAAAAAGTAAAACTATTCGGTACGACAACTGCGGGAGTTTTGGATATTTCAAATATGTACTATGTTGATTCACCTTGTAAGGAATTTAAATTAGGTTATTCACTTTCAAAAAGTTTGAGAATTCCAGATATGGCGATTGATGATAAAGGAATTCAACCAGATTATTACATAGACAAAAGTATTCCCGAATACGATTGGGTGAATTTTGTAAACGGTATCTTAAACGAAAAATAATGCCGTCGTATAACACGGTATTTCTATTAGCGGGTCGGATATTGAACTTGCTTTTATTCAACCCAAAAAAACCCACGCAAAATTTCTTAATTGAAAGATTTAACGGAATTTTTAAGCGTTTATCTGTTTGAAAACCTCAAACAAATGAGAAATCATGCAGAAATATGGATGTGGATGTATAATAATGAACGCCCTCATAGCGCTTTACAATACCTCACACCAAGAGACTTTTTATTGAAATATGGAAAACGCAGCCAAACTCAGGTCATGGAGTTTCGCACATTTCAACAAAACTTAAACAGCGACAACAACAATTTATTAACCAAAAACTCTACTTTTGAGTGTATCTAAAGGGGGGAAGATTACAATTTTATAAGGCATTTTGGTTGTCAACAAAAAACTGCAATTCAACGATAATTAATAGTCCCAAACCATCTATGTTTTTAGTCCCCGTTTTTTAAATCAGGGACTGAATCGGGGATTGTTTAAAGTGTTTCAGGAATATGCAGTGGTTTATAAATTCATCTAAATAACTGATATTCAAAATAATGAGTATTTAAAATGATTTATTGGGTTTTATCCAAAGTCCCATCCTCTCTACTTCAATTACTTTCAAGATGTAATCACAAAAAATCAGAAACTTATGTTCCTGATTTTTTTATTGGATTTACATCAAACTGATTTTTCAAATTATGGAAATATTGTTTGTATCCTAACCTGCCGGCAGTTTAAAATTCAATATAAATTCTGAAAATTATAAAAGATAAGTGTCAGTCTGAAATTACCTCAGATTTGAACTCTTAATCATACCGCGTGACTATTTTAGAAATCTCATCTTTATTACGAATATTATTTTTACTCTTTACGCGATTCATATTTTTCTAAATCCTCAGTTCCTTCACCATTTTCTTTAAACCATTTTTCCATAAGCACATATTCTTCGGGAGAGGTATTTGGCAACTGTTTTACAAAAGCGGTAACGCCCCACATTTCTTCATCACCATGCGTTGGTCCAAGAGCTGGCATCCCTGTATCTTTAATACCATTTTTAATAATCCAGAAAAGTTCGGCATCAGTCCATTTTCCCACAACTGCTATATCTGTTAAGCTTGGAGTTGCAGGATAAATATACATCCACGGATCTGATTTTCGTCCGGGAGCTCCATGACACGATTGGCAAGCTTTGGTATAGGCACCATAATAATTCCTGGCCAATTTCTTATCCTGAAGATTGATGTTAGCCGGTACCTTGATAGGTTTAGCATGACTACGCACGGAGTTTTCCATCGTTTTACGAAAGACCCACTCCATTGGAGCAATGTGTTTGTCTGTCGCTCCCACATTATAAACACCCCCAAAAACAACGGTTAAAAAAACCACTACTAATGCTGTAATACTAATGAGACTAAGAATAATGAGTGATTTATTTTTCATAATTGATTTTAATATTTGAATTTAAAATAGCACATTTATCTCTTCAGCCAAGAAGTTATGACTTATAAAAAGACTTTGCCTTTATTGATGTGTTTCGGTTTATAATATAGAACCGTAGTCAATTTTAGAAATAATTTGTCTCGTTGTTTAGCACTTATTACAAATCCTGTAAGACAATATATTATTTTAAAGTGTTCGAAATGTGCGATTGTATTAATCTTTCTATATTTTACTTAAGTGTAGTTATAAAAAATTATTTAGACTTTTACTCAGGAAGTAATGATAATTTGTTTCTCACCGACATAATATACCTCTTCTCGGTCTTCTCTATTATTTCTGAATAATGTTGAATGCCTCCCGGAATATTTTTGTTTCTCGGGCTCTTAGAACGTATTACTCGTCTTTAATTTTTTAAAATATTAAGTTTTTTTTAGAATTACAAGAACAAACTTACGCACAGATAAATTCTCTGGACCGATAGTAAAACTTCTGCGATCATTTTGATATTTTGGAAAACCTTTCTTTATTAGAAATTGGGTTTTGGAATTATATTTAAATCTAGTAGATGTTAAAGTTATTCTCTACCACAATAGATGCCACAATTTAATGCGATTTCGTTATTGTTTCTGCTAAAGTTACATAAATCTATTCAGAGACAAAATAGTAGTGAAGCATGACTCCTAAAATTTACAATTGTTAAAAAAATTGAAACAGTGCACTATATAAAAACTCCACTTCGAAAGCTGAAAACTATGAAGGAATTTATTCTCCCATTTTATTGCCACTTTAAAAATCAAAGCTGACATATCCGAAAGGGATATTAAAATTCATTCAGATAATATCTTCAAAACTTTTTTGAACCTTCTATAAATCCATCATCGTGAAGTTTTAATGTTCTGGAAGTGGGATTTTTAGATTCTGCAATTTATTTAAAATCTTTGTCCTCAAAATAACATCACTGCATACATATTCTGGATCTCTATCTATTGCAGAGAGATTTTTCGGGCTGAAATATTTGAAATTTTTAAATTCCCTTAATAATATTTAAAAAGTTCGGTCTTCGTTTTAGTTTTTCGATAATTTAGATGCTGCAGCCTTATCCAAAAACCACTGCACTTTATTTTCATCTTTTGAAATTAGACGCGCCGGATACTTATCTGAAGAACCCTCTCGATCTTCCAAAACATGAAATACTGCCTCCGATTTCCCCTCGCCGAAAACCAGAAAGGAGATATGTCGCGACTGATTAATTAATGGTGCCGTCATCGTAATTCTATCCATATCGACTTCGTGAACGAAAACTGCTTCAATGGTCGCTTGAGTTTCGTTTAATATTGACGTATTAGGAAATAGTGACGCAGTGTGAGAATTATCTCCTAACCCTAAAAGATTAAAATCAAACTCAACCGGTCGTCCCTCAAAATGTTTCACAATCGTATTCCAATAATGTTGGGCCGCTTCTTCCGGCGAACCTGTGGTATCAACATCAAAAATATTTGACTTTTTGATTTCTAAAGGATCAAACAAAGCCTTTTTTGCCATAAGCGAATTTCTTTGAGAATCATCCGCCGGAACAAATCTTTCATCACCAAAGAAAAAATAGGTTTTATCCCAATCAATCTTAGAATTGTAGGATTCTGAAGCCAATAAATCAAACAGTCTTTTTGGTGATCCGCCACCGGAAAGCACAAAATTAAATTGTCCGCGATTTTGAATTGCTTCCTTTGATACGTCCACAATGCTGTCCGCCAAAGCAATCATCAAATCATCAACATTGTCAAATATTTTCAGTTTCATTATTTATCTTATTTAGTATTTTCTGGCAGGTTGATCCAGTGAAAACCATCTTTTGCAATTAACGCTTCTGCCTTTTCCGGTCCCCAGGAATTTGCAGGATAATTTGGGAAATCAGAGATTTTGTTATTTTCCCAATAATTAAGAATCGGCATGACTACATCCCACGCAGCTTCTACCTGATCGGCACGCATGAATAATGTTTGATCGCCCGAAATCACATCCAGCAAAAGTGTTTCGTACGCTTCTGGAGAATCAATTTTCTTTATCCCGGAATAATCGAAAACCATATCTACCGTATTTAAGCTCATTTCCAGACCCGGTGTTTTACTTTCCAGTTGAAATCTGATCGCCATATCTGGTTGAATACTGATGATAAGTCGATTCGCTTTTGGTAGATTCTCCTCTTTATTGGTAAACATATTATGGGGAACTTCCCTAAACTGGATGATCACGTGCGAAGCTGATTTAAAAAGACGTTTTCCTGTGCGCAAATAAAAAGGTACGCCTTGCCAACGCCAGTTGTCTACATAAAACTTCATCGCTGCAAACGTTTCCGTATTGGAATTGGGATCGACATCTACTTCTCCCCGATAGCCCCGAACCTCCTTTCCTTCTACCCATCCTGAGCCATATTGACCTCTCACCGCAACTTTATCGATCGTTCCGGGAACAACTTTTCGCATGGCTTTTAAAACTTCCACTTTTTTATCACGTACCAAATCGGCATCGAAATTTACCGGTGGCTCCATAGCGATAATGCAGAGTAATTGCAACAAATGATTTTGAATCATATCACGCATAATTCCAGCGTTGTCGAAATAACTTCCGCGGTCTTCGACACCAATTTGTTCGGTCACCGAAATCTGAACATGTTCAATGTGAGTGCGGTTCCACAAAGGCTCCATGATCGTATTCGCAAAACGGAATGCCATAACATTCTGCACGACTTCTTTACCCAGATAATGGTCGATTCTGTAAATCTGTTTTTCATCGAAAATGGTGAGCAATTTCGTATTCAGAACCTTTGCAGATTCTAAATCCCGACCAAACGGTTTCTCAATAATAATGCGTGTAGTTTCATTATATTTTTCTAATTTACTTTTTGAAACATTTTCTGCAATAGTGCAAAATAAATCAGGCGAAACAGCACAATAATATAAAATCGCGGGGTCTTGCTTCCATTCTTCTTTTAGCTTGCTGATGGAAACTTCAAAGTCATTGTAAGAAGCGACATCCTTGATATTTGCAGCCTGGTAAGAAATATTTGCAGAAAATTCTGCCCACTCTTCTTTCTTTGCTTTGCCCGTTCGGGAGAATTCATTGATTCCAGCTAATAACGAATTTCGATATTTCTCGTTCGTGATCTTTGTTCGGGAAGTTCCGATAATTGCGAACTTATCCGGAAGTCTGTTTTCCAGAAATAGATTATATAGAGCAGGGATAATTTTCCGTTTGGTTAAATCACCGTTACCGCCAAAAATAATTAAAACGGTGGGATTTGCTTTTGTATAAGAAGTGTTTGGCATTATTTAGATTTTGTGAAACTTTGATTTTAAATACGATTATTCCTTAATATTTTCCATCACCCATTTGGTATGAAAAACTCCTTCTTTGGCTTTGAGTTCGTAAGTATGAGACCCGAAATAATCACGTTGAGCCTGGATGAGGTTCGTCGGCATTTGTTCATTTCTGAAATTATCGAAATAACTTAAAGCCGCAGAAAATGCGGGAGTCGATAGTCCATGCAGTGTCGCATCTGAAACAATGGTGCGAATATTCCGAATAGTCGAAGCCACACTTTTCGCCACTTCATCGTCCAAAAGCAAGTGCTTCAAATCAGGGTTTTTATTATACGCCGCGTAGATGTCTTCTAAAAATTCAGACCGAATAATACAGCCGCCACGCCAGATCTTAGCAATTAGATCTAATTTTAAATCGTATTTAAATTCTACATTCGCCTGATATAGCAAATGCATTCCTTGCGCATAAGCAGAAACCATGGCAAAATAAAAGGCATCTTCCAGTTTATTGCAGTATTCATCAATGTTTGCTTCGTAAAGCATATCTATAGAATCTGGGTACATTTTCGAAGCTTCAACTCTTAGTTCTTTCAAACTTGATAGATCGCGCATGGAAACGGAGATGTCAATAATTGGGGTTGGAAGATGTAAATCCATGGCAGCCTGAGAAGTCCATTTGCCAGTACCCTTCGCTTTCGCCTGGTCTCTAATGTTATCGAGCAAGAGATAATCTTCACCATCATTTTTATATTTAAAAATATCGCTCGTAATCTCTACTAAATAGGATTTTAGTCTGCCTTCATTCCATTTTTCATAAACTTTTTGAATTTGGTCGTTCTCCATGTGAAGACCCTTTTTCATAATTTCGTAGGACTCGGAAAGCAACTGCATAATTGCATATTCAATTCCGTTGTGAACCATTTTAACAAAATGTCCTGCCGAACGTTTGCCCATAAAAGCAACTGTGGGTTCGCCATTGACGTGCGCTGCAATTTTTTCTAAAACAGGTTTGATAACTTCGTAAGCTTCTTTATCCCCGCCAGGCATCATGCTTGGTCCTCTCCTAGCACCTTCTTCACCGCCGGAAACACCCATTCCCACAAAGTGAAAACCTTTGCCTTCAAGCTCAATAAAGCGACGTTCAGTATCTGTGAAGTGTGAATTACCACCATCGATGATAATGTCTCCTTTATCCAAAACGCCCAATAGATCTTTTATAACATTATCAACTATTTCGCCTGCAGGAACCAACATCAGTACGACTTTCGGACTATTAAGACTGTCTGTAAATTCCTTTAAATCGGAGTAACCGCGAATATATTCGTTTTTTAAACTATTAAGATTTTCAACCGCCTGCCTATTATTGTCATATCCCGCGCAAGAGTATCCATGGTCGGCGATATTCTGTAAAAGGTTGGAACCCATTGTGCCCAAGCCGATCATACCAAAAGCATTTTGATTTTTATTGTCGTGTGTCATCTTTTTATATCTATTGTTTTCTTTTGTAAATTGGACTTCCCTGGAATTACTTGTCTTCAACATCTAATTCATGTGCCACTCATTTTATGATATTATTTCGTATGAATTTTCTTAGAATTTAATTAATGATTGTAAGTATTTATCCCTGTAACAATTTTAGTTTCTGTATTCCCGAGATCACTCATTGTTTATAATTTACGTTTTTGATCGTTGATACTTTTGATAAGCTTCTCGTAAGCCTGGTTGAATTTCTCAATTCCTTCATCTTCAAGAATTTGCGTAATCTTGTCAATATCGATTCCTTTATCTTTCAGTTCGTCCATAGTTTTATTAGCCTCATCTAAATTGGTTGTCAAAGTTTCTTCAGCATTTCCATGATCCCGGAATGCATCAATCGTTTCGATTGGCAGCGTGTTGATGGTATCTTTTCCGATGATACTTTCTACATAAACCACATCACTGAAGGAAGGATCTTTTGTACCTGTACTTGCGTAAAGCACTCGTTGTTTTTGTGCGCCCTTTTCTTCCAGTTTTTTAAAACGCTCACCCGAAATCATTTCCAGATAAATCTGATAAGCTTGTTTTGCAGAAGCGATCGCGATTTTTCCATATAAATTATCCGCCCCTTTCTCTTTCAACATTGGATCCACCATGACGTCGATTCTGCTCAAGAAGAAACTTGCCACGGAAGCGACATCTTTAATGGAATTACCTTCTGCGAGGCGATCTTCTAAACCACCCATAAAGGCTTCCGTAATTTCCCGATAACGTGGAAGGCCGAAAAGCAAAGTCACATTAATATTTATTCCTTCCCGGAGACATTGCCGAATGGCGATCAAACCTTCTTTAGTTCCCGGAATTTTAATCATTACATTTTTACGATCCACTCTTCTCCAGAGTTCACGCGCCTGTTCTATAGTTCCGTCGGTATCACGTGCGAGATATGGCGAAACTTCTAAACTTACAAAACCGTCTTGACCGTTGGTTTTATCATAAACGGGTTTAAAAATATCTGCCGCCTGCTGAATATCATCGATTGCTAAATTGAAAAATATGGAAGAATTATCTTTTTCCGTTTTTGAAAATTTGACGATATCTTCATCATAATCAGAACTGCCGCTGATGGCTTTTTCAAAAATTGAGGGATTGGAAGTTAAACCTCGCAGATCATCGGTATCAATGAGATTCTGTAATTTGCCCGAAGTCATAATTTCGCGATCTAATAAATCGAGCCAAATGCTTTGACCTAAATTTCTTATTTTATTTAATGAATTCATTCTGTTTGTTTTAAAATTAATATTTCTCTAAAAAGATCTTGAAAAGCAAAAGTCACTACCAAACTTTGTTTTCTAAATTTTGTATTTTCTTTAGTCGTCGGAGATGTCTTTCGGCTCCGATAAATTGGGCATTTAGAAAGGCTAAAACCAATTCTTCTGCACTTGCGTACCCAGTAACGCGGCCGCCGAGACAAATCAAATTTATATCATCATCTTCAACTCCTTGATGCGCAGAAAAATGATCAGTGATCAACGCTGCTCTCACTCCATCAACTTTATTTGCTGCAATGCAGGCTCCGACTCCACTTCCACAAATGGCGATTCCACGGATTACTTCGCCTGAAGCCACGGCTTTTGAAAGAGGTATGACATAATCCGGGAAATCATCAGCATTGTCCAGTTCCTTTGCGCCAAAATCTACAGGCTCAAAGTAATTTTCGATCAAAAAAGAGATCATTTTTTCTTTCAGTTCAAAACCGCCATGGTCTGCGCAAATTCCTACCTTTTTCGATGATTGTTTCGGCATTGTTTGTAGTTTAAAATTAATGACGTCGGCTTATAAGTTAAAAGAGGCTATTCTCCCGAAAGTAAAGCCTTGGCTCGTTTCACCACATTTTCAACCGTAAAACCGTACTCTTTAAAAATTTCTTCAGCCAGAGCAGATTCACCAAATTTTTCGATTCCGATGACATCACCGTCGTCAGTGGTATATTTCATCCAGCCAACAGGCGATCCGGCTTCTACTGCCAATCGTTTCCGCATATTTTTCGGGAAGACTTTTTCCCGGTATTCCAAGCTCTGCTGATCAAATAAATTCCAACACGGCATACTTACGACTCGTGCCTGAATGTTTTGTGTTTTCAAATCTTCCTGAGCTTGCATAATTAAATGAACTTCGGATCCGGAAGCGATCAAAATCACATCTGGTTCACCCTCAGAATCGGAAAGAATATAGGCTCCTTTTTCTAAATTTTCCGCACCTGAATATTTTTTCTGATCGATAATTGGAATTCCCTGTCGGGTAAGAATAATGCAAACCGGCCCATCTGTATGTTCTATGGCGACACGCCAAGCTTGTGCCGTTTCATTGGCATCGCCCGGACGAATTACGGTCATATTTGGAACCGTGCGTAATCCAATCAATTGTTCGACGGGCTGATGCGTCGTTCCATCTTCACCCAAACCAATGCTGTCATGCGTATAAACCATGATCGCACGGATTTTCATAATTGAAGCTAAACGCAGTGGCGGACGCATATAATCAGAAAAAATAAGGAAGGTTGCACCGTACGGAATTAAATATTTGCTAAGCGCCATTCCATTTAAAACAGCTCCCATGGCATGTTCCCGAATTCCATAGTGGAAATTTCGTCCATCGGGATGTTTAGAGGAAAATGATTGATAATCGTCCAGATTAGTATCTGTCGAAGGTGCAAGATCAGCTGAACCTCCAATTAACTGAGGGAAATAATCAGCGATGGCATTTAAGGTTTTACCCGAAGCTTTTCTGGTGGCTAATTCTTCTCCCGGTTCGAATACCGGTAGTTTAGATTTCCATCCATCAGGTAATTTTCCTGCAGTAATGTCCTCATATTCTTTAGCAAGATCCGGATGACGTTCTTTGTAATTTTTATACAGTTCATTCCAGTCTTCTTCGTTTTTAGCAGAATCTTTTCCGGCTTTATGGTAAAAATCTAAAACTTCTTCCGGAATAACGAAACTTTTTTCCGGATCAAAACGAAAATTTTCTTTCACCAATTGCACCTCATCATTACCTAAAGGTGAACCGTGAGCAGCTGCAGTATCGTGCTTATTTGGACTTCCGTAACCAATTACACTTCTAACTTTAATTAATGAAGGACGACCAGTTTCATGTTTTGCATTTTTTATTGCTCCCGAAAGTGCTTCTAAATCATTAATATCGGGCAGATTTTGAACATGCCAGCCATACGATTCAAACCTTTTGGATACATCCTCATTGAAGGCTAAGTCGGTATCTCCCTCAATGGTAATATTATTATCATCGTAGAAATAAATCATATTTCCCAATCCCAAATGTCCTGCAAGTGAAGCAGCTTCGGCAGTTATTCCTTCCATTATATCTCCGTCGCTACAGATCGCGTAAATATGATAATCAAAAATATTAAAATCTGGTTGGTTGTACCGGGCTGCCATATATTGTTGGGCAATAGCCATTCCTACACCATTCGCAAAACCTTGTCCCAAAGGACCGGTAGTCGCTTCAATTCCAGGAGTCATTCCATATTCTGGATGACCGGGAGTAATGCTGTGAAGTTGTCTGAAATTTTTGATATCATCAAGGGAGATATCGTATCCAGTCAAATATAAAAAGCTGTACTGCAACATGCAGGCATGTCCGGCAGAAAGAACAAAACGGTCCCGATTTGGCCAGTCAGGGTTTTTGGGATTATATCTCATTATTCCCGACCAGAGAACGTGTCCTAAAGGCGCCAGAGCCATTGGTGTTCCGGGATGACCTGAATTAGCTTTTTGCACAGCATCCGCTGACAAAACTCGAACAGTATCGATGCTTTTTTGAATTAAATTATTAGATCCCATATATTGATTTCTTCTTAAGTTTATTTATCATTATTAAAATTGCGACACAAAGGAGATCGCATAGTGAGTTTTTAGCTGCAAATTAAAATATCCAGCGAAACTTTAATGGTGGGAAATAAGGAACAAACATTTAGCCAACAGGTGAAATTGATCATTGAAATTTTAATTCACACGTTCATAAAAAGTGAAATAACACCATTATAATTCTAAGTTGACCTAACAGAAAAGTATTTGATCGGTAAAGTTTATTGTCAAATTAATGACATCACATTAATAATTTTATCATAAAAAATTATTATACTAAAAATATTTCGTGTTTTTATATGATCAATTTCTGGGTCTTTTTACCTCTTCACAAATAAAATAGACTCATGGAAAGTTCAGATAATTACGCTGGCTCTGCTTCACAGAAGTCACAAGAACATTCAAGATCAATAATTGAATCCTTTTTCATTGATTCTCTGAAAGAAAATGTATTTCGCCGAAAATGCGATATCGGATGGTTTCGAAAAAATAAAACACCGTGTTCAAATTCCAAAATTATAGGCTGTTCTTCAAATTCACTATGACATACATGTAAAACACATAGAGCGTTTAGAAAAAATTTTTCAATTACGACATGAATCCCTGGTTGGAAAAAATAGCGATGTTCTTTATGTGTTACTTAGCGAGGGAAAAAGTCATCTCTTGGTATTTGATGAAGATACAGTTAATTGTAATGGAAGCGCCATCTGGAAAGCTCACAAAAGCGGTGCTTTTTTTGCCGCGCCCAGTTTTACCCAGATTCACCCTACTGCCCTTCCGCAATCAAGTGATGCGCAGTCGAAATTTACTTTAATGTCGGAATCATTAAGAAATGATGGCCGTATTTGGTTCCTGTAAAAAAAAGAAGATGAGCGAAAGCTTGGCGAAATTCCAGAAGAAGAAAGAGATTATTATCTGGAAAGACGCTATCCTAGTTTTGGGAATCTGACGCCCAGAGACATTTCTTCCAGCACTGCAAAAGAAAGAATTGATGTCGGACATGGCGTCGGTCCGTTTAAAAATCCAGTATACTTAGATTTCAAGCACGCCATTAAAAATTACGGAAAGAAAGAAATAGAAGATCGCTACGGAAATCTATAAGTGGCAGTCGCAATCCCCATGTATAAAAGCCAAAACATCAAAACCCAATCGTGAAGTAATTTTGAGCGCTTATGAAGAAGCAGAGCAAGAAAGAAAAATGCATTAAAAGAGGCTATAAAAAATAGATGCATCATCGTCTTATCGTTGCTATTTATAGGATTTTTAAAATAGTGTTAATTTTTGAAAGCCAGCGATTGTTATATCCGAATTATAGGTAATTTAATTGAATATTATTAAATTGACTTGTTTTTTCCACTAACAAATTGTTCTAAAATCAAATAACAATTTTTAAATGCTTTCACAGTGCGTATCGTAATAAATTGAATAACTTTAGAGTGCAGAAATAATCATCCAACTTTAGTTAAGAATAATTCAGTAAAATCGCAGAGGTTTTCATAGTATATCTTGTCAGAAAATCTTCTGATGCAAAGACTTCCTGATTTTAGGAATTATCTTTTAATTTATTAATTTATCACTCTTATTGGCAACATTTTCAACATCGTTTTCCAATAAAGAACGATTAATTAAGATGTCATTTTTATAAATTGTGCCTCGACTCTCAACTTTACTTCATCCCCAACGATGATCTCACCAGCAGCATTTTTACCACTCCACGTGAGTCCAAAATCATTACGGTTTATGTTGCCCGAAATGATCAATTTGCGCTGGTATCTCCCTTATTATTGATTGACGTTCCAAGGTATTGGGCATCTAAGGTTACAGGTTTAGAAATATCTCTAATAGTAAGTTCACCATGTATCTCTACATCTTTCGTATTAAAACTACTTGTTTCGAAACTAAAGTACGGATAAGCATCTGCATCAAAGAAATCTGCAGATCTCAGGTGTTCATCACGTTTTTCATCATCAGTTTTAATTGAATCCACGTTTGCTTTAAAAATTATATTCTTAAGTAATTCGAATTTTTCAGATTCAGATTCTACTTGCCCTGCAAAAGCGCGGAAATTTCCGTCAATAGTAGTAATCATTAATTTTCTTATCTTAAAAGTAGTTTCACTTTGGGTGGAATCAATTTTCCAAATTGTATTTGTCATAATGTCTATTTGTAATAGTAACAAGGTAGCGATATTTATGGACCGCACGTGTTTTAAGACATCTTTTTATTTTAGAGAATTCTACTGCTGTCTAATTCAACAGGCATAAAACGGCAAAACTGTTACTTAATCACTGCTAACATTATGCAGAAAAATTTTTATATTAATACTAGAAAAGTATTTGTTTAAAGTTCCTTTAAAGATATCAAGTAGAATTTATAAGTAAGGATAAATGATAAAAAGGGTTGAGTATGTTGTGCAACGCTCAATAGTCGAAAATTATAGACTAATCTATGTACTAATTAATTTATCGTACAAAGATTTCATCTCTTCCAAATGAGCCTGAATTACTTTAATACTTTTTCGGCATAGATCCGCATCATCAAGAGCATTTCCGTAAGCCTTAATAGCCGCATTTTCTCCAAAAAGAACATTTATTTTTATACGTAGTTACCTACAGGTTATTTCCGAGAAGTAAGTTAATTTATATGTTTACGTTTTCTAGTTGTCTTCTGTACTTTTTGATTCATTTGGAATTACTGAAAAAGAGGTTTTATCAATCTGTGTTTGGTCTAAATCCTCATTTATTTTTTTATAATCGCCCATAAGACTTCCTCCTCCAGAACAATAATACATTAGTATAAATTTATCCTCAACGTTTTTAGTAGAAATAGAAAGTAAATCTTCTTTGAATTCAAAAAGAATAGTTTTACCATCTATTACAGATTTATAGGTTGTCTCAGTTACTTTTTTTGCAATTGTATCAAAAGTGCAAGAAGGCTTTTTAATATCAATTCTTGACCTAACTGAAACTTTAATCTCATCTTTATTTATTTGCTTAATTGCAACTGAAACCCAGTCAAAACCTTCTTTTCTTTGCGCATAAGAATTGGTCACATAATTCCCTGAATAATCTGAATTATTAATCAATTGTTGATTTGTTTCATTTTTCTCTTTGCAAGAAAAAATAGTAATCATCATTAATGATAATATGATTGATGTTTTTAGTAATTTCATTTTTATTTATTTTTCTTTTCTCAAAAGTGTGGGTAAGTTGTCTTTTTTTACTTGCAGATAACGCTTATTTATTGGCGATTTAACCTACAGAGAAAAGGAAATTACAAACAAATATCGAAATTGTAAATAATCCTACTCTAATTGATATTCCCAGCCTTCCCTCATCATTCGGGCTTAATAAATTTGCTAATCCCCCTGCAAATCTCGGAACAATTTATCTCCTCAGGAATGATTTTTACAATAAAAAAAGGGCCAACTCTGTATTTGAATGTTGGCCCAATAATACAATTTTTTTTTTATGATTTATATTTCAACATTTTTCAAGCGCAATGAATTCGCAATAACCGATACTGAACTGAAACTCATCGCTAACGCTGCAATCATAGGTGATAAAAGGATTCCAAATACAGGAAACAAAACGCCTGCTGCAATTGGTATTCCTAATATATTATATCCTAAAGCGAAAAATAAATTTTGTTTGATATTTTTCATCACGGCATCACTTAGGTTTCTTGCTTTTACAATACCGTGCAAATCACCTTGTACTAAAGTAATCATTGCGCTTTCTATGGCTACATCGGTTCCTGTTCCCATCGCGATACCCACATCACTTTTGGCCAAAGCAGGTGCATCATTTATTCCATCTCCCGCCATTGCTACGATCTTACCGTTTTTTTGAAGTTTTTCTACTTCCTGAAGTTTATCTTGCGGTAACATTCCGGCTTTAAAATGGACCAAATTCAATTCTTTTGCAACCGCCTGTGCAGTATCGTGATTATCGCCTGTGAGCATGATCACATCAATACCTTTTTCCATCAGTGCTTTAATTGCTTTTGCACTTGTCTGTTTTATTTTATCACCAATAACGACGTATCCAGTAACTTTTCCCTCAACAGATAAGTAAGAAACAGTTTTACCTTGTTTTTGAAAATTTTGGGCTTCAGTTTCCATTTCAGAAGTAATTTCAGCGTTGGCATATTCCATCATCTTGGCATTACCCAAATCCACTTTTTTTCCGTTAACATTTCCTTCTACTCCTTTCCCAGTCACTGCACTGAAATTTTCAGCGTTAATAATTTCAGTATTTTGTTCTTTTCCATATTTTACAGTGGCGTCGGCCAGTGGATGCTCGCTAGTTTTATTTAGAGAAACAATGAATTGTAAGACTTCTTTTTCTGTATATTCATCTCCGAAAACTCCTATTTTTTCAACGGTTGGTTTTCCCTCCGTAATGGTTCCTGTCTTGTCAATAATTAAAGTATCCACCTTATCCATTTTTTCCAGAGCCTCCGCGTTTTTAATCAGCACCCCATTTTGGGCACCTTTACCAACACCCACCATTACCGACATTGGT
>JBBSRZ010000057.1:0-17177 GCA_038242555.1 Flavobacteriales bacterium | reverse complement strand
TTTTTCGCATGTTCATAATAACCACAAACCCTTGAAAGAAAATCAGATCAGTGATTTAAAGACCATTGATTCTCAAATGAGTCAGTTATTATTTCTTTTAGAGGAAAGTTTCAAATCTGATGATTTCCATAAAATCGACCTAATTTTAGAAGAGAAAGAGATGGTTTTGAATACCGTTTCTGAACTGATAACAAAGCAAATTATAAGAATTAGAACCACAGAAACGAGTCCGAAAAACAGTAAATTTTATCTGGCATTACTGCTTGAAACCAATGATCTATTAAAGTCTATCATGAATTTGTTAGAATTATTTAAGGAGTTTAATCAACTTAATAAAAAGTAAGTTATTTTAAGCAGGTCAAAAAATAATACTTTTTACCAAACAAGATAGATTTTCGGTGCTGTGGAAATTGATTAAAAAAATTCTGTATTGCTACAGAATTTTTTTACATTTTTACGAATCTATACTACTCAGATATCAAGATTTTATTAATGTAAAATAAAGAAGATCAAATCTCTATCGCCAAATCAATCACCTCGCTCATTCGCTGCACATAATTGATCTTCAAATCTTTAATGTAATCTTTCTTTATTTCTTCTACATCTTTGCGATTGGCCTCACAAAGGATGATTTCTTTAATTCCCGCTCTGGCTGCGGCAAGCATTTTTTCTTTGATTCCGCCGACCGGGAGAACTTTACCTCTCAAAGTAATTTCACCCGTCATTGCTAGATGCGATTTTACTTTCTTATTTTTAAAACTTGAAACAATCGAGGTTAACATCGCAATCCCAGCAGATGGACCATCTTTTGGAGTCGCACCTTCTGGCACGTGTACGTGAATATTATTTTTCTGGATATCTTCTGAGGAAATTCCTAACTCGTCATGTTTTGCTTTAATGTATTCTAAGGCGATGGTCGCAGATTCTTTCATTACGTTTCCGAGATTTCCGGTCATGGTTAAGATTCCTTTTCCTTCACTTAAAATACTTTCAATAAAAAGGATATCACCACCAACTTGCGTCCAAGCTAAACCTGTTACCACGCCAGGAACGCCCGTAATTTCTGATAAACTTTTCGGACGAGGCACGCCTAAAATTTCATCAACTTTCGCAACCGTAATTCTAGGATCGTATTCTTTTTCCATGGCAGTTTGCAAGGCGACCCATCTTGCGATAGAAGCGATCTGCTTTTCTAAACCACGAACACCACTTTCGGACGTGTGTGCATCAATAATATGTTTTAGTTCAGCATTTCCTAGTTTAAAGGATTTTGCATCCAAACCATTTTCTTCTTGCTGTTTTTTGATGAGATGGCGTTTTGCGATCTCTACTTTTTCTTCTAAAGTGTATCCCGCAATTTCAATGATCTCCATTCTGTCCAGAAGCGGTCTTTGTACCGTAGATAGAGAATTCGCTGTCGCAATAAACATTACTTTCGATAAGTCGTAACCCATTTCCAGGAAATTATCGTAGAAAGCATTATTCTGTTCTGGATCTAAAACTTCTAATAATGCAGAACTTGGATCACCGTGAATTCCAGTAGCAATTTTATCTATTTCATCTAACACAATCACCGGATTAGAGGTGCCGGATTTTTTAATGGATTGAAGAATTCTTCCAGCCATCGCGCCGATATATGTTTTACGGTGACCACGGATTTCTGATTCATCATGTAGTCCGCCCAATGAAACTCGAATATATTTTCTTCCTAAGGCATCTGCAACCGATTTCCCCAATGATGTTTTACCAACTCCAGGAGGACCTACTAAACATAAGATCGGCGATTTCATGTTATTTTTCAGTTTCAAAACTGCGATGTGTTCTAAAATTCGCTTCTTGATATCTTCTAAACCGTAATGCGCCTTGTCTAAAACTCGTTCGGCTTTAATAATATCGAAAACATCTTTCGAGTATTTTTCCCACGGTAATTCTGTGAAGAAATCTAGGTAATTTCGTTGCACATTATAATCTGGTGAGTTTGGATTTTGTCGTTGAAGTCGATTAATTTCTTTTTTGAAATGTTCGTCAACTTCATCGGTCCATTTTAGTTTTTTGGCTTTCTCCAAAAGTTCTTCCACATCAGATTCTGGTCCGCCACCCAATTCTTCCTGAATCGTGCGCATTTGCTGATTTAGAAAATATTCTCGCTGTTGCTTGTCGAGATCTTTTGAAGTTTTATTGTGAATCTGACTTCTTAATTCCAGTTTTCGATATTCATCGTGCATCAGCGCATAACACTTTTCTGCGCGCATCATCAAACTTTTTTCTTCTAAAAGTTTCTGTTTATCATTTTGTACAAAGTTCGCATTAGAACAAACGAAGTTGAGTAAATCTTCATTATCGCTGATATTCTTAATTGCAAAATTTGCTGCATTCGGAATATTCGGATCAATATCAATGATCTTCAGCGCAAGATCTTTTACGTTTTCTAACAACGCTTCATATTCTTCCTTTTTCTTGGTCGAGGAATCTTTGAGTTTCGTAATCGATGCTTTAAAATAAGGTTTGGTGCCGGTGAACTTTTTAACTCTAAATCGCTGAACTCCGCGCGTAATCGCCGTAATATTTCCTTCCGGCAACTTAATTACTTTTATAATTTTTGCTAAAGTTCCTACTTGAAATAAATCGTTTACCGTAGGATTTTCAATGCTAGAATTATTTTGGCTCAGGATTCCAATCAATTCATTATTGCGTTGGGCTTCTTCTAAAAGTTTAATAGACATTTCCCGACCTGCTGTTATAGGCATGATCACTTTCGGAAACATGACCATATTTCGAACGGGTAATATTGGGAAAAGTTCTTGGTCATCATTTTCGCCATTGTCAATCATATCTTCGATGTTTATCTCTTCTGTAACAATGCTAAATCCGTCGTCTAAAATTTCCTCAAAGTTGAGGTCTTCTAATTCTGTCATAATATAATGGAATGACAATTTGTCATTTTTAATAGATGAATAGAGATGATTACCTGCACTTTTTCTTTAAACGGCAGGTGTTAAAAAGGTTTCTATATTTTGACAAGCACTGTGCCACGGAAAATTTTAGACAAAATTGCCAGAAAGCAGTATCATAAGTTAAATTAGTAAGCGATTTTTTTTCTAATCTGTTAAAAATGTGTATTTTCGCAAACTGATAAAACTATACAATAAAGATGGCAATTTTAGGAGAAATAAGAAACCGACCTTGGCTTTTGATGGGAATTATTGCAGTAGCAATGCTTGCATTCGTGGTAAACCCAGATAGTCTAGAGAAACTATTCAGTCCAGAACAAGGTGTTTACGGTAAAGTAAACGGAGATGAAATTTCTAAAGAAGATTTCGACGATCAATTATTTATGCTTCAGCAACAAGCCCAGCAGCAGGGCCAACCTACAAAAGGTTTGGAAGAGCAGGCTTGGCAAATGTTGGTTCAGTCTAAACTCATTCAACAACAATTTGAAAAAATGGGTTTAACATTGACGGAAGATATGTTCTGGAATCAGTTGCAGTTCGATCCTATGTTTGCCCAAAATCAAGAAAACTTCGATGAGAAGGGGAACTTCAAAGTGCAGGAGATCAAAAGACAGGTTGAGGAAATGAAAGGGACCAATGTTGAAATGTACAACAACTGGATGAAGACCCGAAAGTCTATTGAGTATAGAATGATGGCCAGACAAGTGTTTGCTAACATTACTACCGGAATTACGGCTAGTAAAAAGGAAGCAGAACAAATGATGAAAAACAGAGATCAAGTAGCAGATATCGACTTTGTAAAAGTAGACTATACTGAATACGAAAAGAAAAATCCTGTTAAAGTTACGACTAAGGATTTAGAAGATTACATCAAATCAAAACCTTTGATGTTTAAAAGAGACGCGAGTAGAAATTTAGGTTTAGTTTATTTCCCAGCCGCACCGAGTGCTCAAGATGATATTGCTTCACAAGCGGAAATCAATAAATTATTTACAGAAGGAAGTGAAATAAGCGAAAAAGAAAGTTTTAAGAATACAACGAACGATTCTATGTTTATCGCGTTGAATTCGGATTTGCCTTTTAATCCAACTTATTTTTCTCAGGATCAATTGCCAATGGCGATTAGAGACCAAGTTGCAACTGCAAGTGTTGGTTCAACCTTCGGTCCTTATAAAGAACAAAACTTTTACGTTGTTTCGAAATTATTAGATAAAAAACCATCAGATTCCACTTTATCACGTCACATCTTAGTTACGTACAAAGGAAATCAAGCGGGTGGTGAAGAAACTAGAAGTCAAGAACAAGCAAAAAGATTAGCTGATTCGATCGGAGCGGCAGTTAAGGCAGATCCTTCAAAATTCGTTGAACTTTTAAAATATTCTGCTGATCCAGGTTCTGCCGCACAAGGTGGTAGTGTAGGTTGGACAACACCTGCAACGCCATTCGTTCCAGAATATTTAAGTTTCTTAGCGAATAATGGTAAAGGAGCGACTGCGGTTGTAGAAACGCAATACGGTTATCATATCATCAATATCGAAGACAAAAAATCGGGTGCGATGGGTTACAAAGTAGCCAACCTAGTAAAAACAATTAAAGCTTCTGATAAAACAGAAAACGAAATTTATACTAAAGCCACGAAATTTATTCAGCAGGTTCAAGGTAAAAGTTTCAATGATTTTGCAAACATTGCCAAGAAAAGCAACTACAATTTCTTTAATCCAACAGAAGTTGGAAGATTCCAAGGTCAACTTCCAGGGATTGGAACTGACAAAGATGAAGACATTATTGCATGGGCATTTAATAAAAAGACAAAGAAAGGAGATACCGATATTTTTACCGTTGATGGCACAGGCGACAGAATAGTTGTTTATGTAAACGGTGTTCAAGATGCAGGCGCTGCAGATCCAGAAGCAGTAAGACAGCAGATCGAGCCAATTGTGAAGAATAAATTAATGGCAAAGCAGATCACGGATAAGATTACAGCAGCGAAAGCGACTAGTCTTGACCAACTCGCAAAACTATTTGGAGTAACCAAACAATCTGCGCAAGTAAATATGCTAAGTCCACAAGTGATGGGCGCAATGGAACCTAGAGTTGCCGGTGCGGCCTTCGGAGTTGCGAAAAATAAATTGTCAAATCCTGTAGAAGGAATGACCGGAGTATTTGTTGTATTGAAGAAAGCAGAAAGTATTAATAAACAACCAGGTGATATCAAAGAAATGACTCAAGCAATTGCAGGACAAAATTCTCAGCAATTTGGTCAAGCTTTATTACAAAGTTTGCAGAGTAATGCAAAAATTAAAGATCACAGAATTGAGATTTACAATCAAGTTTCCCAACAGTAGTTTTTTTTATTAAAATAATTGATAAAGCGACCATTAATGGTCGCTTTTTTGATTCTCATCAAAGTCATTTTTATATCAGTTTATTTAAAATGTATTATATTTGTCCCTTAAAATTTAAAGAAAAGTGAAGTTCACAAAAGAAATAAAAGCAGGTTTAATCGCTCTTCTAGCCATAGTTGGCTTTGTATTTTTGTTCCAGTTTATGAAAGGCAAAAGCCTTTTTACCACCGATAATATTTTCTACGCAAAATTTGATAATGTAGAAGGACTTGCCGCTTCTAACCCCGTATCAATTAACGGATTGAAGGTCGGACAGGTTGACAATATTTTTCCAATCACTGAAAAAGATGGTAAAATACATTTTGTCGTTAAAATTATTATTGATGATAATTTTCAATTTTCAAAGAAATCAACCATAGAAATTTTCGAACCTGGGCTAATGTCTGGTAAAGAAATGAGAATTAATCTTGCTTACGATCAACCGATGGCAAAAGATGGTGATACCCTTTCTGGAAAGTTTCAATTGTCGATGTTGAATAACATCTCGACGCAAGTCGGTCCCGTAAAAGATCAGTTGCAGGAAGTTTTGAAAAGAGTTGATTCTTTAACTAATAACGCGAATAAAGTCTTCAATGACCAAAACCGCGCAGAGATTAGTGCTTTACTAAATAATCTGAACAGAACGGTTGCGTCCTTTGAACAAACATCCAGACAGACCAATCAACTATTATCTAACAATGATCCGCGAGTTCAGAAAGTTCTGGACAATGCGAATCTTGCGACCTTAAGTGCAAAATCTGCTATTGATAAATATGGTCGTATTGCTGATGAGGTCGATGTTCAGAAATTAAACAATACTATTGATAAATTAAGTCTAACTTCGGACAAACTAAACAGCGTTATTACTGGCATACAGAACGGGGAAGGTAGTCTTGGTAAATTGACAAAAGATGAGCAACTTTACCAGAATCTTAATCATACTGCCGAAAATTTAAATATGTTGGTAGAAGATTTAAAAGCAAATCCGAAGAAGTATCTTAATTTCTCTGTTTTCGGAAAGAATAACAAAGACTAAACACCATTCAATATGCAATATATTGACAATATTATTTTCTTTATCGCCCTCGCCGTGGGGTTTGGACTTTTTTTTAAAAGTTTAAAGGAAATCTACCGAAACATTCAGTTAGGTAAACCAATCAACAGATCTGACCAGAAAGCAAAACGCTGGAAGACTATGTCTAAAGTCGCTCTTGGTCAAAGTAAAATGGGGAAAAGACCGATTGCCGGTTTTTTTCATGTGATCGTCTACGTTGGATTTGTTATTATCAACATTGAACTCCTCGAAATTATCATTGATGGTATATTTGGAACACACCGCTTTCTGGCGGGCATATTTGGAAATTCATTCTACGCATTCTTCACGGCAACATTAGAAGTTTTAGCGCTATTGGTAATTATTGCGGTGGTCGTTTTCTTTATCAGAAGAAACTTTTATGGAATTAGGAGATTACAGATGAAAGAACTATTCGGTTGGCCAAAACAAGATGCCAACTGGATTTTAGTAATCGAATTTGCCTTGATGATGGCTTTCTTTACTATGAATTCTGCAGATTGGGTTTTACAGCAAAGAGAAGTATTTGCCGCTCACGGGAGTTTTCCAATTTCAGCAAATTTATTAGGTCCAATATTTCAAAGTTTTAGTGATAATGCTTTAGTCTTTACAGAAAGAGGAGCGTGGTGGTTTCACTTTATTGGGATTTTGTTCTTCATGAATTACTTGTACTATTCAAAACATTTACATATCATTCTGGCCTTTCCAAATACGTGGTTTGCGAATTTAGAGCCGTTTGGAAAATTCAATAATTTAGATTCTGTAACAAGAGAAATTAAGTTAATGATGGATCCAAATGCTGATCCATACGCAACTCCTCCCGAATCAGATCCCAATGAAGTACCAGAAAAGTTTGGTGCAAGTGATATATTTGATCTAAGCCAATTTCAGTTGCTTAGTGCTTATTCTTGTACAGAATGCGGTAGATGTACTGCAGTTTGTCCTGCGAATATTACAGGAAAAAAGTTATCTCCGCGTAAAGTGATGATGGATACCCGTGATCGCATGGAAGAGATTGGAAAGAACATTAATAAAAATGGAAAGTTCATTGATGATGGCAAGAAGTTATTAGATGATCATATTCTAAGGGAAGAAATTTGGGCGTGTACCACTTGCAATGCTTGTGTAGAAGCCTGTCCTATACTGATTGACCCTCTTTCTATTATTGTTGATGTGCGTAGATTCTTAGTGATGGAGCAATCTGCCGCTCCGCAGGAACTCAACCAGATGATGACTAACATTGAAAACAATGCTGCTCCGTGGCAATACAATCAAGCAGATCGCTTGAAGTGGGCAAACGAATAAAAAACAAACTACTAATTTAACAAGGCAACAATATTTAAAAAATAGGAACTGTTGCGTTGATATATTGATAATTAAAAAATGGATTTCACTATAAAAACCATGGCAGAATATGCCGCAGAAGACAAAGTACCAGAAGTTCTATTTTTTGTGGGCTGTATGGGTAGTTTTGATGATCGCGCAAAAAAAGTCACCAAAGCATTTTGTAAAATTTTACATAAAGTTGGGATTGAATTTGCTGTTTTAGGTCAAGAAGAATCATGTAACGGTGATCCAGCAAAACGCGCTGGGAATGAATTTATCTTTCAAATGATGGCCCATACTAATATCGAAATCATGAATGGTTATGGAGTGAAGAAAGTTGTAACTACATGTCCACACTGTTTTAATATTATCAAAAATGAATATCCTGGATTAGGCGGAAAATACGAGGTTTTACACCACACTCAATTCCTGAGAAAACTAATGGAAGAAGGTCGTCTTAAGATTGAAGGTGGAACATTTAAAGGAAAACGAATTACTTTTCATGATCCTTGTTATCTCGGACGTGGAAACGGAGAATACGAAGCGCCAAGACAGTTATTGCAAAAATTAGATAGTGAACTGGTTGAGATGAAAAGATGTAAATCCAACGGTTTATGTTGCGGAGCCGGCGGTGCCCAAATGTTTAAAGAACCGGAGCCAGGAAACAAAGACATTAATATTGAAAGAACGGAAGAAGCATTAAGCGAGAAACCTAATATTATCGCGACTGGTTGTCCGTTTTGTAATACAATGATCACGGATGGCGTGAAGCACTTTGACAATACAGAAGTTGAAGTGAAAGATATTGCAGAACTTTTGGCTGAAGCAGAAGACTTATAATGAAAAAGAATTTGCCGTATTTTTTAATGATCGCGGGTGCTGTATTATTAGTACTCAACCTTTGGTCTGCAGATTTTGATACTTCGAAAATAAACTTTTGGAGTGCAGGCGCAAGTGTAGTGATGATTATATTCGGAGTTATTGAATTGAAAAAGATGAAAAATGAAAATTGAAGAAACCACCATAGTAGAAACGAACGATTATCGCGTAATTATTTATCCGGCGTCCAGACCTTTCACATCGAAGGAAAGCAAAGTGATCACTGAGAAATTATATGATTTCTTAGCGACTTGGGCGGCACACGGTAAACCACTTTCATCTTCGTTTAAAATAGAAAAGAACCAGTTTATTATTGTTTGCGTTGATGAGGAAATTGAAGCAGCCTCAGGTTGCTCGATTGATTCTTTAGGAACAGTAATGCGCGAAATCGATCAGGAATTTCAGTTAGGGTTGTTTGATCGAATGAAAGCAACCTTCGTTGAAAACGCAGAAACTAAAACGTTGAAATTACAAGATTTCAGAACTGGATTAAAGAACGGAGAGATCTCGAAAGACATCCAAGTATTCGACTTTTCTAAAAATACCTATGTCGCTTTTCTAAGTGATTTCCTTTTACCTTTAAGAAGAAGTTGGGCTGGAATTTATGTAGATTAAGTTCTTTTCAAAATATTATAGACCCTTTTAGTTAAATGCTGAAAGGGTTTTTTGTGTCTGCTAATTAAAACTGTATTTTTGTATAGATGCGTTACAAGATTCTTTTTATTTCGTCATGGTTTCCTAATAAGTTGGAGCCAACCAACGGGAATTTTGTGCAAAGACATGCTGAGACAGTTTCTAAAATTCATCATGTTGAAATCTTACACTGCATTGGAGATCCAGTCCAGAAGGAAACTTATTTATATGATGATCAGATCGTAAATGGCATTAGAACTTTAATCGTTTATTATAGACATTCTAAAAATCCCACGTTGAATTTTATGAGGCGAATGAAGGCTTATAAAAAAGGATTTTTACACTTAGAAAAGGCAGATTTAGTACACGCAAATGTTTTACAAAATTCAATGTTGTTTGCTGTTTATCTAAAGCAAAAATTTAAAATTCCGTTTGTAATCACAGAGCATTGGTCCGGATTTCTAAAATTGAATCGGAATAAACTATCAAGAACGCAATTATTTATCGCTAAAATTATAGCGAACCAAGCGGAATTTGTGTTGCCCGTGAGTAAATTTCTTCTAAAAGATTTAAAGGAATATGGCTGGCGAACAAATTTTGAGGTGGTTGGAAATGTAGTCGATACCGAATTGTTTTATTTAAAATCGTCTGAGAAAAAACCATTTACTTTCTTACATATTTCTAATTTAATTAAAATCAAAAACCCAGATAAAATAATTGCTGCCGCAGTTAGATTACGTGTAGATCAAGATAATTTTGAATTACAAATTGGCGGTGATGGCGATGTGGAAAGATTAAATGAAATAATAAAAGGGAACAATGCAGAAAGTTTTATTAAGATTTTTCGAACGTTAACTTTACCTGAAGTTGCAGAAAAGATGAGAAATAGCAATTGTTTTATATTGATGAGCAACTACGAAAACCTGCCTTGCGTTCTACTCGAATCTCTTTCAACTGGTACGCCAGTAATTGCAACAAATGTCGGAGGAATTCCCGAAATTATTAATGAGCAAAATGGAATTTTAATTGCAAACTCAGAAATTGAATTATATGACGCGATGAAGTTGGTTTTAGAAAATAAAATTCAATTTGCGGAACCGGCAATTCTGCACGACTTCATACAAAATGAGTTTTCTGTAAAGGTAATTGGGCAGAAATTCGATGCGATTTATAAACAAGTTTTACAGTGATTAAAACGATAATTGAAATTAATTACGTAATTTAATTCCTTACAATAAGCAAAACCTTAGATGATCCCTAGTCAGACTCTGGCTATTTAGTTAAATAAATAAAATAGGTGAAAGATTTACAAATTTTTCTTTTAGATTTTTTTAAAAATAAGGGACATCATATTTTCTTCTCGCTTTTAACTGCCAAAATTTGTGGTTTCGTTGGGTCTCTTTCGATCATCAGAATATTGCCAGAAAGCGAATTTGGAACAGTTAGTATTGTGGCTTCCGTTTTTTTTATTTTTTCCTCTTTTAATGGTTCTGGTAGCGATCAGAGTTTATTGCGATATGGGTCGATTGCCCAAGATTTTTCCGAAAAGCAGGCACTTTCAAAATATCTTTTGAAGCAAGGTTTTATTTATCAAATTCTTTTAAGCGGAATTTTTCTTTTAATTAGTGTATTTTACATCAACAAATATGAAGATGTTTTCTATATTTTCTTGTTATTTACTTTTCGATTAATAGGTTTTTATTTTTTAAATCATATTCAGGCTGAATTTAGAATTGCAGGCAACAATAAATCATTTGCGATAGTTAATAATGTGGTGAATATTTCTGGAGTTATTTTGCTATTGATTTTATCCTATTTTTTTGGATTAATTGGATATCTTTATGCAGTTGCCTTTACGCCTTTCATAGCTCTGTTTTGGTTTACTAAAGAGCATTTTATCGCATCGATGAATCATTTTAGTTTTTCTAAAAAAGAATTATGGAATTTCGGATTGTATGCTGCAGGAACAAATTTTTTATCTGATGTTCTTTTCTCAGCAGATGTTCTGTTATTGAGTTTTTTGATGGATGAATCGGCGGTAGCTAATTATAAAGTGGGGCTTTTAATTCCGGCTAACATTACTTTTTTAGCAGCAACATTTATGCAAAGCGATTATACCGTTCTTGCAAAAAACAGTACTAATAAAGTTTTTCTTAGAAATTACATTTTTAACTATTATAAACTATTTATTCCTATTTCAGTTCTTATTTTCTTTATAGGTTATTTATTTAAAACCGAAATTATACAATTGTTTTTTAGTGAAAAATATTCTGGTAATCACTTAGTATTCGTTATTTTCTTACTTGGTTTTTCTGTGAATATGTTACTTCGTAATTTATATGGGAACTTGCTTTCTGCTGTAGGTAAGATGAAATATAACACTTATATTTCTTTTTTAAATGTCGTATTGTTACTTTTGTTTGCCATCATTTTTGTAAATATATTCGGAATGGTGGGAATGGCAATCAGTTTATCGCTGAGCATGTTTATTTCTGGGATTTTACTATTGTTTTCATTTTATCATTATTGGAGATATTTAGAGTAAATTACGACTGTATTCAAGAAAGTCTAAAACTAGATAAAGTAAAAATTAATGTGTGGTATTAGCGGTTATTATTCCTTTCAAAAACCTATTTCTAGTAATAGTATTTTAGACATGAATAATGCGATTCAGCATCGGGGACCAGATGATGAAGGATTTTGGATTTCCGATGGTGTAAGATCAAGCTCTTTTTCGGGTGAAGACTCAATGAAGGAAGTTAGAGATAAATTGCCCGGTTTAGTAGAAAAGAAAACAACCATTGCTCTTGGTTTTCGACGGCTTGCAATTCTAGAATTATCGGAGAAAGGCCATCAACCTATGGTAAGTCAGTCAGGTGATATTTCTTTAGTTTTTAATGGTGAGATTTATAATTATAAAAAAATACAAAAAGAACTTGTAGATCTTGGTTATCATTTCCAAAGTAACTCTGATACAGAAGTCATTTTAAAAGGTTTTCAAGAGTGGGGTACTTCTCTTTTTGTAAAACTTGACGGTATGTTTGCTATTGCAATAGTTGACTTGGCGCGTCAACAAATTGTTTTAGCACGAGATAGAATGGGTTTGAAACCTTTATTTTATTTTAAAAAAAATGGTGTTTGTGCTTGGGCATCAGAGATTAAAGCTTTATTGAAAATCGAAGGCTTCATTCCTGAAGTTAATTGGAATGGTGTATATACCAATTTTCTTTTTCAAACCACATTGGCTCCAGAAACGTGTTTTCAAAATATTTTTTCAGTAGAGCCAGCGACTTTTATGACGATTGATTTGAAAACTTTCAAGTCAAAAAGGAACATCTATTGGAAATTATCGAAATGTATTAATAATATTTCACAAGAAGATGCTATCGAGACCATAGACCAACTCCTTACGAAAAGCATTGAAGAACAGCTAATTGCAGATGTTCCAGTCGTAAGTATGATGAGCGGTGGAATCGATTCTACTCTTATCACAACAAAAGCGAAAATGTTTGAAAACAATATTTCAGCCTTTAGTATTTCTTATCAGTTCTCTGAAGATGAAATTAAGAATGCTTCACTGGTCGCTAAAAATTTAGAGATTAGACACAATGTTAAAAAAGTTACAGATGAAGAATTGCTAAATCAACTAAAAGAAAACATTCAACATTTTGAAGAACCTTATAGTAGTTTAGAAGTATTACTTAATGCCGCAGAATTCACCAAAGAGCTTGGTTTTAAAGTTGTGCTAAGTGGAAATGGTGCTGATGAGCTTTTCGCTGGATACGCTCATAGTTTAAAACTTAATCGATGGTTATTGTTGAAGAGGTTTAACTTTATTCGACATTTCATATTTAATAATGATAATTATTCCAATCGATTAAAGAATTATTTTTCACAACACAATATGCTAGCTTTTTTTCGTCAAAGTCAATCAGCGATGAATCCGAACGAAGCAAAAACAATTTTTAACAAACAATTATTCCAGAAAATTAATGTTGATTTAGAACGTTTTCATTTGTCTAAAACTAATACCTACAAAAGTTTGCTTGAATATGATCTTAGGTATTCGTTATCTTCTCATCATGCTTACAGGGATGATTTAAGTGCTATGAAACACGGTGTTGAAATACGGTATCCTTATTTAAGTAATGATTTAATAGATTTTGTGTCTACTTTACCAGAAAAATTAGTTTTCAATGGGTTGCAAAACAAGCCAGTACTTAGAAAAGTTGCAAAAAAATATCTGCCATCACAGGTTTTGAACATGCCCAAAAAAGGCTTTTCTTTTCCGCTCGATTATTTTATGAGATCCAATAAGGATGCACAAAAATTCATTATAGAAAATTTAAATAGTCTTAAAAATAGAGGTTTTTTTAAGGCAGAAATTATAGATCAGTGGTACAACAACAAAGACGACTCGAATAGACATCTGAAAATTTGGCAATTGATTACATTTGAACTGTGGTATCAAAAGTATTTTGAAAACTATTAAACTTTTTTTTTATATATAAATTATCTTTGCACCAATGAAGAATTTATTTTTTATAGCGTTAATGATCTTTACTGCTTTCCTTTCTTGCCGAGGTGAGGAAGAAAAGATTCAAAAAGTAGATCAGGTGATCAATTTATATATCGATTCGTTAGGTCAAGATATGCTTAACAGTAAAATTCCTGGCTCGTATGTTTCCTCTCAAATGAACGATGTTTACGGTCTAACAGATAACGCTCCTGTTTCATTTTCAATGATGAAAAATGCAGATACTCTTAGTTATATAGAATACTTGGCTGGAGCACAACGGATCGGAATTGATTCCGTAGGAGCTCTGAAAACTTACGAATCAAAAATTGCTCTGATCTTAACTAAAAAGATCAATGATTCAGTTAAAAGAATTACCAATGATACCATGACGATTCAGTATCGTTCGACTCCAGATCTTTTTCAAGTTTCTAAAGTTTTTTATAATGGAACACTGCAGTTTAATAAAACTGAAGACGTTCCCAACACTATTAAAATCAGCAAATAATCACTAAATTTGCGCTAGTTGATTAGGGAAATCCTACTCGACCTTCAATATAAAATCTTATTTTAATGTTACAAGTTAATTTTTTGCGCGAAAATAAAGAGCGCGTTATCGCAGGTTTAGAAAAAAGAAATTTTAAGCAAACAGAATTAATAGATGAAGCTATTTCTGTGGATGACGCTCGGAAAAAATTTCAATTTGAACTCGACCAGAATTTAACTGAAATGAATAAAATTTCGAAGGAAATCGGGATTTTAATGAAGGAGGGCAAAAAAGAAGAAGCACAAAATGCCAAATCGAAGACCGCTGAATATAAAGATAATGCACAAAATCTTCAACAAAAATTAAAAGAGGCGGAGGCTAGGCTTTTAGAAATTTTGTACTTAATTCCCAATGTTCCGTATGAGAAAGTGAAAGCAGGAAGCACGGCCGACGATAATGAAATAATTTACCAGTCTCATGAAGTTGAAGGATTAGGCGAAGGCGCAATTCCGCACTGGGAATTGGCTAAAAAATATAACTTGATCGATTTTGAGTTAGGAGTAAAAATTGCAGGTGCTGGCTTTCCGGTTTACTTAGGAAAAGGAGCGAGACTTCAACGGGCTTTGGTTCAGTATTTTTTAGACAAAAATGTTGACGCTGGTTATTTTGAAGTAAATCCACCACATGTTGTGAATGAAGCTTCTGGTTACGGCACAGGACAATTACCGGATAAAGAAGGTCAGATGTATTACATTAATGAAGATAATTTATATCTCATCCCAACCTCTGAAATTCCGGTAACGAATATGTATCGCGATGTTATCTTAGATGAGAAAGATCTTCCGAAAAAAAATACGGCGTTTTCCCAATGTTATCGACGAGAAGCAGGAAGTTACGGTGCGCACGTTCGTGGATTGAATAGATTGCATCAATTTGAAAAAGTAGAGATCGTTCGCATTGAAAAACCTGAGAATTCTTACGCAGCGTTAGAAGGAATGGTGGAACATGTAAAATCCATTTTGGTGGATCTAGAATTACCGTTTCGTATATTAAGATTGTGCGGTGGTGACACAGGATTTGCAGCAGCGATGACTTATGATTTTGAAGTTTGGAGTGCAGCACAGGAAAAGTGGTTAGAAGTTTCTTCCGTTTCTAATTTTGAAACTTTTCAAGCGAACCGTTTAAAATGTCGATATAAAGTAGACGGTAAAACGCAATTAGTTCATACTTTAAATGGTTCAGCCATGGCTTTGCCAAGAATTATGGCGGCGCTACTGGAAAATAATCAAAATGAAGAAGGAATAAAACTTCCAAAAATTGTTGCCGATTATGCTAAATTTGAGATGATCAGTTAATTGAAATCATTTTTTAATAGATAAAAACCACCGAATCCTCGGTGGTTTTTGTATTATTCTGTATAAAAATTAAATAGATGAGAAAGAGATTTCTATATTTTAATCAAATATTTTAATGACAACTTTCGTGATTACCTTCTTGGTGTTCGGATGAATTATTGTGAATCACTTTCATTGAGGCACTTTGCGGCGATAAGTACGGAATTCCGAGTTCCATTCCTCTTACGATAAATAGTCCACCTAAAATAATCATCATTACCGGGATGAACTTTAAAATTTTAATTCGAAATGCGGTAGTCATTAAATTTCCAAGCAGCACAACAGCAAACATAAATGGAAGCGTTCCTAAGCCGAAAAGCGCCATAAACGTTGCGCTTTGCCAGATTCCTCCTGCGGCTAAACTTGCAGTTAAAGCCATATAGACCATTCCGCAAGGCAAAAGCCCGTTCAATAATCCAGTTGCAAATCGCGAACGGTAATCTGCTTTTTGTAGAAGTTTGGAGAGATTCATCTTCACCTTTAATAAAGAAGAAGTCAGAAATGGAATCTTCGACGCAAAATCCTTTCCTCCAAAGGAAAATATCGCCATTACAATTAATAAAATTCCCACACCAATCGTCAAATATTGTTGGAAACCAGCCATTTCAAATCCCTGACCGATAATTCCCAAAAACGCTCCTAAAGTTGCGTAGGTCGCAATTCTCCCGAACTGATAAGTAAGATTTTGCAAATAATAATTGGTCGCTTGTTTCTTAGTTAATCCTAAAGATAAAGCGATCGGCCCACACATTCCAATGCAGTGAAATCCCGAAGCAAATCCGAGTCCCAGCGCAGAAATTAGAAGGGCTATTTCCATAAAACGTCGTAATCTACTTGATAAGGTTTTTTATTTTGAGACCATTTTACTTTAAGCGTATACGAACCAGTCGAGATTACATCCCGTGGAATCAGTAATTCTCTGTTCTGATCTAAAGTCAATTCTTTTTTAACATCTAGATTAGCATCATCTGTTCTGAAAAGTTCGAACTCGACTTTATTATCATCTGGTACATCAACTAATGGAAAATTGATCTTGATACCTTGAGGAATTTCTCGATAAGTGGGTATTTCAGATAAATCTTTTACATTGTTTTTTGCATCAATCACGCCTTGATAAACGAGTTCGTCACCGTAATAATCATTAGATACTAATTCAGAGTTTTGTTGACCATACGTAAAGCCAAAAACCATGAACAAAATAAATATAATGAAGGAACCTAAAGCGATTATTACGCCGTGTCCCCATGAAAGTTTTTTAAACATAATGAATTAAAATTGAATTTTAAAAGGCCCTTCAAAACTGGTTTCAAAAGAATCTAACAATTTACCTGTTGGATCATAAACGCCGATTTTGACTTTTTGTTTTGAAAGTTTTATTTCTTTTTCTGGAAAACTAAGATTTACAGTTCCCTTAGTAATTTGATCTTTTTTAAGAAGGATTTTTTCTTTACCACTCAACGTAATTTTACCGTGATCAGGTTCAATTACTTTAATGGTGACCATTTGGTCCGTGGTCGATTTATTAAGGAACGTAT
>JBBSRZ010000056.1:0-17333 GCA_038242555.1 Flavobacteriales bacterium | reverse complement strand
TGGATCATGCGTATCAACGCTGGTGCAAGAGAACACGGAATGTCTTACTCCCAGTTTATGGGCGCTCTTAAAACGAACAACATTGAATTGAACAGAAAAGTTTTAGCTGATTTAGCAATGAATCATCCTGAAGCGTTCAAAGCAATCGTAGATCAAGTAAAATAAATGTAAAATTTTTTGTTATCAATTATAAATCTCATACGGCGACGTATGAGATTCTTTTTTTTGTCCTAATTCTGCTTATATTATTTCGTATTTCGTTGCAATAAAATTTCTTCGATTTCTGTTAACGACATCGATTTAGCTTTGAGCAAAATCAGAAAGTGATACAGTAAATCTGCTGCTTCATTTTTAAACAGATCATCATTGTTATCTTTCGCCTCGATTACCAATTCTACAGCCTCCTCTCCTACTTTCTGCGCCATTTTGTTAATACCTCTTTGGTATAGATCATAAGTGTAGGAATCCTCCACTTTCTGATCGATGCGTTCTGAGATCGTTTCTTCTAATTCATATAGAAATCCTTTTGCGTTCTTTTCTTCGAAACAACTAAACGTTCCGGTGTGACAAACATTGCCGGCAGGTTTTGCCTGAATTAAAAGCGCATCGGAATCACAATCTTCTTTGATGCTTTGTACATACAAATAATTTTCTGATGTTTCCCCTTTCAACCAAATTCTATTTGTCGTTCGGCTAAAGAAATGAACTCGTCCATCTTTTTTTGTTAAGTTAAGTGCTTCCTCATTCATATAACCCAGCATCAAAATCTGTTGCGTTCGCGCGTCTTGAATGATGACTGGAATTAATCCATTTCCTTTTTCAAAATCTAAGTTCATCTTATGGATATTTTATTTTTTTTTAAATTTTCTTTTAAGTCCGTTATTTTGATTTCATTAAAGTGAAAAATACTGGCAGCCAAAGCGCCGGTCACTTTTGTTTCGGTAAATACTTCTGTGAAATCTTCCATTTTTCCAGCACCACCGGAAGCGATGATCGGAAGTTGACAAACGGTTGAAACATTCTGCAGCATTCGGATATCAAATCCATTTTTTGTTCCATCAAAATCCATGGAAGTCAATAATATTTCTCCGGCTCCTAAATCGGTAACTTTTTTCACCCAATCTAACGTTTTCCAGTCGGTTTGAATTTTCCCACCATTAATGAAAACGTAATCTTCACCATTCACATTTTTGGTGTCGATGGCAACCACAACACATTGGTTACCGAACTGTTGAGCGATTTCCTGAACTAATTCTGGCCGGCGAACCGCAGCAGAGTTGATAGAAACTTTATCGGCGCCAGCTTTCAATAAAATTTCGACATCTTCTACCGAAGAAATTCCACCTCCAATGGTAAAAGGAATATTGATTTCTAAACTTAATTTTTCAACGAGTTCGACTAAGGTTTTTCTGCCTTCTAAAGTTGCCGTGATATCTAAAAAAACCAATTCATCAGCGCCATCTTTTACATACTTTTTTGCAAGTTCTACTGGATCTCCGGCAATCCGTAAATCCTCAAATTGAACTCCTTTTACGGTTTTCCCATCTTTGATATCCAAACACGGAATAATTCTTTTTTTCAACATTAATTAAATTTTTGAAGTTCTTTTAAACTAATTTTTCCTTCATATAAAGCCTTGCCGATAATTGCGCCTGAGCAACCGAGTTCTTTTAAATCATACAGATCCTGCATCGAAGAAATTCCGCCACTGGCTATTAAAGAAACAGTGGTTTGACTTATAATCTCTTTGTATAATTCGAAAGAAGGACCTTGCAGCATTCCGTCTTTTGAAATATCGGTGCAAATCACATCCTGTATTCCTTTAGATTTATAAGATTGAATAAATTCAATAACATCGAGGTCAGAATTTTCTAACCAACCTGCAGTTTTTACTTTTCGGTCTAAACAGTCTGCGCCCAAAATAAACTTCTCAACACCAAACTCTGTGATCCATTCCTCGCACAATTTTGGATTTTCAACTGCAATACTTCCGATCGTTACTTGATTTGCACCCGCATTGAAAGCACTTTCCAAATTTTCGCGAGTTTTTATTCCGCCGCCAAAATCAATAATCAAATTCGTCTGCGAAGCGAGCATTTTTAAGATTTTTAAATTTTTGATGGTTTTTGCTTTCGCCCCATCCAAATCAACCAAGTGCAGATATTGGATTCCATTTGCTTCGTATTCTTTAGCAATATCTAAGGCATTTTCGTGATATATTTTCTTGGTGTTGTAATCGCCTTTGGATAAACGTACACATTTCCCGTCGATAATATCGATGGCTGGAATTATTTTCATTTTATATTTGTTTAAAACCACAAAAGACACAAAAGTTTTTTAATTTTTAAATCATCTCAAAAGTTCATAAAAGTGTAAAGTTGACACCAGACCTTTTGCACACTTTAAAGCGACCAAATTTCATCTTTCAGTTTAGTGACTCCTGTCTGCCGACAGGCAGGTTTGTAATTAAATTATTTAGATTTAAAAAGTTTCGAAGAATTACAGAACCTACATCTCCAGATTTTTCCGGATGAAGCTGTGTTCCATAAAAATTATCTTTCTGCAAAGTCGCGCTGAACGGTAAAATATAATCACATTCTGACGTTGTATTTTCCCCGAGTCCGCAATAATAACTGTGGACAAAATAAAAATTGTCTGATTCAGAAATTCCATTGAAAAGTGGACCTCTCATCTTTTGCAAATTATTCCAGCCCATATGAGGAACAATATCTGTAGCGGGAAATTGCTTTACTTTCAAATCAAAAATTCCGAGACATTTGGTGTTTCCTTCTTCTGAAAAATCACACAATAATTGTTGTCCTAAACAAATTCCTAAGAACGGTTGTTTTAGTGTAGGAATTAATTGAACTAAATTTTTCATTTTTAAATAAGTCATCGCAGTTGACGCTTCTCCAACTCCCGGAAAAATCACTTTCTCTGCCTTTCTAATTTCATCAAAATCTGACGTAATTAAAGTTTCATATCCTAATTTTCTGATCGCATTTTCCACAGATTTTACGTTTCCGGCCACGTAATCAATAATCGCTATCATAAAACTCCTTTGGTACTTGGAATGGAGAAATTGTTTTCGTCACGTTTTACTGAATCACGCAAAACTTTTGCAAATGCTTTAAAAATAGATTCGATTTTGTGGTGTTCATTTTCACCTTCACATTGAATATTGAGATTGCATTTTCCGGTATCTGTAAACGATTTGAAAAAGTGATAAAACAGTTCCGTCGGCGCATCACCAATCTTTTCGCGTTTAAATTCAACATCCCAAACCAACCAGTTTCTTCCACCAAAATCTAAAGCAACCTGCGCCAAACAATCATCCATCGGTAAGGCAAACGCATACCGTTCAATCCCTCTTTTGGAACCTAAAGCCTGCTCAAAACAAGTTCCTAATACCAAAGCAGTATCTTCAATGGTGTGATGCTCGTCAACCATCAAATCGCCGTTAACCAAGACTTCTAAATCGAAATTTCCGTGTTTGGAAATCTGTTCTAACATGTGATCAAAAAAGGCCAGTCCAGTATTGATATTTGATTTTCCACTTCCGTCGAGATTTAATTCAACGGTAATTTCAGTTTCTTTTGTCTTCCGATTGACTTTTGCTTTCCGTGGAATCTGCTTTAAGTACTGATAGATTTCGTCCCAGCTTTCGGTGGTCAAAGTTGCTTCTTCGATATTTTCTGCAGCAATATAGATTGATTGCGTTCCTAAGTTTTTGGCTAGTTCAACATCGGTTTTACGATCTCCAATCACAAAGGAATTTTTCAAATCGTAATTTCCGTAAATGTATTTTTGAAGCATTCCGGTTCTAGGTTTTCGATTCGGGGAGTTTTCAACTTCGAAACTACCATCAACTAAAATGTCTGAAAATATAATATTCTCATTGGCTAAAGTTTTCAACATTTTCTCTTGTGGAATTCTGAAGTCCTCCTCTGGAAAAGAATCTGTTCCTAAACCGTCCTGATTCGTCACCATGACCAATTCATAATCTAATTCCTTTACAATTTTGGCCAAATTCTGAATCACTTTCGGGTAAAATTCTAGTTTTTCTAAAGAATCTACTTGAAAATCTGTGGGCGGTTCTAAAATTAAAGTCCCGTCGCGATCTATAAATAATACTTTTTTCATCATTCTTTTATTTCTGATAATACTTTTAATAATTCTAAATTGTCTTCTTTTGTTCCTACACTTATTCGAAGGCAATTTTTTAAGTTGGGATGCCGCAGACTCGTCAAAATATTGGCGTTTAATAAACTATGAAATACCTTTTCCACATCTTTAAATTCAACCAAGAAAAAATTTGCATCAGATGGATAAATTCGAACTACTTGGTTAATTTCTTTTAAACCTTTTCTAAGTTTCTCCTTTTCATCTAAAATCATGGCAATATTACTCTTTATTACATCTTCATCATTTAAACTTTCCAAAGCCAATCTTTGACTTTCTGAACTGATGTTGTATGGTGGTTTAAATTGGTTGAACAAGTTTGTGATTTCAGCACAAGAGAATCCAACTCCAATTCTCAAACCGGCTAAACCATAGGCTTTAGACAAAGTTTTTAATACAATTAAATTGGGATGTTTATTTAGTAAATTAACTGCAGAAACCTCAGGCGAAAATTCGATATAGGCTTCATCTACGACCACGATGCCATTAAAGTTTTCGATAAAAAATTCTAAATTATCAATCGAGTTTCCAGTGGGATTATTCGGAGAACAAAGGAATAAGATTTTTGCTTGAGATTTAGAAACAGCGTCTTGGAATACACTTTTATCTATCTGAAAATCTTCAGTAAGTTTTAACTTTTCAACTCGAAGATTATTCATTTTTGCGTAAATCTCGTACATTACAAAGTTCGGATTGAAAACCATTATGGAATCTTCACCTGGTTCGCAAAAAATACGCATCACCAAATCAATCAGTTCATCGCTGCCACTTCCTAAAAACAATTTCTCTGATTGAACCTTATTGATCTGCGCAAGTTTGTTCTTTAATTGAATATGTTCAGAATCCGGATATCTGTTATAATCACCAAATGGATTTTCATTGGCATCCAAAAAGATCATTTCATTTTTTGAATAAGAAGACCTTAAACTTTGATACGATTTTATCCCAGTTAAGTGCGGACGAATCATTCTATTTAAATTAAATTTCATTTACTAAAGATTTTAATCGAAGTGAAACTGCATTTTTGTGAGCCATCAAACCTTCTGCTGTGGCCATTACTTCGATAGTCTTTCCAAGATTCTGTAAGCCCATTTTTGATATTTCTTGAACGGTAATTTTTTTTACGAAACTATCTAAAGAAACGCCGCTGTAGTTTTTTGCAAAACCATTAGTCGGTAAAGTATGATTGGTTCCACTGGCATAATCTCCTGCCGATTCTGGTGTATAGTTTCCAAGGAAAATTGAACCTGCATTAGTAATAATCTGCACTAAATCTCTGGCGTTGTCAACCGCTAAAATTAAATGTTCGGGTGCATAACGATTACTCATTTCAATAGCTTCTTCAATCGATTTCAATAATATAAAATTACTTTTTTCCAAGGCAGATTTTGCAACTTCATTTCGGGGAAGTTCAGTTAACTGTTTCTCAATTTCTTGAATGGTTTCATTAAAAACATCTCCATCCGTCGAGATAAAAACCACTTGAGAATCACTTCCGTGTTCGGCTTGTGATAATAGATCCGCCGCGCAGAAGGCAGGAATTGCACTTTGATCTGCAATTACGAGAACTTCACTTGGGCCTGCTGGCAGATCAATCGCTACATTATAATCTTGGGCGATTTGTTTTGCTTGAGTGACGTATTGATTTCCCGGTCCAAAAATCTTATCCACTTTCGGGATAGATTCTGTTCCGAAAGTCAAGGCTGCAATTGCTTGAGCACCACCAACTTTATAAATATTTTTTACTCCACATAATTGAGCAGTATATAAAATCGCTGGATTAATGGATCCATCTTTTTGTGGTGGCGTGCAAAGAATAATTTCTTTACAACCCGCTATCTGCGCCGGCACCGCCAACATTAAAACTGTGGAAAAAAGCGGCGCCGTTCCGCCCGGAATGTATAATCCAACTTTTTCGATTGCTCGAGACTCTCTCCAACAAATGACTCCTTCTGTTGTTTCAATCTCCTTCAATTCTTCCTTTTGAGCATAATGGAATTGATAAATATTTTTCTTTGCTTGATTAATTGCTTCTTTTAGTTCCGCTGAAACTTGAGTTACGGCAAAATCTATTTCATTTTGGCTAACCAAAAAATTTTCAATTTCTACTCCATCAAACTTCGAAGAAAATTCTTGTAGCGCTAAATCACCTTCGACTCGAACTTTCAAGAAAATTTCTTGAACTGTTGCTCGGAGATCAACTTTTTCTAAAACTGGTCTTTTTAAAAGACTTTCCCAACTTTCTCTGGCTGGATATTTTCTTATGTTTTTCATGGCGACTACAATATCATTTTTTCGATCGGTATCACTAAAATTCCTTCAGCACCTTGTTTTTTCAATTCGTCGATGATTTCCCAAAATTCATTTTCCCGAACAACAGAGTGAATGCTACTCCAACCCGATTCTGCCAACGGTAAAATAGTTGGTGATTTCATTCCGGGTAAAATTTCGATTATTTTATCAATTGAATCATTTGGAGCATTAAGGAGAATATATTTATTCTCTTTTGAGTTCCGAACGGCCTGCACACGAAATAAGAATGATTCTAAGATCTGCGCTACTTCTGGTGATAGATTTTTATTTGAAATTAAAACTGCTTCACTGGTTAATACCTGCTCTACTTCATTTAAACCATTATGTAAAAGTGTACTGCCAGAACTGACTAAATCAGCGATCGCATCTGCTAATCCAATACTTGGTGCGATCTCGACACTCCCAGAAATCTCAACAATCTCAGCGTTAATGTTTTTGGTATTAAAGAAATTTTGTAAAATCGAAGGATACGAGGTGGCAACTTTTTTATTATTAAAAAAACTTAAATCCGAATATTCCATTTCTTTTGGAATCGCCAGAGAAAGTCGACAATTTGCAAATCCTAATCTTTTAACAAGATCGACATTTTTATTCTGTTCTAGCACTTCATTCTCACCGATAATGCCAACATCAACAATGTTCTGCTCCACGTATTTTGGAATGTCGTCGTCCCGAAGGAAGAGAATTTCTAAGGGGAAATTGCTGGCGGAATTTTTAAGTTTGCTTTTAAAATCTGGAATTTTGATCCCACATTCCTTTAAAAGCTCTAAGGATTTTTCACTGAGACGTCCGCTTTTTTGAATTGCGATTCTTAATTTGTTCATTTTTCAATTTAGAGATTGGGTCTGAACAAATGCCTTCCTGTTTAATACAAAAAAAACCGTCTCTGTTCAGACGGTTTACATTTATTTAATTCACTTATAGCCATAAAATATCAACTCGTCTTTAGATGAGATGATGATGATGGATTGAAGTGATTGTATTATTCATGATGTTTTAACTGGTGCAAATATATCACATAATATATTTCTCCTGCAAGGAATATTTTCTATTTAAATATAAGTTCCTGATAAACAGATTGTAAATTTTCAGCAATCGATTCATCATTAAATTTTTGCACGAATTTTAAACCTTTTTTGGCTCTTCGTTTCCGCTCAGCTTCATTTTGCCACAGAAACAAAATTTTCGCTTTGATATCATCAACATTATTTGGATAAACATAAACCGAATGGTCACCACCTGCTTCTGGCAAACTACTTAAATTACTTGTGATTACGGGTGTTTCAGAGTAAAGCGCTTCAATAATCGGAATTCCAAAACCTTCAAAATAACTTGGATAAACAAAAACATCTGCTAATTTGTAAATCGCAGCCAGTTCTTCCATCGATACATTTTCTAAAAAATGAACCTGATTTTCTAATTTGTTTTTTGAAATATACTTTTTGACTTTGTTAAAGTAATTTGTTTTCTTACCGATTACTACTAATGGGATTTTAGTTCCATTAATGGCCTTAACGATGTTTAGTACGTTTTTCCTTTCTTCGATCGTGCCGACATTTAAAATAAATCTTTCAGGAAGTTGAAATTTTTCTTTAATTAAATTTATATATTCGTCTGATTGATGTTCTTTAAGTTGCTGATGACAACCTTGATAAACAACTCTAATTTTCTCTTTCGGAACCTTTAGAAATTGAATAACATCCCTTTTAGTTTGCTCAGAAATGGCAATGATTATATCGGCTTGTTTTATTGCATTTTTAAATTTCCAAAGATGAATTTTACGGTCGAAAAGTGAATAAAATTGAGGAAATCTCAGGAAAATCAAATCATGAATCGTCACTACTTTCTTAATGGGCTGATCAGTCCATTTTAAAGGTAATTCACCTGAAAGACCGTGGAATATATCTGCCTTAACTGCTTGGGCATCTTTACCCATTTTTAGTTGTCGCGCCCAAGTTCCTACTGAAGTTTTAACGAAAGAAACATTCGATAATCCTAAAATATCTTTACCTTTAATCGTCTCATTTTCATTAAAAAGAAGATATTCATTCTCGGGAAAATAAATTGCTGAAATGCGAACTAAGTCGCGGGAGTAATTGCCTAATCCTGAACTGTTGTTAAAGAATCGTTTACCGTCAAAAGCAATTTTCATTGTTCTGCAGGTTTAATGATATCTTGGGTTTTCTGCTTCTGCTTCCAGTGTTCAGATTTTTTACTGTAAAGGAAAAACTTACCTAATTTATATTTAAATTGCAGATGCCCGTTCCAGTCAGTTCCCAAAAAACGATGTACAATATTCGGATTTTCACGTAAAGACTCATTCACCGCTTTGGTGAAAACGGTTGGACCCGTTGTCTGATGAACATCATTTGGAAAGCGATGAGTTTCAATATTATCAAGCATTGAAGCCAAAGTTTTTTCTAAAAACGGATGTTCTTTATTGAAAATTAAAGCCCATTGAACATATAATCCCGGGTTACCTTCTCTGGTAATAATTGCCTCGTCAGAATCCAAAATAAAATCTTTAAATGGACTTTTTATGCCGCTATCGATATCCAAATAGATTCCGCCTTTTTTATATAAAATGGCGTAACGAAAAAAATCTGCTTTTGCCGCACCAATTGTTAACCTTTTATAAGCGTTGAGATAGCGCACGGGATATTCTGCCATCAAGAACTCCTGAATTTGAACATCGTCATAAAAATGATATTCGTATTCAGGATTTTTCCGCAACATCTTCTTAATATACCAACGGGTGATCCAAGGCAAATCTTGGATCTTGAAGGTTTGGAAAATCTGTTTGGGAATCGCCATCGAAAATTTTTAAACTGCTACGTTATTTTCTCTTAGAGCATCATTCAAAGAAGTTTTCTTATCTGTTGATTCTTTTCTTTCCCCGATAATTAAGGCACAAGGAACTTGAAATTCACCCGCCGGGAACTGCTTGGTATAACTTCCTGGAATAACGACCGAACGAGCCGGAACTCTTCCTTTGATTTCTATGGGAGTGTCGCCAGTTACATCGATAATTTTTGTGGATGCAGTCAAAACGACATTTGCCCCTAAAACGGCTTCTCGTTCAACATGAACTCCTTCAACCACGATACATCTAGAACCAACGAAAACATTATCTTCGATAATTACTGGTGCAGCTTGGAGTGGTTCTAAAACACCACCAATTCCTACTCCACCACTTAAATGCACATCTTTACCAATTTGTGCACAACTTCCAACAGTTGCCCACGTATCTACCATCGTACCAGAATCTACATAAGCGCCGATATTCACATAAGAGGGCATTAAAATTACTCCTGAGGCAATGTAAGCGCCTTCTCTAGCGACCGCATGTGGAACAACACGAACTCCTTTTTCGGCGTAATTTCTTTTCAAAGGCATTTTATCATGAAACTCAAACGGGCCAACTTCGATCGTTTCCATTTTCTGAATTGGAAAATACATAACGACCGCTTTCTTCACCCATTCATTAACTTTCCAGCCGTCAGAAGTAGGTTCTGCAACACGTAATTCACCCAAATCTAATTGGCGGATAACTTCACGAATCGCTTTTTTGCTGTCTTCATCTTGTAACAATGCTCTATTGTCCCAAATATTTTCAATGGTTTGCTGTAACATATTTTTGATTGGTGTTTAAAATTTTGACTGAAGGTAAATTTACAATACTCTTCTAGCGAAAAGATAAGCATTGTTCCAATACTTTTCGTTTAGCGAAGAAATGATAACGCCTTTCGAGGTTGAGGAATGAATAAATTTCACCTCACCACCATTGCCGATATCATGCACGATTCCTACGTGCGTAACTCGAGATCCACCTGAAGTTGCAAAAAACACTAAATCGCCAGGTTTTGCATCTTTAATACTAATTTCTTTTCCTTGAGTAGATTGATCCTCTGAACGGCGAGGTAATTTGTAACTGTTTTCATCGAAAACTTTGGTCACTAAGCCCGAACAATCAAATCCTGACGAAGTATTACCGGCATATTTGTAAGGTGCACCCAAATATTTCTGAGCATCTTTCAACAATTCTCCCACCACGCCAGAATTTTTTCCGGTATAATAAGATTCTAATACTTTGAGGTTTTCTGTCCTTTTTACAGATTTGGTTGGAATCTCTCTTTTTACGACTACTGGCTTTGAAGATCCGCAGGAAACAATAACCAAAGCGGAAAAAGTGAGCATAAGGTATTTTTTCATTTTTACTTTAGCAATTTTTTCAAAAATAGTGAAATTATTTAAATTTTCTCTTTATTTTAATAACTAATCCTTATTAATAGGCGATTTACAAGGAAATTAAAGTCTGTATGTTTCATTATCGGTAAAAAGAATTTATATTTAAAATCTAAATTATTAAATCTAAAAATGACTTATCAAGAGTTTAAAAATTATTTCACAAAAAACCTTTCTGAATTGTATTCGATTTCTGAAAGTGAAATGCTTTTCAAAATATTTGTTGGACATTATACGAAGTTGGATCAATTTCAATTACGAAAAGTAATGGATGAACCTGTTGATAAAGAAAAATTGTTTGAGCTTCAAAAAATGGTCGCCGACCTACAAACCGGTAAACCTTATCAGCAGATTTTAGGAGAAACAGAATTTTATGGTTTGAAGTTTTATGTGGATGAACATGTTTTGATTCCGAGACCAGAAACGGAAGAACTGCTGGAACTGGCGATAAAAAAAATAAAAGAATCGAAACTATCTGAATTAAATTTTAAGATGTTAGATATTGGGACGGGTTCGGGAATTATTCCAGTTGTTTTAAAAAAGCATTTCCCACAAGCAGATATATTAGCAATTGACTTCTCAGAAAATGCGCTGAAAACTGCACAAAGAAACGCGGATCTTCATCAAGTCGAAATTAATTTCATTCATCAAGATTATTTGAATGAAAGCTTGACTGAAGTTTATGATGTGATTATTTCCAATCCACCGTATATTGGAATGGAGGAAGAAAATCAGATTGCAGATTCAGTAAAGGAGTTTGAACCAAAAATGGCATTGTTCTCTCCCATTCCAAATGCTTTAATATTCTACGAAAAAATTGCAAAAGATTGTAAAAATCATTTGGCCAAAAATGGATTGATATTTTTGGAAATCAATCAGAAATTAGGTCCAGAAACTTTAAATCTTTTTTCTCAGGTTTTGAAGGATTCAGAGTTGATGAAAGATCTGTCGGGAAATGATCGGTTTGTTTGGAGAAGAGTTTGAGTGGTTGCGTTTTTGAGATATTGAGTTTTAAATCATGGCTTTATTAATTGAGGCGCGAGCGAAGCGAGCGCCGAAAAAGTTGAATTGCCTTAGAAATTACAATTGGATTCAACCAACTAAGTTCTACGGTTAAGTTTTGGCTAAAGCCATTATTATTATATGATTCTATGAACGGGCTAAAGCCAGTTCCTATTAAAAAGTGTTATATTATTTTTAATCAATCGCGAGCGCAGCGAGCGTTAATAAACCGAATTGTAATTACCTAGACGAGAGAGTAGCGAGCGCCAAAAAGTTAAATTAAAATAAGGTGATCTTCTGAAAATTGAATTGATTCAGTTTTAATTAAAGTGATTATCTGATTTGAGTCCCTTTATCAATTGCAATTAGATTCAACCAAATGAAACTTTACGCTTTAAGTTTTGGCTAAAGCCATGACTATTATTGATTTATAAACGGGCTAAAGCCCGTTCCTATTAAAAAGTGTTATATTATTTTTAATGAAGCGAGCGCCAAAAAGTTGAATTTCAAAGATGATTTTCTGATAACTCAACTGATAAAATTTAATGATAAGGATTATTTTATTTTAATTCCTTTAGAAATTACAATTGCATTCAACCAAACTAAGTTCTACGTTGAAGTTTTGGCTAAAGCCATTATTAATTTTTTTTATTTTATTAAAGGGCTAAAGCCCGTTCCTATGGAAATAGGGAAAATTTTTTTATATGATATTCTGTTTATATCATTCGAAAAGACAAACTGCTCGAAGTAATAGCCCCGATTGCAGCCGCATCCCCGCCTCGGCGGGATAAAGCGTAAAGCGGGATTGGTTTAGAAAAAAGCGAAATTATTGTTGCTTCTAAAAAAATTACCGAATTTTCTTTTTGACGAAAACCATATACGCCATGTACATTAGAGGAAGCGCCATAATTCCTAAGTATAAAATATTTTCAAGCGCCATCTGTGGGAATAGCGCAACCACGTACATTAAGCCAAAGAAAGCACCGCCTAAATGCGCAGCATGACCAATATTATCGTTCTGTTTCGGATATAACATCATGTAAACAGAATATCCGAAATATAAAAATCCAAAGATATAACCTGGTAAACTTAATTCTGGCGGCAAGAAGATAATTCCGATTTTAATTAAGTTCGGATATAATGCCACACTCGCAAATATAATCCCGGACACCCCACCACTCGCGCCAATTGCCGAATACCAAGATTGGTTTTTGTATAAATAAAGGCTGAATAAATTCCCTAGTAAAATTGAGCCGAAGTAAATTAGAAGAAAACCTAAAGTACCAAACGCCTCAAAAATCGGATAAGAGAAGTTGTACAAAACGTACATATTCAATAATAAATGCATTAAATCTGCATGTAAAAATCCGGCAGATAACAATCTTATATATTCTTTGTCGCGAATAATTGCACCAACATTAAATTTATATTTTTCGAATAAACTATGATTGCTAAAAACGATATAACTGAACACCGACGTGGCGCCAATGATTACAAGTAAAACTGGATTCATCTTTTTTTTATAAAATAAAAAGTTTCGGAGACCGAAACTTTGGTTTAAACAATTTCTGAAGTTAGACTTCGTGAAAGTAATTTTTCGTTCATGGGTTTTAGTTTTTCTAAACTCCCGGTTTTGACCGTACATTTACCTTTGTAATGCACCAAAATTGCACATTGTTCGGCTTGGTCTAAAGTGTGTTCGCAAATTTCGACAAGCGAATCAATAACATGATCGAAGGTATTTACATCATCGTTCCACAAAACTATTTTGTAAACGTCATCTTCCTTTTCTAGAACGGCAACTTCTTCTTCGTATTCTCTTTTTGGATCTTCGTAATCCTTAATATTGGTCGGTATATTATAATATAATCCCATTTCTTAAAATTTAAAAATTAGAATTTTGTTAATTTAAATTTCTCCTATTTCATTAACAAGGTCTGTGATTAAATTAGGTTCTTCGTAAACCAATTCTACCAATTCGACACTTTTATTTTGCATTTTTAGAATCTTAACGTGATAGTCATTGATGCTAAATTCTTGGTTTTCCGCCGGAATATCTTTCAATTCGTGTAAGATATAACCTGCCAAGGTGTTGTATTCTCCGTCTTCGGACAAAGGAAACATCTTTGGTAACTTTTCATTGATCTCATCTAAAGGTTGTGTAGATTTTACCCAAAAGACATTTTCTCCGACTTTATCAACAATTTTTTCTTCTTCATCTTCTTCATCCTGGATTTCACCCACCAATTCTTCTAAGATATCTTCTAGAGTTACAATTCCTTCTGTTCCTCCAAATTCATCAATCACTACAGCAAGATGTTGTTTCTTTTGTTGAAAGACTTTTAATAAATCAGAAATCTTTTTACTTCCAACCACAAAGAACGCATCACGCATTAAGTCGTTCAAATCTTCGTGATCAATCTCTCCTTTCCTTTTTACATATTCTCGGATAATTTCTTTCGCATAAAAAATACCAATTATATTATCAATGGAATCTTTATAAACAGGCAAACGAGAATAGCCACCTTCCATTATAATGTTGATGATCTCTTCAACAGGTTCTTCGATATCTATGGAAGAAATATTCTGTCTAGGAATCATGATTTGTTTCGCAGAGTGATCTGTAAAATCAAAAGCGTTTTTAATAATCTCGTAATTCTCCTCTTCAATTTCTCCTGAATCAGCCGATTGCTTTACCAATAATTGCAGTTCTTCCGTTGAATGTATTTCTTGTTCGGAAGCCGGATGAATTTTTATCAAACGCAAAAACGCATTAGACATTTGATTCATTGCCCAGATAAATGGTCTAAAGATCGAATAAAAAATACGCAACGGCGCGGCAATAAACATCGTAGTCGCTTCTGATTTTCTGATCGCAATAGATTTCGGAATTAATTCTCCAAATACAATGTGCATTACGGTAATTAATAAAAAACTAGAAACCAGAGAAATGGTAGTAATCGTCGCTGGCAACACCGCTAAATTAAAATAGTTGAAAAGGTTTTCGAAAATATGATGTAGTGCACTTTCACCTACAAAACCTAAAGCAAGAGATGCTAAAGTAATTCCCAGTTGTGTAGCAGAAAGATATTCATCAAGATGTTTGATAATGTGTTCTGCCTGCTTAGCCATTTTATGACCTTCAGCAGCTTTGAGTTGAATTTGGGAGTAACGAACTTTGACGATTGAGAATTCTGCGGCTACGAAAAAACCATTGAGTATTACTAAGAATAAAGCCAACAACAGCTTGAATATGTCCGAATCCATTTAAAAATTTAATAAATATTGTTGCAAAGATACGTAAATAAAATAATTATTATGAGCAAATTTTGAGCGCACGATTTCGATTATCCACAAAAAAACACCGAACAAAGTCGGTGTTTTATATCTATTAATTAAGAAATCAATTTCTTTAATTATCCCTTTTACGAATTCTTTAAAGCTTCTGCACCACCCACAATTTCCAAGATTTCATTGGTAATTGCAGCTTGTCTTGCTTTGTTATAGAAAATTTTAAGATCATTTCTCAACGCTTCTGCATTGTCGGTTGCTTTATGCATCGCCGTCATACGTGCTCCGTGTTCAGACGCTACAGAATCCAAAATCGCTTTGTAAACCTGAGTTTTAATAGACTTTGGCATTAAGACATCTAAGATTTCTTTTGCGTTTGGTTCAAAAATATAATCAGTATTTGGAACTTCTGCTTTCTCTGGTAATGCGATTGGCAAAATCTGTTCTTTCTTTACTTCTTGAGTTGCAGCATTGATGAACTTATTATAGATCACAAACACTTGGTCAAAACTTCCTTCACGGAAATCTCTCATTACATTTTCTACAAAGTTAGAAACAACTTCGAAACTCATTCCATCAAATATGGCACTTTGATTATCGTAGATTGTTCTATTTTTGCGAACTGCATCATACACTTTTTTACCAACAGAAAGAATTTCTATTTCGTGCGAGGTGTTTGCAATAGAGTGATTTAATTCTTTGATTACAGAAGAGTTAAACGCACCAGCAAGACCTTTGTTAGAAGTCACCACGATGTAAAGAACTTTGTTCACTTCTCTTTCTTCCGTGTAAGTCGATACTCCTTCTAAATCAACAGTAGAACTTACATTTTCTATAATTTCCTGCAATTTTTCTGAGTAAGGTCTCAACATGACAATTGCATCGGTTGCTTTCTTTAATTTCGCTGCCGAAACCATTTTCATCGCACTCGTAATTTGCATTGTCGAAGAGATTGAAGTAATCCTCCCGCGTATTTCCTTTAAATTTGCCATTCTATGAAGTCAAAGTTTAAAATTCAGTATTCAAAACAATAAATTTTGAATACTGAAAATTGAATATTTTTTAGTTGTATTTAGACGCTAATTCTGTAGCGGCTTGTTTCAGAATATCGGTAATTCCTTTGTCAATTTTTCCAGATTTAATGGCAGCCATTGTCTCAGGATGTTTCGATCTTAAGAACGCAACATATTCGATTTGGAATTCTTTTACTTTATCGATAGGAACGTTTCTTAATAAGTTTTCTGTTCCTACATAGATCATTGCGACTTGGCTATCAACAGGAAGCGGAGAGTTAACTGGTTGTTTCAGAATCTCTACGTTTCTTTCTCCTTTTGAAATAACTGCTTGCGTTGAAGCATCTAAGTCAGAACCAAATTTAGCAAATGCTTCTAATTCTTTATATTGTGCTTGATCTAATTTTAAAGTTCCAGAAACTTTCTTCATTGATTTAATCTGAGCATTACCACCAACACGCGATACCGAAATACCTACGTTAATCGCTGGACGAACTCCCGAGTTAAATAAATCAGTTTCCAAGAAAATCTGACCGTCTGTAATAGAAATTACGTTCGTAGGGATATACGCCGAAACGTCACCTGCTTGAGTTTCAATAATCGGTAAAGCGGTTAAAGAACCACCTCCTTTTACGATCGGTTTCAATGAATCAGGTAAATCGTTCATCTGTGCAGCAATCGTATCATCATTGATCACTTTTGCTGCTCTTTCCAATAATCTGGAGTGAAGATAGAAAACATCTCCCGGATAAGCTTCACGGCCCGGTGGTCTTCTTAATAATAAAGAAAGTTCACGATAAGCAACAGCTTGTTTAGATAAATCATCATAGATAATCAACGCTGGTCTACCCGTATCTCGGAAGAACTCTCCGATTGCGGCTCCAGCCATAGGTGCGTAAACCTGCATCGGCGCTGGATCAGCAGCGTTTGCTGCTACAATTACCGTATAAGCCAAAGCGCCTTTATCTTCTAATGTTTTAACAATCTGCGCAACGGTCGAACCTTTTTGTCCGATCGCTACATATATACAGAATACAGGTTCACCTGCATCGTAAAATTCTCTTTGATTAATAATAGTATCAATCGCTACAACAGTTTTACCTGTCTGACGGTCACCAATAATTAATTCTCTTTGCCCTCTACCAACTGGGATCATTGAATCGATTGCAACAATACCTGTTTGTAATGGCTCGGTTACCGGCTGTCTGAAAATCACTCCAGGAGCTTTTCTCTCCAAAGGCATTTCATACGTTTCACCTGTAATTGGTCCTTTACCATCAATTGGAT
>JBBSRZ010000055.1:0-17559 GCA_038242555.1 Flavobacteriales bacterium | reverse complement strand
TTGCCTGTTCCCGTCTGCGCAAGTGCGATTAGATCGCGTGTATCTGTAGAGATAAAAGGAATAGTCTGTTTTTGGATTTCTGTTGGACTTATAAAGCCCAGTTCGCCAACTGCCTTCAAAACTTCAGGACTTAGATTGGTCTCCGTAAATAAATTCATGTAAAAGATCGTCTATAAATTGGGTGCAAAGATACGTTTTTTATTTTCGATAATTATATAGGCGGTTTGTTAACTTATCGTTAATTCTGCTTTGCTCGAAAAGCAATTATATAAATTTAATTAAATTTGATAAAATCTTACTGAATGAAAGACTCCTTGAACGCTTCCACACTCACCTTTCTAAATTCTTTAGCGCGTAACAATAACCGCGAGTGGTTCAATGAAAATAAAAACCAATATTTGGAAGCGCAGCAAGACGTCATTCAGTTTGTTGAAAGTTTGATCGATGAAATTTCAAAATTCGATGATGAGATTTTAAAAATTGAGCCCAAAAAAGCCTTGTTCAGAATTTATCGCGATACCCGATTTTCTAAAGATAAAACGCCCTACAAAACCCACTTCGGTGTAAGTTTAGGAATGGGAAAAGGAAAAAAAATCTCAGGATATTATCTTCATATTGAGCCAGGAAAATCTTTTTTGGCCGGCGGAATCTACCAACCTGAAGCTTCTATTTTAAAAGAAATCAGAAAAGAAATTTCAGCAAACGGAGAAGATTTCATTAAAGTTTTAGAACATCCCGAATTTCGAAATCATTTCCGCGGATTAAGTGTTGAACACAAACTCATCAGAATTCCGGCTGGATTTGAAAAAGATAATCCCATGGCGGAATATCTGAAATTGAAAAGTTTCACCGTTAGTCATCCCATTTCTGATGAGCAACTTCTGCAAAAAAACGCAGCAAGTGATTTTGCTATAATTTGCAAAACTATAAAACCACTCAATGATTTTCTAGAAGCACCTTTTAATTAAGTGACTTTTGTTTTAACTCCGCTATTTTTTGTTGCATATCCTCATCGTTAGGATGGATTGAATAATACTTCGCGATTTTCCCCGTTTGATCGATCAGCATAAAACGTGGTACCCAATTCAGGTCGATGTAATTGTTGAAGTTATTTTTCCAACCTTCATCAAACCAATAATTTTCCTGATCTGCAATTTGGTATTTTTCTAAACCTCTTTTCCACTGTTCGTGAGAACGATCTAGCGAAAAATAAACAAAATCAATTTCAGGATTTTTTTCTTTTAATTCTTTGGTAGAAGGAAGTGCTAGAATACAGTCTTGGCACCAACTTGCCCAAAAATCTATAATTAGAATTCGTCCGTCATGTTTTTTCAACACCTCAGAAATTGAAGATTTTTTTCCGCTTAAGGAAGTGATCTTTTGATTAAGTGCTTCTTTTGAAAATTCGGTTTTGTTTACTTCGGGAACCTTTTGCGCAAAGATTCCGATTGATAAACATATTGTAAAAAGAGTTATTAATTTTTTCATTTTATAGTTTTTCAAATAATACGATGTTAAATTCAGAGTTTATTGGGGCCATTCCATCTTTTGTAACGGTGGTAGTTTTTCCAGAATAGGCATCACGCAATTTTGTACCTGCAGGGAAAATTCGTGACACCTCTGCAATTTTCTCTCCAGCCGGTAAATTTAAACCTATAATTACTTTATCCGTATACGATTCTTTGTTATATATTCGAGAAAACCAATAATTCTTATTAGAACTTAACTCGCTGTGAACTCCCGCTCCCACCGCTGGATGATTGGCTCTGAATTTTCCTAGTTTTTGATAATGTTCTGTTAGTCTTTTGGTTCCTGGATTGTATTGAACATCACTCCAATTCATATTTGACCGAAGGTTGGCATCACCTTCTGCACCAAGAACTGTTAATGTTCTAGCAGTTTCGTCTCCGTAATAAACTTGGGAAATTCCCGGAGCCAACAATAATTTCGTTCCTGCTTCGTACGTTCTTTTTCTTTCTTTGTCAAATGGTGAACCGTCATCATGTGACGTTAAATAGTTCATGACCGTTTTTCCATTTAAATCGGAATGCAATAATCTCGAATAATTAGAGAAAAGTTCTTCGTACGTTTTATTGGCATCTCCTATAAAATCAAAATTGATTAAAGATTTAAATCCATTTTGATAATAATTTACCTTTTTATCTCCGAAATTATAATTTTGTTTTTGAGAAATCCCATATCCATAAACTTCACCTACCATAAAGAATAAATTGTCATCCAGAACTTTGGTTGGGTTATTCCTTTTATAAATATCAAATGATTCCTGACTAATTTTTTGAAAATCTTTCCAGACATCTTCGTTCGTATGCTTGACCGTATCAATACGATAGCCATCAATTCCAAATTCTTGAACATAATCCGCCAGCCATTTCATGATGTAATACTTTGGCGCTTTCGGATAACCAGTTCTGGTAAAAAATGCGTCCAACGATTTCATCTCCGCTTCGTATTTTCCTTCCTTTTTCCATTTATCAACTAACATCTGCGGAAGTTCGACCGCTGCATTAGACTCCGTTAAAATATCAGGAAGATTAGCGACTAACGTACACGCCGTAGTGTTTTGATAATTCTCATAAGTACAAGTTGGCGAAGTTCGAACCCATGAATTTGGGTAAACTGGATCCGCGCTGGTAACTGGTCCAGTATGATTAATGACGGCATCCAAAATAATTCGAATTCCTTTTTTATGTGCTTTGTCTACTAATTCTTTAAGATCTTTTTTAGTTCCAAAGTTAGGATCGAGTTCCGTCCAATCTTTAGTCCAATAACCGTGAAAGGCGAAAGTGTTTCCAGTTCCTTCGTTAGTTGCACCGTGAATTTGTTCCACTAAAGGCGTCATCCAAATCGCATTAATTCCCAGATCAGTAAAATAGTTATCGTCAATTTTCTGAATAACTCCCCTAAGATCTCCTCCTTCAAAACCACGAAGAGTCGCGGCTTTTTCAGTTCTGTTGAAGTTAATATCGTTAGAAGGATCTCCATTTTTAAAGCGATCGGTTAACAGAAAATAAACGTTGGCCCCTTCCCAGATAAATGGTGTCTCTTGTGAGTTTTTTAGAGAACTGCACGAACTCAGTAATGCAAATCCGAGCAGAAATAGAATTTTTTTCATAGTAATAGTTTGAAGACTTTGCTATTAATAATATAATAACATTTTGGGTTTCTTCAACTGTTAAATGTAAAACAAAAGCCTCTTAACTTCAAATAATTTGCGAATCATTAAGGATTTTAACATTTATTTAACATGTTTTATTATCTTTGTTTTTCCAAAATTTAAAAGCAGCATTATTGATTTAAAAATTTACTGACTATTACCATTTTTAAAATCCTGTTACGATCATTTTAAAATTATGATAAATCATTTTATTTTCAAAAATCTAGTGCTAACTCTAAATGTTCAAAAAGCATGAGTGTAATTGCACGGCAGGGTTTTAAATATTCTTTGATAGGATATTTTGGTTTTTTACTGGGGACCATTTCGGCGATTTTCATCTTTCCTTACGATATGGAATTTTATGGAAAGTTGCGTTATATTCTGCCGACGGCGGAAATGCTTTTACCCATCGTCGTTTTCGGTCTTTCATTTTCTAATATTAAATTTTTTCATAAAACTCAGAAAGATGGTAAGAACCAGAATTTACTTTCATTATCTCTGGTCGGGATTGGTATCAACTTCTTAATATTCTCCGCTCTATTCTTTTCTTTCTTTTACTTTTTCCCGCAATTTAAATCGTTAGAATTATGGAAGATGAAGAAGTTGATTCTTCCGCTGATTCTGGTTATGGCTCTGTCTGCAGTTTTCAATAAATATATTTCGAACTTTAAGCGGATTGCAATTCCCAATATATTTGAAAATCTATTTCCTAAAATTGCGAATCTTGGGGCCTTTTGTCTGTTCTTTTTTTTAGGAGTTTCAGAAAAAGGATCTTACGGTTTTTTCCTCGCAATGTTCATTTTATCATTTGTTGGATATTTCTTTTACGCCAACAAACTAGAAAAAATACAGCCTGATTTCAGTACAGATTATATAAAAAAAGATAACCTGTGGAAAGAAATTTTAAATTATAGTTTTTATGGCTTCCTAGGAAACATCGGAAACTACATAGCCTTTCGAGTAGATAATTTCATGATTGGTGAATTTCTTAATTTCGAGGAAAATGGAGTATACAGTATTATTTTATCTATTCTTTCCTTCATTTTGATTCCACAAATGGGCCTGTTCAATATTTCTGCACCCATCATTAATAAAACAATTGCCGAAGGTGAATTCGAAGAACTTGATCGCTTCCATAAAAAAACATCGTTAACATTGTTCTTTTTAGGTGCCGTTTTATTTTCGTGTATTTTGGTGGGATTTCCATACCTCACTACTTTTATTAAAAACGGTGATCAATTACAACAAGCAGAACCTGTGATCTGGATTTTAGGAATCGCCATGATATTTGACTTGGCCACTGGTTTCAATGGTCACATCATTTCACTTTCAAAATATTATCGATTTAATATTGTAGTAATGTTATTTTTGGCAATTACAACCGTTGTTCTGAATTATCTTTTCTTAACAAAAACTGATTTTGGAATCATCGGAATTGCAATTGCTACTGCGATTTCGTTAACCTTATTCAACTTAATTAAAATCTACTTTAATTACTGGAAATTTCGGGTTTTTCCGTTGACGATTGAAATGATGTTTATCTTAATTATCTGCACATCGGCCATTACTTTAGCGATCATGTTGCCTATCACAAACAGCAATTTGATCAATCTTCTGTACAAACCGGCATTTGTTTTAGCGGTTATTTTTGGTGCAAATCACGTGATGAAATTCTTCCCACTGGGCGAATACATCAACAAAAACTTCTTTAAAAGTCTTTTTAAATTTTAAAGATTTAAAGTAGAATTTTTAATGTTTCTTCAAGTTGAGCGGAAACTTTTTGACGATTAAATTTTATATGAAAGTTATAGTCATAACTATTATCAACGTTTAAAATCTGCTGCTCAACTTCATCTCGTTCAGGAATCAGAAAAGGATATTCAGAATCGTAACCTGTGGGAAAAATCGCAACTTTTCCATACTTAATTGCGTCGCCAACATTGCCGCTCATTTTGGTTTCTCCGTAGATTTCTTTATTGCTAAAGAATTCTGTTCCCTTTTGAATTGGACACCATAAAACATCAGCGCTCTGCATTATTTCGTCAAATTCTTGCTGAGGCACTTTTTGGATAAAATATTGAATTGAAATATTTTCTGAACTTTCATTTGAAAAATCTTTCAGCGATCGAAGTTCTTTGCCATCTGCCTTACCCAGAAAAATAATTTTGAAATGAGTTTTACTTTTGAATGATTTTAGTTGTTGGAGAACTTTTTTATAATCTCTCCGACTTTGTGAAACTTCTCCCGGAATAACAATCGTGAAAATCTCGGTGGTATTATTTAGTTGAAATTGATTAAAGAAAACAGGTAAGTACTGAAGATCATCTCGCACTAAACTTTGATCCAGCACTAAAAGTTTTTTGGCTTTTTTAAAAACGTCGGGAGCAGAAAATAAATCTTCTTTTAAATATAATTTCAGTCGATATCTAAAATCTTTTTTAAAAATATTCTTGAAAAGTTGAAAATGAGTAATCTTCGCGAAATTTAAATTATGAACAATTATAGACGTATTATATTTGGCAGTAATTTCTTTAAATAAATTAAAATACCGATGCGCCGTTCCGATGATAATCAGATCATATTGCTGATCATTTAATTGATTTAAAAGTTCTGTACTTTCACTTAAATGAATATTTGAGTGATGCTTTCCAATTTGTTTAATGATCTTTTCAGAAAAATAATAATCAACTTTAAATGCTTTCGAGCCCATCATTAACTCCATGAAATTTCCTGCAATTTCTGCATGGGTATCTAGTTCTATGTAAGCGATTTTTTTCAAAGTTAACTGGAAGTGATTTTAGAAAACTTTCTTTCCGTTGCTATAAGTTTCTAAAACTTTAGTATCTAAAATTTTAACTTCAGAAACGGTCATTAAATCTTGATCAACGATTATAAAGTCGGCAGATTTTCCTGGCTCTAAACTTCCGATTTCATTTTCTTGGAAAGCGGCTTTGGCTGCCCAAATCGTCATTCCCCGCAATGCTTGTTCTCTGGTCAAAGCATTTTCTTTTTGAAATCCATTTGTCGGATAGTGTTTCGAATCTTTTCTCGCTACGGCCGAATAGAAAGTTTTCAGCGGACTAATTTCTTCAACAGGGAAATCTGTTCCTAACGGAAGCCAGCCGTTTTGTTTTAATAAATCTTCGTAAGCGTACGAAAATTTCAAACGTTCTTTACCTAATCGATCTTCCGCCCAATACATATCCGAAGTCGCGTGAGTTGGCTGAACAGAGGGAATAATTGAATACTTTCCGAACAGATCGAAATCACTTTTATCAACTATTTGCGCGTGTTCAATTCTCCATCTTCTATCATTTTTCGTTCCTAAAACATCACCATAAATTTGAAGAATTGTTCGGTTTGCAGAATCTCCGATAGCGTGCGTACACATTTGCAAATCGCTGTTTTTTAATTTCTTCGCTAAATTTTCAAAGTGGGTTCTTTCACTTAAAAGAAATCCTCGCCAGTCTTTTTTATCTGAGTAATCCTGAATTAAATTAGCTCCTCTAGAACCTAACGCTCCATCAGAATAAACTTTGAATCCACCGACCGTAATATTTTTATTGGTGTATCTTCCCTTCTCAACCCAACGATCATAATAGTCAGTATTATCTTCCATCAAAGCAAAAATTTTCATTTGAAGTTGATCTTGCGACTGCGCTTTTTCTAAAAGACCTAAAGTTCTTTCGGTAATTCCGCAATCGTGAAGCGAAGTTAAACCGTAAGAAAAACATTCTTTCTGTAACTCTGAAAAATATTGAATGGCTTCGTTATCTTCAATTTCTGGGATATGCTTTTCAACCAACAACATGGCGTTATCGACTAAAATCCCAGTGAGTTTACTATTCTTCACTTCAATTTCGCCACCTAAAATTTTAGAATCTTTTGTAATTCCAGCGATGTCTAATGCTTTTTGATTCGCAACTGCGGCATGCCCATCAATTCTTTTTAAATAAACCGGACGGTTAGGAAATAATTGATCCAATTTTTCTTTCGTTGGAAATTCTTTTATGGTCCAATCATTCTGATCCCAACCGCGACCATAAATCCATTCTTTAGGAGCGGTCTCTGCATAATCCGAAATCTTGCTAATTATTTCATCCCAAGATTTTGTACCCCAAAGTTGACATTTCCATTTATCAGTGGCGTATCCTGTGAAATGACAATGAGCATCAATCAATCCTGGAAAAACAGTTTTTCCTTGTAAATCTTGAACCTTTGAAGATTTATAATTTTTCAGAATGTCAGCAGATTTTCCAACTGCCACAATTTTCCCATTTGCAATCGCCATAGATTGAGCGACATCAAATTTTTGGTTAACAGTGTAGATCTTTGCGTTGGTGATGATGAGATCTGCGTTTTTTTGTGCTATCAAAGCCACTGAAAAACACGCGGTTAAAATGGAAATTATTTTTTTCATGGATTTTTTATTTTCTGTTTAGCATCTGTGTCCAGCGTAGATTTCTGATGTATCTTATTTCTTCCTTTGTTAATGCTCGTTGTCCTTTTTGTTTTACAAACGATTTCATCGTGTTGAAGAATTCTAGAATGGATTTATTTTTTAATGATGATTTTCCTGAGGATAAAATTGTTAAAGGTAAACTCAACCCAATATTATAAAAATACTCACCAAGTTTTTCTGCTTTTTGATTTTGATATTGATACGCTGTTGGTCGCAAATGTTTCACCCATAAATCTTTGATGGTAATCGTTTCCCATCCATGTTTCTTCGCCAACATTACATCAATATTATCCCAACCTAAAACTGGACGCAAACCATTCATGTCTAAAAAGCATTCTTTCCGGTACGACTTAATCGGTCCGCGGATATGATTTTTTGAAGATATATTTTCAAATTTCCATTGGTGCTTTTCATCTTTGAAGTCAAATGCCAACTCTTTTTCAAAAATAGATTTCTGTATTTTAACAATTCCCGAAACCATTCCAACTTTCGGTTGCATTTCATAAACTTCATTTATCCTCCATAAATAATCTGGAGGGAAAATAATATCCGCATCAAATTTACAGATAATTTCAAATTCATTTAGATTAACTGTTTCTAAACCTTTGTTAAAAGTACGCACTACTTTTGCGCCAGGCTCATGCTTTGATACTTCTAAACTACGAATTACAAATTTTGTATCATTTCCAATGAATTCCTCGACGATTTGTTGCGTTTTATCTGTAGAACCATCATTAATAACTACACAGAAAAAATCCTGAAAAACCTGCTGTTTCAGAGAGTTTAGCGTGAAAAGAATATTTTTTTCTTCGTTATGAGTGGGAATGATAATGAGAAATTTCATTAAATTTATTCAGAAAGATTTTCCAGTTTTACGGGATTTTGACGACAATCGAAAAAATCATAAATTAAAATTTTCGCGTTATGATTATCTATCGAGTAAATAATTTTGTAATTCTTAAAAATCAAATATCGGAATTCAATTCTTTTATGTTCAAGCAAGATTTCTTTCTGTCCAATCACTTGCGAGTTCTCCAACGTTCCTGCTTTTTTAATGATTCCCCGAATTAATTTTTTGGCAGTTTTTTCACCGGCTACTTTTGAATAATAGATATTAATTTCACGAAGACTTTTTCGAGAGTAAAAAGACCAGATTACCTCGAATTTCATTATGTAAATTCTTTCAGTAATTCTTCGGAAGTTACATATCTTCCTTCAGAAAAATCTAGTTCAGACTGCGCTATTCTTGCATAAAAATCTTCTAGAGATATGGCCGAAAATATTTTTTTGTCACTATTCTTCTCAAAATACTTTTCGATATTTTCAAGTACAAACTCATCTTTTAAATCAAGGATTTGTTTTGCTAAAATTATTTTCCGGAGGTTAATATCTAGTTCCATTTTCTAAAAAATTTGGTAAACAAATATAATGAGAATTTATTTGAATTAGATTTTAATGCGCTTCTAACCAATTATCTCCTACTCCAACTTCAACTAACAAAGGAACGGTGGTTTCAAAAGCCGATTCCATTTCCTTTTTAATTAAAGCAGTTACAATTTCTAACTCTTCTACTGGTGCTTCAAATATCAATTCATCATGAACCTGTAATAGCATTTTTGTTTTCAAATTCTGCTCTGTGAGTTGCTCATCAATTTTAATCATGGCCAATTTAATTACATCGGCTGCACTTCCTTGAATTGGCGCATTAACTGCGTTACGTTCAGCGTGAGCCTTCACCACAAAGTTCGCGGAATTAATATCTTTCAAATGTCTTTTCCTATTTAAAATAGTTTCGACGTAACCCATCTCCTGTGCTTTTACGACCTGATCCGCCATATATTTTTTCAGTTTTGGATAGGTCTCAAAATAAGAAGCGATCATTTCTTTTGCTTCTTTTCTCGAAAGTCCGGTTTGTTCGGCTAAACCAAATGCACCTTGTCCGTATAAAATTCCGAAGTTGACCGTTTTTGCTTGGGAACGTTGGGTTTTCGTAACTTCTTCTAAAGGAATTTTAAATAATTTGGAAGCAGTTGAAGCGTGAATATCTTCACCTTCTTGAAAGGCTTTAATCATATTCTCCTCTTCGGAAATTGCTGCAATTAAACGCAGTTCAATTTGCGAATAATCCGCGGCGATTAATTTATTGCCAGGATTAGCGACAAAAGCACCACGAATCTGTTGACCTCGCAAAGTTCGAATTGGGATATTTTGCAAATTTGGATTGACGCTAGCCAAACGACCTGTCGCGGCAGTAGTTTGAGAAAAATTAGTATGGACGCGATGATCATCTTTATCAATTTGCAAAGGCAATGCATCTACGTATGTTGATTTCAGTTTTTGATACGTTCGATATTCTAAAATATGCTGAATGATTTCGTGCTTACTCGATAATTTCTGCAAAATATCTTCAGATGTCGCGTACTGTCCAGATTTTGTTTTCTTCGCTTTTGGATCGAGTTCCATTTTTTCAAATAAAACTTCACCCAATTGTTTTGGCGAATTCATATTGAATTCTTCACCAGATAATTCAAAGATCGTCTTTTCTAAATTCCTTAAATCACTTTCTAAATCGATACTTTCTTGTTCTAACCATTTTTTGTCGAGTGCAATTCCTTCCAGTTCCATCTTCGCGAGAACTTTCATTAAAGGCATTTCGACTTTATAAAATAAATCTTCTAAATTTTCCTTTTTTAACTGCGGTGCAAAAACTTGGTATAAACGAAAAGTAAGATCTGCATCTTCTGCCGCATATTCAGTTTGTTGCTCGATGGTTAAAGTTTCAAAACTTAATTGATTTTTACCTTTCTTTCCGATGAGTGATTGCAGAGAAATCGATTTGTAATTGAGATACATTTCAGAAAGATATTCCATGGTGTGTCGACCATCGGGATTTAATAAATAATGCGCAATCATGGTATCGAAGATCGCACCTTCGATATTAATTCCATATAATTTTAAAATTTTATAATCTTCTTTTAGATGATGTGAAATTTTTAGAATTTCTGATTTTTCAAAAAACGGACGGAAAATATTCAGCGTTTCCTGAACTTTTTCTTTATCAGTTGATAACGGAAGATAGTAAGCCAAACCATTTTTGTAGGAGAAACTCATCCCAATTAAATCGGCTTCCATTTCATTAGCAGAAGAAATTTCGCAGTCAAAACTTACGGCAGACTGCGCAAGTAAGTTTTTTACGAGCATGTACTGCGCTTTTGGCGAATCAATATATTGGTAAAGATGGTCGTTTTCTAAAACGGTTTCCTTTGTTGTAGTCGCCTGATCCAATTCTTCAAAATTCGCAAATAAATCTAATTGCATTGTTTGATTCGCTCCCGTTTGAGGTTGAGGCTGAGACAAAGAACTTTTACCCGAAGAAATACCATCCTGGGCTGGCGCAAAAGCCCGGTAAAGATTTTCGTATAAACGTCGGAACTCAATTTCGTCAAATACCTCTTTTACTTTTTCAAAATCAGGTTCTTCTAAATCATATTGTTCCTGATGAAATTCAATCGGTGCATCACAAATGATTGTCGCCAATTTTTTCGACAGAATTCCACGTTCGGCAGAACTTTCTACTTTTTCTTTCAATTTACCTTTAAGATCAGCCGTATTTGCTAAGAGATTTTCAATGCTGCCGTATTCTTTCAGAAACTTTTTCGCGGTCTTTTCGCCAACTCCTTCCAAGCCAGGAATATTATCAACTGCATCGCCCATCATGGCTAGAAAGTCAATGACTTGCTTAGGATCTTCTATTTCGTATTTGGCATTAACTTCTGCGACACCCAAAATTTCGAATTCGGCTCCTTTTATACCAGGTTTATAAATTTTTACATTTTCGGTTACACACTGTGCGAAATCTTTATCAGGAGTTACCATATATATTTGATACCCTTCCTTCTCAGCTTTACAAGCAATAGTTCCAATAACATCATCGGCTTCGTACCCTTCTAAACCTAAAATCGGAACGTGCATCGCTTCCAGAATTCGATGAATATATGGAATTGCTAATTTTATTGCTTCTGGAGTTTCATTTCTGTTGGCTTTATAATCAGCATAATCAACAGTTCGAACGCTGGCTTGTCCAACATCAAAAACGACCGCTAAATGGGTTGGTCTTTCTCTACGAATTAATTCAATTAAAGAATTGGTAAAACCAAAGATGGCGGAGGTATCAACCCCAGTACTCGTCATTCGTGGACTTCTTATTAAAGCATAATATCCACGGAAAATCATCGCATAAGCATCGATGAGGAAAAGCCTTTTATCGTTATTGTCTGACATAAAAGCAAAGATATAAAAAAGATAGAAGCACGACTAGGAGCAATAAGATTATTGCCAGGAGAATTAAAAGTACTAGAATTTATAAAAAGAAGTTTTTTATAAATCTATTTCAGCGTTGAAACAGATTGTTTGTAAATAACTTTTAACGATAAAGTGGCAAAAAAGCCACCTAATAAAATCCCAACTGCAGCACCCATCAGAATATCAAGCGGAAAATGGACGCCTAAATAAATTCGGCTGTAGGAAACGATAGTTGCCCACAAAAAAAGAAGGTAAGGAAGTATTCGGAATTTTTTGTATAAAAGCAAACTCATGAAAGTCGCTATAAAAAAAGTATTCGAGGCGTGACTGGAATAAAATCCAAACTGTCCGCCACATTTAACGGCGCGCATCATTCCAGTTAAATTTGGATCATGACAAGGACGAAATCGAGCAATTCCAGTTTTGAAGACACCAGCTAACTGATCAGAAACCGTTACGCCTAAAGCGATAAAAATTAAAATGAAAACTAAATTGCGGAGTTTATAATTTTTGAATAATAAAAAAAGGAAAATAACATAAAGCGGAACCCAGATCCAAGTTGCGGAAATCATGATCCAAAACTGATCGAAAGTTTCACTTCCCAGATTATTGAGAAAGAGAAAAAGCGATTGATCTTCCTGAATGAGTTCTTGCATTCTATCGACTTACCGGTCCTTCGTGTGCATCATTATCAGCGAGATTAATTTTCGGCTCATTACGTTCTGCCAAAGATTTTTCGTCCAGATCGCCCATGGGATTAAAATCTTTAGCCGCCTGTTTTACTTTTTCTATTTCTCTTTTGATTTCAGAAACAGGATTATCAGTTTCTTTCAGAATTTCGGTTTTTACATCCTCCATGGCACCACGCATTTTGCGCACGCCTTGTCCTAAATCACGCGCAATCTGGGGTAATTTATTCGGACCGAATAAAACAACGATCGCCAAAGCGACCATGAGCATTTCACCTATACTTAATTCCATGCGGTAAAATTACAAAAGATTATGATATAGTTTTTCATTTTTAACGTTATAATATTAAAATAGATCGTCATTTCTTATCTATGTGGGCCATGTACTATTTACGAGATCGATTAATGTTCAGATTTTTATAGTATAAAATTAAACTTTAACCTTCTTTTTGCGCGGGTACATTCGATTGACCAGAAAAACACTAATAGCCATTAATATAAACCCGAGAAAAAAAGGTGCGCCGGGAAATAGGAATGGTGCCGAATCGTGTGTGAAATAATAAAAAGTATTCGTCATTAAGGGTGGACCAATGATCGCAGTGAAACTGATTAAACTTGCCAACGCGCCTTGTAATTCACCTTGTTCGTTTTTGGGAACCTCTGCAGATATTACTGCCTGTAAGGCAGGGCCTGCAATTCCACCTAAACCGTATGGAACGAGAAAGGCAAACATCATCCAACTTTCGGTGGCGAAAGCGAACAGAATTAATCCGACGGCATACAATGAAAGTCCGTAAACAATGGTTCTTTCATTTCCTAGTCTGGGTTGAACTATTCGTATTAAATAGCCTTGCACGAAAGCCGCCATCAAACCGACAACTCCTAGTGAGAGACCGACTGTTCTTTCGCTCCAGCCAAATTTGTACATCGTGAAGAAAGTCCAGTTCGTCTGCACCGCGTGCCCCGCGACGTACACTAAAACTAAAGTTGAGATCAGCCCTAAAATTTCAGGATGTTTCCGAAGTTGCATCAAGGAACCGACAGGATTTGCACGCCTCCAATTGAAAGGGCGACGGTTTTCTTTGTCGAGACTTTCCGGAAGGATAAAATAACCGTAAAGAAAGTTAACCAGACATAAAACTGAAGCAGCATAAAAAGGGACTCTCGCTCCGTATTGACCTAAGACACCGCCGGTCACGGGTCCGATAATAAATCCCACGCCGAAAGCAGCACCGATCATACCGAAGTTTTTTGCACGGTCTTCATCAGTCGAAATATCGGCGATGTAAGCACTGGCAGTAGTTATGCTGGCACCAGTTACTCCGGAAAATATACGGCCGACAAAAAGCCAAAAAATAGTTGGTGCGATCGCCTGAATGAAAAAGTTAATGGAAAATCCCAGTAATGACAGGAGAATAATGGGTCTTCGTCCGAATTTGTCACTTAAACCGCCTAACACAGAAGCAAAGATAAACTGCGTTCCTGCATAGGCAAAACTAATCCAACCTCCGTATTGCGCAGCGACACTTAAATCTGTGCTGCCAATTAATTCTTCGATTAGTTTTGGAATGACAGGAATGACGATTCCCCAGCCCGTAATGTCGATCAGAAGCGTGATGAAGATGAAGCCGATGGCGGCAGATTTATTCTTTTTTTTCATTTCGGCTGTAAAGATAGAATTTTTAATATTTTTTGTAAATAGAATAATGGAAAAAGATGGTGGAATGATTTTCGATTCCGCTGACTCTTACTAAATAGGAGAGAAAAAGTAGATCAAAATCAAATAACTGGTTCTGTAAGAAACTAATATTGCAGCCCGGCTTGAGCGGAGCTCTTTTTTATGGAACGCAGTGAAGTAAAAAAAGCGGGAGTGGAAGACGGAAATTGCTGCCCAAAAAACATAAATCTTCTCCTTCACAATAAATTGTCCTATAAATTAAAACAAAAAAATGCCCTTCGCGTGAAGGGCATTTCTATTGATAATTGAAAGTTAAACTTTCTGTTCTATTTCTGCTTTGTCTACCGATGATCGACCGCGTACTTTTTCTTCTTTTCCTTTTCCTTTTAAGAAATCATAGGCGATTGCCGATGAAATAAAGATGGAGGAATAAGTACCGAACGCAATACCAATTAATAGGGCGAACATAAATCCTCGTAAGTTTTCGCCTCCAAAAATGAAGATCGCAACAATTACTAAAATCGTCGTGAAGGATGTATTAAATGTTCTACCTAAGGTGCTGGAAATTGAATCATCAAATAAACCGGCTAACGTAAGTGATTTTTTCTCCCGTAAATATTCCCGAATTCGGTCAAATACAATCACCGTATCATTAATGGAATATCCAAGAACGGTCAGAATTGCCGCAATGAAATCCTGATTGATCTCCATGTTGAAAGGCATGTATTTGTGCAATAAGGAATAAACTCCGAGGATAATAATCGCATCATGCGCAAGTCCTAAAATCGCACCGAGCGAGAATTGCCATTTGGTAAACCTCATCAAAATATAAAGGAAAATTCCTGCAAGCGCTGCAATTACGGCATAAATACCACCGCGCTGAATATCATCTGCGACGGTCGGTCCAACTTTCGTAGAAGACACAATCCCAGCATGCGAATTATCTGCGGCTTTAAATTGTTGCAAAGTTAAGTCCGCCGGAAGGCTCGCTTTTAATCCTTCGTATAATTTTTGTTCGATGGTTTGATCGGCTTTCAACGATTCATCATCAATTAAATAATCGGTAGTTATTTTTAACTGATTTCCTGTTCCAAAAGTCTTTGCTTCTACTGCGGACAATTTCCCATCTTCGGTTGCAAATATTTTACTTAAAGTATCTTCAGTTTGCGAAGCATCAACTGGTTTATCGAATTTAACGACATAGTTTCTACCACCTGTAAAGTCGATTCCGTATTTAAAGCCATTTACTCCAATTGAAATTAAACTGGCAACGGTAAGGAATGCAGAAATCATGTAGGCATATTTTCTTTTTCCAATAAAGTCGATCCAAACATTTCTGAATAAATTCTTAGTTAAAGGTGTCCAAACTGTTAAACCTTTTCCTTTGTTCAATCTCGCGAAAATCATTACTCTCGATAGTAAAACTGAGGTAAAGAAGGTCATTAAAATACCAATAATTAAGGTTACAGCAAATCCTTTGATTGGTCCGGTTCCAAAAACATATAATACAACCGCCGTTAAGATCGTGGTTGAATGACCATCGATAATTGCGGAAAGTGCGTGCTTAAAACCATCTTTGTAGGCTTCGAGAATATTTTTACCAGCGAAGAGTTCTTCTTTGGTTCGTTCATATATAATTACGTTGGTGTCGACCGCCATCGCCATGGAGAGTACGATACCCGCAATACCAGGCAAGGTTAAAGTTGCATCAATGGAATCCATGATTCCGAAGATGTAGAACAAGTTGATCGTCATCGCGATTACCGCGTAGATCCCCGCTCCACCGTAGTAGAAAATGATATAAGCAACGATTACCAAGAAAGCGATCAAAAACGAAATCATACCCGCATCAATAGATTGCTGACCTAACGATGGTCCAACAACATCTGCCTGTACAATTTTAGCACTCGCCGGAAGTTTTCCTGCTCCTAAAACGTTCACTAAATCTTGTGCTTCTTCTTGAGAGAAATTCCCAGAAATCTGAGTTCTACCATTTGGAATTTCGTTCACAACATTTGGCGCTGTATAAACAACATTATCCAAAGAAACTGCAACCGATTTATTAACGTTTTTCGCGGTCATTGCTTTCCACTCTTTAGATCCTTTCGAATCCATTTGCATATCAACAACTACTCTACCTAAATCATCATAGTTAACTCGTGCTGATTCTACTGCTCCATCAACTGGTGCTTTCTGATTGATATTCCCGCGAATCGCATAAAGTACTAAACTATTCTCATCGGTAGATTCTGTTTTGTAACCCCACATAAATTGGGTGTACTTAATATTAGATGGACGAAGTTTTTTAGCAACATCTGAATTTAATATTTTATTAACGGCCGCTGTATCAGAAAGTTTAATGTTTCCAACTCCACTTGATCTTAATGCATTTAAATTAAGCATATTCATCAAGTTGGTGTTTTTTGCAACTCCAATTGAATCTGATTTTGCCGTAACTACTGTTGATAACTGCTCTAAGTAAGGAATAACTTCTTGAATGGTCTGAACTTCCCAGAACTGTAATTTCGCCGAAGTAGCAAGCATTTTCGTTACACGGTCTTTATTTTTGATCCCTGGCATTTCTACCGAAATTCTTCCTGTACCAGGAACACGCTGAACGTTCGGCTGGGTAACGCCCATTTTATCAATACGCGTTCTGATCACTTCGTAGGCGGCACCTTCTGAAGCGGTTATTTTTCTTCTAACAACGTCTTTTACATCTTCGTCAGTAGAGTTGTATTTAATTTCTGTAAGGTTGGTATTCCCGAAGATTTCCGGATCAGCCAATTTAAGGTTGGTTCCTTTTTCTTTATTAACGGCCTCGAACTGAGTGAAGAAATTGTCGATGTAACTTCCGGGAGAAGTTTTTTGTGCTTTATCTGTTCTATCCAATGCTTCCAATAAAATTGGATTGACGGAATACTGAGTTAAATCGTTAACTAAATCTCTTTGGTTGATCTCTAAAAGAACGTTAATTCCTCCTTTCAAATCCAGACCCAACTTCATTTCTCTTTCTTTCGCTCTAGAATAATACAATTTTGTAAATCCGAGATTCAACGTGTCTTGTGAAAGGCGGGCGATTTCCTTGTTATATTTTTCGGGATTGGTTCCCGCAATAGCAGTGGCTTGTCTTTCAATCTTACCAGCATACCATGTTGGTAACAATTCATTAAGACAAATAAGTCCCAGAATAACCGCAACCAGCGTAATAAGTCCTTTTCCTTGCATTGTTAATAGTTTACAACATTAAAAT
>JBBSRZ010000054.1:0-17812 GCA_038242555.1 Flavobacteriales bacterium | reverse complement strand
TGCTCAATTGCGCCTTTCACATATTCGTTTCGCACGCACCAATGAACCAAAGAACTATTTTCCACCAACATTTTTACAATTGCAGTTGCAAAACTTCCGCTTCCCACAACTCCCACAGAAACTGTTTGCGACTGAACTTTCGAAGTGGATTCTTTCTTTTTTGTCATAATTGTAAAATTTGCGATTGCAGAGATTTGTTGGACAAAGATATTAAAGGTTTCTGAAACTGTTCAAAGAATTATTTCTGAAAAAAGCCGATACTGCGTTTCAAATACTTTTATTTAAAAATATCCGTTTATAAAATTATTTCTTAAATTTGCACGCTCAATTTTTTGAAAACCAAGACTTTAATAATGAAGAATTTTTTAAGCAGTAAGAAAAATGTTAATGTAATCTTTGGAGCATTAGCATTGGTAATATTCGGACAGGCTTTATTTATTGGCAAATTGTATTCTGAGAAAGACTATAAAGCATATCAAGTTAACTTGGTGCCGATTAAAACAGAAAAAGACAGTATTGATTATTTAGAAATGAAAAACAATTTGACTTTAGTTGATCACACGGTTAGAGAACTAAATTCATTTCTAGCCACAAAAAACTTATCAGACGGACGAATTGAAATGTTGGCGCAAGACAGTATTTCAAATGCTGTTTATTTGGCGAAGCAAACGAATCGTTACAGTCAATATTTAATGGATTTGCAAACGAAGTTACAGCAAGTTCCGCTCGGCAATCCAACTGATGGTTATATTTCTTCGCAGTTTGGAAAACGTAAGAATCCGTTCCCAGAAAAAACAATACTACTCGCGTCAATGGGCTCTGTTAAAGCAGAACCGCAATATATTGAAGTAAAAGATAGTTTAGGAAATATTACTAAAAAACCTGTCGTTGCGAACCCGCAATTAACTGCGCAAAATAACGCCCCGGCAGAAAAAGATCAGTATAAATTTCACAAAGGATTAGACATCGCGGTTGCACATGGATCAGATGTTCGAACTGCAGCATCTGGAAAAGTCATTTTTGCTGGTGAAAAAGGCGGCTACGGAAATTGTGTCATCGTCTCACATGGAAATGGTTTGGATACGCTTTATGGTCATTTATCCAAAATTTTAGTTAAAACAAATGATGTAGTCAAAGTCAACGATGTGATTGCAAAATCAGGTAACACGGGACGCTCTACGGGACCTCATCTTCATTATGAAGTTCACAAAAACAATACGCCGGTCAATCCCAAATTATTTATGAATTTGTAAATAAAAATTTAAAATATAGAAACGCTTCCAAATGATGGGAGCGTTTTTTTCATTAAAATATCAAAGTACTTTATCATTAAGTATTTAGGTTTTTTAAAATTTAGATAAGCAATTGGCAATTAAAATATCGCATAACTATTTTCCAGAATCATTAACATTACTAACTTCATATTTGCAAAATTGTAAGTGCAATAAATGTGAGGAGCGGAAAAATCATATGATTCTTATGTGATAAAATTTACTGAAATTTGCCGCTCGCCCAGAAAATGAAGTTGACCTATGAAATTATGTATTGCTGAAAAGCCAAGCGTTGCCAGAGATATTGCCAAAGTATTAGGAGCAGATGTGCCTAAACAAGGCTACTTTGAAGGAAATGGCTATTGGGTGACGTGGACATTTGGACATCTTTGCACGCTCAAAGAACCTCATGATTACAGTCCGCATTTGAAATCCTGGAATTTATTTACACTTCCTATTATTCCCGAACCCTTTGGAATAAAATTAATATCGAATCCTGGCGTTGAAAGACAATTTAATATTATTGAAAAGTTAGTGAGCGATTGCGGCGAAGTTATTAACTGCGGTGATGCTGGGCAAGAAGGAGAAGTGATTCAGCGTTGGGTTTTACACAAAGCGAAATGTAAAAAACCGATGAAGCGTCTTTGGATTTCGTCACTGACGGAAGAAGCTATCAAAGAAGGATTTGCTAATTTGAAACCGGCAGAAGATTATCACAATCTTTATCAGGCCGGAAATGCGCGGGCAATTGGCGACTGGCTTTTGGGCATAAATGCTACAAGATTATTTACTCGAAAATTTGGCGGAAACAAAAGCGTTTTGTCAGTCGGAAGAGTTCAAACTCCGACCCTCGCGATGATCGTTCAACGTCAGAAAGAAATCGATGCTTTTACGACAGAAGAATATTGGGAACTAAAAACCAATTACCGCGCTGTTATTTTCAATGCAGCCATCGATCGTTTAAAAACGAAAGAAAAAGCCGAAAAAGGGTTGGAATATTTGAAACAAAATCAGTTCGAAATTATCTCTTTTGAAATTAAAGAAGGAAAAGAGAAGAATCCACGACTCTTTGATCTGACCGCTTTACAAGTCGAGGCGAATAGAAAATTTGGTTTTTCCGCCGAGAATACTTTAAAATATATTCAAAGTTTATACGAAAAGAAACATACGACCTATCCTAGAGTTGACACCACATACCTGTCCGAAAGTTTACATCCGAAAATTCCCGGCATTTTACAGTCGATGAATTTCTATGGAGAATTAACCGCTCCACTTTTGACTCAGCCAATTCCAAAATCAAAAATCGTTTTCGATGATGCGAAAGTTACCGATCACCACGCGATTATTCCAACCGAAATTACACCAACTTCTAATTTAAGTCGAGAAGAAAAGCAAATTTATGACCTGGTCGCAAAAAGATTTATCGCTGTTTTTTATCCAGAATGTAAGATTTCAAATACTTTGGTGGAAGGACAAGCGGGCTCCATTCCATTTAAAACCACAGGTCGACAGATTTTAGAATTAGGTTGGCGGGAAGTTTATATTAAAGATAAAAAAGACGAAACCGACAGGAAAGATAAAGAGGAAGAGCAAACGATCCCGGAATTTAAAGTTGGCGAAAAAGGTCCGCACAAACCATTAATTCACCAGGGAAAAACAAGTCCACCAAAACCATATACGGAAGCGACATTACTACGCGCGATGGAAACAGCCGGAAAGCAAGTTGACGACGAAGAGTTGCGTGAAATGATGAAAAATAATGGCATCGGTAGACCTTCTACCCGAGCCAATATTATTGAAACTTTATTCAGACGGCAATACATCGAGCGCAAAAAGAAAAACATTTTTGCAACTTCAACTGGGGTAGAACTCATCGATACAATTCAAGATGAATTGCTGAAAAGTCCAGAACTAACTGGAGAGTGGGAATTTAAACTTCGGAAAATTGAGCGCGGAGAATACGATGCTTCTCAATTTAAGGACGAGTTGATTACAATGGTTACCAATTTAACCAAAGCCGTCATTAATGAAAAAGCGAAAGTAATTTCTTTTCAAGAACAAGTAAAACCCACTGAAAAGAAAATCGCAGTTCCAAGAAAAACGGTAGCAATTATTTGGGAAGAAGAAGATTGTCCGAGGTGTAAAAAGAATAAACTCATGAAAGGAAAAACGGCGATCGGCTGTTCGAATTATAAAGGGTGTGGTTTTAAAGTTCCCTTTCAATTATATGGAAAGAAACTTACCGAAAAACAAATTCACGATATAATAATAAAAGGAAAATCCAGTAAACTCAAAGGTTTTACGGAACATCCAGCAAATTTAAGCGAAGGGGTTTTACGTCTTAATGATCAGTTCAATACAGACTTAGCCGCGGACTAAAAGATGTTTTTTCTCCAGAAATATTTATTAGAAATGGAAATAGAATAAGACGAAATTTCAGTTTAAATGAAAATATTACCTTTGTACCCGATAGGTTTAACCTGAGAGTTACCCATTAAAACATACAATTTTAATAAGAGGATTTAGAAATCCTTGATAAAAGTAGACACATGACTATAGACAAAAATCACGTAGTATCAGTACATTACACGTTAAACGCTCTTGACGATAACGGCGAGAAAATTTTCATAGAAAAAACAGAGGTAGATCAACCATTCACTTTTTTATACGGTGTGGGCATGATGTTGCCAAAATTCGAGGAACAATTAACCGGTTTAGTAGCGGGAGATAAAAGATCTTTTACCATTACACCGGAAGAAGGTTACGGCGACAAAGTAGAAAACTCAACAACGCAATTGCCAGCAGAAATGTTTGAGCAATCGGGAATGCCACCAATTGGTGCGATGTTGCCTTTGCAAGATGCACAAGGAAATCACGTAAGCGGTGTTGTTTTGGACGTAACTACTGAAGGAGTAACGGTAGATTTGAATCATCCGATGGCGGGAAAAACTTTACATTTTGATATTGAAGTTTCCTCTACTCGACCAGCGACTGAAGAAGAATTAGAGCACGGACACGCGCATGGCGTTGACGGTCAAGAAGAACATTAATTAGCGTTCCTCATTAAAGTAAAGCTACGAGATAATCGTGGCTTTTTTCATTGGTGAAATTTATCAATCAGATATTTTTACTTTTCCGAACTATCAATAGTATGCAAAACTCAGCTTCTATATTCATTAATAACAAAAAAACATAAACCAGATTCCAAGAAATCTCGTACTTTTAAACATGCGCACAATTATTTACTTCAGTCTAGGAATATTTCTTTTCGTCAGTTGTCAATCTAGAAAATACAAAGATTTCGTTTATGGACAAGCGAAAGACCACACCGATTTAAAACTCAATATTTTTGTACCCAATAAATCGGAGGAAAAAAAGATGCCCGTTTTAATTTTTGTTCATGGTGGAAATTGGAACAGCGGCAATAAAAATCTGTATGGTTTTTTCGGTCGAAATTTCGCGAAGAAAAATATCATCACTGTAATGCCAGAATACACATTAAGTCCAAAAGCGAATGTAGACGAGATGACCACAGAAATTGCGGAGGCGGTAAAATGGGTTCAAAAAAATATTAATAAATATAAAGGTGATTCAAATCAAATATTTGTGACTGGACATTCTGCTGGAGCGCATCTGGTCACTTCCGCGGTTTTGAATCCGAAATTTGGTATCAAAGAAAATTCAATTTCGGGCATTATTTTAAATGATGCAGCCGGAATTGACATGAAAGATTATCTCGAAAAATATCCACCCACCATAAAAGATGATTATTTGGCAACCTGGAGTAATGATCCCAAAAATTGGTACCAGGCCTCTCCTATTAATTTTTTGGATCAAAACTCACCACCGTTTCTAATTTACGTTGGGTCAAAAACATATCAGTCAATCACGGTAGCAAATGACCATTTTCTTAAAGAATTAAATAAATTTCAACCAGATGTAAAACCGATCATCGTTAATAAAAGTCACATTCCTATGATCCTGCAATACGTTTCGCCGTGGAGTGATCGATTTGACGAAACAGAAACTTTCATGCGCAAAAATAGCCGTTAGCCAATTCTTTATTTTATCTTTAAATCAAATTTTGATTTATGAAAGATAATCCGGTCGGTTTTGTCGAAGGTTTGGAAAATTCCATCATTACTTACTATAATGACTTTGTGCACGCTTTGCCGCGCATCGCTTTGGCGCTGATGATTTTATTTATTTTTCACTTTGGCGCAAAATACATTTCTAAAATAATCAGACGACGGTTTCTCAACGCCGACCATGATCCTTTGTTCGTCAATTTTTTAAGCAAAACGTCTAAGGTTTTACTCATCATTGTCGGGATTATTTTTGCCATGCAAGCGGTTGGTCTAAGTGGCGTGGCGAAAGGATTGTTGGCGGGTGCAGGGCTTTCTGCCTTTATATTTGGGTTTGATTTTAAAGATATTGCGGAAAACTTTTTGGGCGGTTTAATCTTAGCCTTTAACAGGCCTTTCAATTTAAATGACACCATTATGATTCGCGATTTTACAGGACATGTGAAAGCTTTAAATTTCCGAACCACCCACATTAAAACCTTTGATGAAAAAGATGTTTTTCTCCCCAATTCAATTGTAGTGAAAGAACCGGTGACCAATTTTACGCGAGATGGCCAAATTAGATTAGATTTTGTGGTCGGCATCGCCTATGAAGATGATATTACTAGAGCCATCGGTTTGATTAATAGAACTGTAAAACCAATTGCTGCTCTGATTAAAGAACAGGAACCATTTTCCGTCGTGGAAGAATTGGCGACAAGTACCGTAAACCTTCGTACGTATTTTTGGGCAGATACTTTGGATTATAAAAGAGGTGTTTTAGAGATTAAAAGTGATGTTATTAAAAGAGTGAAAGAAGTTCTTGTAGCACAAGGATTCTCATTGCCATCTGATATTCAGGAAATTAAATGGTATGATCCGACAAAACCTTTTCCGATTGATATACTAAATACAAAAGACGATTATCCTTTTAACGATAAAAAGTAGAAAATGAGTGTAAGTAAATGGATCCGCATCTATTATAATAAAATGATCGAAAGCATTGCGTTTTATCCCGCGTTGATCGCCGTCGGTTTTTTAGTTTTGTCTTGGGGAATGTTGGTTTTCGACTTTTCTGAATATGGTAAAGAGGTAAAGTCTGGACTAAGTTGGTTAAGCCTAAAAGATGCGAGTACGGCCAGAACAATTATTTCGACGGTTGCCGGAGCAATTATTTCGCTAACGGTTTTCAGTTTTTCAATGGTAATGATCGTCCTGAATCAAGCCGCCTCTCAAATGAGCAATCGGGTGCTAAACAGTATGATTGAAAATCGTTTTCAGCAAGTTATTCTGGGGATTTATATCGGAACTATCGTTTACGCTTTGTTTTTACTCAGCACGATTAGGGATATTTCCAGCGGAGTTTATGTGCCGGCCTTCAGTATCTATCTGCTTATTATACTGACGGTTATTGATATTTTCCTTTTTATTTATTTTCTGGATTACGTTACCCAAACTGTAAAATACGAAACCGTTGTCGATCGTGTGCGTTTGCAAACTTTTAAAACAATGGAAACGGATTTTAAAGAAATTAATTTTGATCAACCCGCATTTCTTGATTTACCTTCGACAACCATTACGGCTCAAAAATCTGATTATTTTCAGGGATTTAATAGTAAGCGATTACTGGATTTGACTGAAAAATATAAAGTTCAAGTCAGTTTTATATATCCGCCCGGACAATTTATAATTAAAGGAATGCCGTGTATGAGAATTCATAGCAACGAAAAATTAACCAAAGAAATTATCAAAGATATTTCTGACTGCGCAGATTTTTACACTGGACAACCTATTGATCGAAATGCGGATTACGGATTCAGGCAACTGTCAGAAGTGGCCGTCAAAGCCTTAAGTCCTGGGATTAATGATCCTGGAACGGCGGTTCTAGCGGTGCACGCACTTTTTGCCTTGTTCGATTACAGATTATATATTCAGTTACCTCAAAACATTAAAAATGATGAAGATCAAGTAGCCATCTTTCTTCCAACTTCGGAATATGAGAATTTCTTTGGAACTTGCTTTCACCCGATATGGAAATATGGAAAAGATGACCTTACCATACAATCTACTTTTTTAGATATGTGCAACCAACTTAAAATTCAGGATCATCGCCATTTATATTACGATCTTTTTAACACTTGGATTCTTAAGATAAAAGAACATCAAACCGCTTTATTTAAGTGAAATTGACAGACATCTATCATTAAAATACCGATTAAAAATTAAGGATTTCTATTATATTTAAAGTTGATGTTCGAACTTTCGTAATAATTAAACAACAAAATTTCCCGCGTTAACCCGTCAATTTCTTTATCTTAAAGTTCTTATTTTAGCGCTTCTAAAAATGCTGAATGACTCCTACTAGTTTTATAAAAAGTACGCTCCATATATCCGAACAAAGTATCAATTCTACGCTCAAACTTCTGGCAGAAGATTGTACCATTCCATTTATTTCTCGCTATCGAAAAGATGCAACTGGAAATTTAGATGAAGTTCAGATCGAGCAAATTTCAAAACTTAATAAACAATTTGAAGAACTAGTAAAACGGAAAGAAAGTATTCTGAAATCGATTCAAGAGCAAGATGCTTTAAATCCAGATTTAAAACAACGAATTGAAGACAGTTTTGATCTTCAGGAATTGGAAGATTTATATTTGCCTTTCAAAAAACGCCGAAGAACGAAAGCAGACGCGGCTAAAGAAAAAGGTTTAGAACCTTTGGCGAAAATAATCATGAGTCAGAATGCGACTGATCTTCAAAGTTTAGTAACAAGATATTTAAATAATCAGGTTTCTTCGAAAGAGGAAGCGCTGCAAGGTGCGCGCGATATTATGGCAGAATGGATCAATGAAAATATGTACGTCCGTAAAAATCTGCGCCGACTTTTTCAACGAAAAGCAATGATTACTTCTAAAGTTGTAAAAGCAAAAAAAGAGGATGAAAATGCGCAAAAATTTTCACAATATTTCGACTGGGAAGAAAGTCTAAACAGAATTCCTTCTCATCGACTGTTGGCAATGTTGCGTGCCGAAACGGAAGGTTTTGTAAAAACAAAAATCGAAATCGACAAAGAAGAAGCAATTCATTTAATAGAGAATGCGATCATTAAATCGAATAATGAATGTGCGGAACAGATTTCTTTAGCCATCAAAGACAGTTATAAAAGATTGCTGGAACCCGCGATTTCAAATGAAACTTTGCAAGAAGCGAAAGAAAAAGCCGATCATAAAGCCATCGAAATATTTGCCGAAAATTTACGTCAACTTTTACTGGCGCCGCCTTTGGGTGAAAAAAGAATTTTGGCCATCGATCCTGGATTTAGAAGTGGTTGTAAAATTGTGTGTCTAGACGAAAAAGGAGATTTGCTGCACAACGAAACTATTTATCCGCACGCACCGCAAAATGAAACCGGCATGGCCATGAAGAAAATTCGGTCGATGGTGAACGCTTATAATATTGAAGCAATTTCCATCGGTAACGGAACGGCAGGTCGTGAAACGGAATTATTCATCAAGAAGATTGCTTTTGATAAACCACCGCAGGTTTTTGTAGTATCAGAAGCTGGCGCATCGGTTTACTCAGCGAGTAAAATTGCAAGAGATGAATTTCCGAGTTTTGATGTGACCGTTCGTGGCGCGATTTCGATTGGCAGAAGATTATCTGATCCGTTAGCAGAATTGGTTAAAATAGACGCAAAATCCATTGGGGTTGGACAATACCAACATGACGTCGATCAAACTCAACTCAAAAACGAATTGGATTCTACCGTGATGAAATGTGTGAATTCGGTTGGAATCAATTTAAATACGGCCAGCAAATCTTTGTTAAGTTATGTGTCCGGAATTGGTGAAAAAATGGCGGAGAATATCGTCAATTTTAGAACTGAAAACGGCGCTTTTGAGGACCGAAAACAGTTAAAAAAAGTTCCTAGATTAGGAGAAAAAGCCTTCCAACAAGCGGCCGCTTTTATCAGAATTACGAATGGAAAAAATCCTTTAGATAATTCTGCGGTTCATCCTGAAGCGTATTCGATCGTTGAAAAAATGGCGAAGGATCTGGGAGTTAAATCCAACGAACTCATCGCTAATAAGGAATTAATTCAGTCCATAAATCCAGAAAATTATGTAACGTCAGCAGTTGGTATTTTAGGAATCAAAGATATTTTAAAAGAATTGGAAAAACCTGGTCTGGATCCAAGGAAAGCAGCGAAAGTATTTGAATTTGATCCTTCAGTAAAATCCATTAAGAACTTGAAAGTCGGAATGATTCTGCCCGGGATCGTCAATAATATTACGGCGTTCGGCTGTTTCGTAGATATCGGAATTAAAGAAAGCGGCCTCGTTCACATTTCGCAACTAAAAGAAGGGTTCGTTTCTGATGTAAATGAAGTCGTAAAACTGCATCAGCATGTTCAGGTCAAAGTGACAGAAATTGATGAAGTACGAAAAAGAATTCAGTTGAGTATGGTGATATAAAATTTAATGAAACAATTTTGCCAATTTAACAGTGGAACAAAAACAGATTCTGTTCTGTTACAGTTGTTTACAACATCCTTTTTGAACTGAGTGCCCCATTTTATTCTATTTTATTTTAAACTGCGATTTAAAGTTCAGTCCAACCCAGGTCCAACTTTGTGTAGAAACAGGATCAGCAACATTTTTAAGTTGTTTCATTCCGTCGGCTGCAAACATTTGGGAATGTCCGACCTGCATGGTGAAAGTTTTGGCCACTTTGTAATTAAAAACTACATCCGCTTCGGTACCTAAATATTTGGAATACTCTGTATTATTATTTACATCAAAACCCAATTTCGCATTGCTTGCAAAAGCATGAACATTAAGACCTAAGGTAACTTTTGGATCGAACTTAAAACTGGCTTTCAGATAAAAGTCTTTCAAACCTACATTATTGAAATGAGTTCCGACAAAAAAATAATCCATAAAACCATTGAACTTATGATTGGTTCCGTATAATGGACTGAAGGAATTATTTTCAGTAGGATCTGTATTATAATCGGTGCCGGAAAGCCATTCTGTGCCCAAAACAAGATTAATATAATTTTTGGGAATGAAATCCACGTTAGCCGAAAACTGATAAGCATTTTTACTTTGACCTAAAGTATTCTTTCCCGTTTGCCAGTACGCGGAGCCAAAAAAACCAACTTTCTCCACGTATTTCTTTGCGTTCACTCCGACCGTTAGCATATTGAAATGCGTTCCAGCCAAATTCTGTACGACATTATTCACGCCAATGAAAGAAAGGCTGGCCTTTGGAAATAAATGTTCATAATGAATAATTTGTAGCGACTTTGTTCTTTCGTCACCATCCAAAATACTATAGTATTCGCGGTCCGGCAAATCATTCGTGTCAATATTATCATTATTGTAGGTAACTACAGTTTCCAGTTTCGACTGCGGACTGAAGCGGAAAATTCCTTTGGCGGCATCAAAACTACGACCTTGCATTTGCCAGTCCAAAGCACCGATCAAGCGCTCGTCATCGTAAGAAAGAATTTGTCGCCCCACTTTTAAAGCGGTATTTTGATTGAAAGAGTACTTAGCCCAGGCTTCATTGACATTAAAACTTCCGCTACGTTGGTTGGTAGAGGATACTTCTCCCCAAATTCTTGCGTCTTGCACAGACATATACAATTCCAGATTCTCCCAGTAATAATCCAGACCTAACTGCGCTCTGGAAAACACATTGGTTTCTGGTTTCTGATGGTTCAGAATTAATGTTTTCTGGCCGTTATCCAGTTCTGCGCGGGTTCTAAAATCGAGGTTGATTTTCAGGCTGTCTATTTGAGCATTTGCGGAGAATGTAAAAAGACTAATGGCGCACAGGGCGAGAATATGTTTTTTCATGAGGCTGACTTTATAAGCAGGAATTCAGTAAATCGGATAATAACATCTTATTATCACACGAAGGTATTTATAAAGCGTTTAAATAATTTCAAGTTCTTGCAGAAAGATTGAATTCCTGCAAAAAATCATCTTCACTGCTGAGAGGAAGCGCGGTTAATTAGAAGTGTTGAATGGTGATCGGTGAATGGTCAATGGTGAATGGTGAATGGTGAATAATAAGGAACAATTTTAAAAATGTTGACGTTAATGAATTCAAAAAACTGCCGCAGCATGTTCAAGTAAAAGTTACCGGAATTGAAAAACTTTAAAAATAGTTTACTTGTTTCTTTTATTCAGAATCCGTTTCATTTTTAATACTTAAATCTGGATTAAGATCTGGGTTTAATTGAAGCGCTTTTCTGTCTTGATTATTTCTGAATTTAATGTTAAGCACTTCTACCAACAAACTAAACGCAAGACAAGAGTAAATAATGTTTTTACTCACGTGCTGATGAATTCCTTCGGACACCAACATTACTCCAATGACGACTAAGAATGAAAGTGCTAGCATTTGTAAACTTGGATATTTGTTGATAATCGCAGAAATCGGTCCGGCAAAAACCATCATAATTCCGATAGAAATAACAACGGCAATAATCATTAAAATAACATTATCAACCAAGCCAATCGCGGTCAGTATGGAGTCTAACGAAAAAACCATATCCACTAAAATAATTTGAATAATGACCATGGTCATCAAACTAGAAGCGGCAGTTTTAGAAGTGACTTCAGTTTCGTGTCCTTGCATTTTACCGTGGATCTCAAAAGTACTTTTACCAATGAGGAAAATTCCACCAACGAGTAAAATAATATCTTTCCAACTTAAAAGTAATGGCAAATCAGTGCCCGGTTCTTCGATAAACTCGAGTGTTAAAACGGGTTCTTTGAGACCGATGATCCAGCCGATCATCAATAAAAGAATAACGCGGAAAATCATGGCGAAGGCGAGTCCTAAATTACGCGCAAATTTCTGTCGTTCCTTCGGTAATTTATCTGAGATGATCGAAATAAAAATAATATTATCGACGCCCAGAATAATTTCTAAAAATGTTAAAGTTAATAGACTGATCCAGATTTGTGGTTGTGCAAAATCAGGTAATTCGAACAGGGCCGCTAATATCATAAGTTGTTTTTTTAAGGAGTCAAAACTACAGAAAAATAGGTCTCGATTTAATTATATTTTTGTGAATTTTGCAGAAGGTATTTCCTCAATTTATACAGATGACAATTTGTTTTAAATAAGATTTAAAAATCTGAAAAAAGTGGTATATCACTATGGAATAAAACTTAGTATGAAACGTTTTCCTCCTCTAACTAATAAACAAAAAGAGCGGAAAAATCCGCTCTTTAAGTTCTAACGAAAGAATTTATTGTCCAATAACTCTTTATGGATTTGTTGAAAAAATAGATCCGTTGGCAATTAAGGCTCTTCGATTCATTTTTAAAATATCTCGCACCCATTCTGCAAAATCTTCTGGCTGCAAAACGGTCTCAGGATTTCCGTCTGTTAAACCACCTTGAATCGACATATCGGAAGCAATTGTACTTGGCGTTAACGTAATAACGCGAATATTTTCTTTGCGCCATTCTGCCATCATCGATTGTGACAAAGAAACTACTGCGGCTTTCGACGCAGCGTAGGCTGACAGATTTGGTCCACCTTTTAAACCAGCCGTCGAAGCAACATTCACAATGTCACCCGCCCCCTTTTCTTTAAAAAATGGATAAACCGCCTTCGCTGCATAATAAACGCCGAAGAGATTGGTCTTAATTACTTGTTCCCAAGTTTCCGATGGCATATCTACGATACTTCCAAAATCACCGATGCCGGCATTATTAATGAGAATATCTACTCCATCTAAATCCGCTGCTAATTTTGAAATTCCGGCTTGGACAGCAACTTCATCATCCATACTGAACGCAGCATAAAACGCTTGAACTCCTAAATCTTTTAACTCACTAACCGTGTTTTTCAGATTCTCTTCATTTCGTCCGGTCACGCCAATATTAACACCTTCATTTGCCAGAGCCATTGCGACTGCTTTACCAAGACCTCTTCCGCCACCTGTAATGATGGTATTTTTTCCTTTTAATATCATTTCAATTAATTTAATTCCACGAAATTATTAAAGTTTATTTTGAACACTTATTCTTTACAAAATCATAAACCAAACGTACCGCAACTCCAGTCGCTCCACTTTGGCGATATCCTTTCGCTTCGTTTACAAAAGCCGCTCCGGCAATATCCAAGTGAATCCAAGGATAATCTGTAAAGTGCTCCAAGAATTTTCCGGCCGTAGTTGCGCCACCAGTTGGACCGCCGATATTTTTCAGATCTGCAATGTCCGATTTTAATAATTCTTCAAATTCTTTCCAAAAAGGCAATTGTACAAGTCTCTCGTAACTTGCCTCACCAGATAATTTTAAGGCATTCATGTTCTCCTCACTATTTCCGGCCATCGCAATTCCAAACGGACCTGTAATTGCAGCCGCCGCGCCAGTAAGCGTTGCAAGATCGATCACCAATTCTGGTTCAAACCTTTTAGCATAAGTCAAAGCATCTGCAAGCACCAAACGTCCTTCCGCATCTGTGTTTTGAACTTCCACCGTTGTTCCGTCCATCATCGTAATAATATCATCGACAACCAAAGCATTTGCGGATATTTTATTATCCGTTGCGGGTACCAAACCAATAATATGGTACGGTAATTTGTTCGCAGCGATCGCGGAAATAATTCCTAAAACTGCGGCTCCACCAGCCATATCAGATTTCATTGAAGACATGTTTCCTCCCACTTTTATAGAATATCCACCAGTGTCGAAGGTTACTCCTTTCCCAACTAAAACGATGGGTTTTGAATTAAGTGCATTTTCTGGCTGATATTTGAAAATGTTAAAGGTCGGCGGCGTGTCGGATCCTCTATTTACGGCTAAAAGTCCGCCCATTTTCAACTTTTCGATTTCCGACTTTTGCAAAATTTGAGTTTCAAAACCAAACTTTTCTCCTGCTTGCAGCGCGTGTTTGGCAAACATTTCAGCATCTAGATAATATGGAGGTTCGTTGACTAAAGTTTTGGTAAGTGATACGGCTTCTGCAAGGTTTTGTAATTCTCCCAAAGTTTTTTCCGAAACAAAATCCGTCGAACAATTGATAGTAATTACGTCTGCCGTTTTATCTTTTTTATATTTGTTAAAATCATAACTGCTTAACATTAAGCCTTCTAAAAAAGCAATACGTTGAGGTTCAGTTACATTTTGAAAATCAGTTAGGCTAACTTCTTTACTGATTTCATTTTTTAAATAATTATAAAGATCTGCTCCCGCTAAACGCAAATCTTCGGATTCAGTTTTGGCAGCAACCACCAAGAAGTTACGGTGCATACCGTTAGTCACAATAACTTTGTTTTTCTTCTTGTCAAAAGCCATCGCAATCGAGTCGATCACAGATTTTGTTTGAGCAGCAACCGCCTCATCATTTTGGGACGTAATTAAAATCACTTGATTTTCCGAATCGTGCTCAGAATCCTTATTATTATTTGATATAAATTTTACGTGTAGATAATTGTCTGTCATTTTACTATTTATTTTAATTTTTGAATTGCAGGCTAAGTTAAAATATTAAGCAAGAATTTCCAATTGTTGATGTGATTGATTGTGATTGCGCCTTATACGCGAACAGTTATTTAAAGATTATTAGAATTTAGTTTTAGGATCAATAATCTTTTTTGTCGGGAATAACACATCGAACGCCACCTCGTGGCTGCTCTATATCTCCATTATATCTAGGGATTATATGAATGTGACAATGAAAAATGGTTTGTCCTGCATCTTCGTTTACATTTATTCCAATGTTAAAGCCATCTGGACTGTATTTCTTTTGAAGTATTTTCTGAACCTTGTTTACGGCAATCCAACAAGCAGTTTGTTCTTTGAACGTCAATTCAAAGTAATTCGAAACGAGTCTTTTTGGAACAATCAAAGTATGTCCTTTTGAAACTGGAAACTTATCATAAAATGAAAATACTGTGGCAGTTTCAACTATTAATTCTCTACTTTCTTTTCCGATTAAAAAAGGACTCAAATCTATCATTCCTTTATTTAAAGTTGTATAATGTTCATATTGATAGAGTTCACAATTCTCATTCTTGAAAATTGAAATATATGGTAGTTTAATATTACATTGAAAAGTTTCTTTATTATGAATTTTGTGGTTTCTAAAACCTTCATATCTTATATCTCGTCTGACTGCGAAATAGGCCTTTCCGTTTGGTTTTAAAAGTTGAGAAACATTCATCAAAACTTCGGCTTGCTCTTCGGGAAGCAGAACATTTAGAACATAGAAACATAAAATAGTATCAAATTTTTCGATAGGAAAATCTGGAAAATAAAAAGGATCGTATCCAACAATATCAAAACCCTTTTCATAAAGAAGTTCTACATCTTTGCCAATGCCACAACCAAAGTCAAGGATTTTACCAGTTAATTTATTTTGCTTTTGGACAATACGAGCAGGATAAGAAAGGGAAGTTCTTTCAATTGCAGTAAGGTGACTATTTGGATTTATATTATTCATTTTACATAAATAAGAAGCCATTATTGCTTGCAATGGTAACCAGTGGTTGAACACTTTCTTTGTAGCGTAAATAATTAAAATCATCCGCACTTTCTAATATCGGGAAAATGGTTAGATAATCTTCAATGAATTTATTTTTCGGAGTTTTACCATTCACTATTTCAAATGCTCTTTTCTGCAGATTGAAAAACTTATCGAAATATATTTCAATTGAAGGTAGTTTATCACTTTTTGAACAATTAAAAGTTTTATCGATTGGAACGAGATTCCACATTAAATCATGTGAAACAAAAGCGTAAGGAATAAAATGATCAAGAGCAAAATTTCTACTTTCTAAAGTTAATTTTTCACCAGTGAAAATACATTCAATAAATCCTAATTCCTCAAATACTTGTTTCCAATACTTACTGGTTTGTTTTGTTAAACCGTTTCTACCTGCTGGTTTAATTAGTTTATTTGGTATATCGGGAACATTAGGGTTTCGTGTCTGAAGAAACAGGGTGAGATTCCAATAACAAAAATCCTTTATTATTTTTGCATTAGATTTTAAATAGTGAATCCATTTTGGATTAATTATAATCTGATCTGAATAGAGTGCATAAATACACTGATTTTCGAATGATTGAGAATGCTTATAAATATCGCTCTTATTGCTATTTGGAAACCATGGAGAAAGAAACCAATGTGGAACATTCTTATCAAAATGAAATAAACTTCGTCTCGTTGAAACATTCGAACTATTTTCGAGGGTAGAATTTAAGTTATCTTTCTTCTCATCAATCGTTAAATTTTCACTAATTAAAATATCCTCAACTGCCGTTTGAATTTTATCTTGCCTGCCAAACGATAAATGAAAGTAATTAATGGTGTACCATGAATTACTAATCATTCTGGTAAATAATTTTTCTTTCGGAATTTCGACGTAACCTGCTTCAACTAATTCAACGATGCTTAGTAGCCAGTAGAATTTATATGTCGCGGATGTGCTGTTAAATACAGAGGTTAATTTAGAAGTAGATAAATTTTCAGCAAACGGTAGATTCATAATTACGAGTAGGTAATTGTAAAAATACAGAAAAAACCGATACATATATAGGCTCAGAATTAAAGGGAAATTAATTCACAAAACATGTAATTCTAATTTTCGATTTAATAAATCGAACCTATAAAAAAAGCACCTACATCGCTGTAAGTGCTTGATTTCCAATCTTGTGGCCCCACCTGGGCTCGAACCAGGGACTTGCTGATTATGAGTCAGCTACTCTAACCAGCTGAGTTATAAGGCCTAACTTTATTTCTAAGAAATAGAAGTCTCAATTGGGACTGCAAAAATAGCGTTTTTTTGAATTAATCAAAACTTATTTGAAGTTTTTCCTAAGAAACTTAATAGAGAATGCTGTTTAATGTTTTTTATAAACGCGAGGACGCGAAGAATGCTATCACAATTCGAATGTATTTGACGAAACATTTAAGGGCGCAAAGGAATTTCACTAAGCAAAGAATTCAACAAATTTGAATTCCGCCTTTTAGTCGGTAAATCATAGATAAAATGAAAGGTTTCTAAAAAATTGACCATTCACTATCAACCATTCATTATTTAATGTGCATTAATCTTATACGTTGTTTCTTAAACCGCTGGCTTTTCCTGAGAAAGTTCAGGGAAAATGCAATCTATTTTTTTTTAGCGCTAAGACGCAAAGAATAGTTTTACAATTCGACTGTTTTCGATAAAACTTTTAAGGGCGCAAAGGCGTTTCACTTAGCGAAGACTAAAGAGTAAATCCTTTAGAGTCTAACACAGCTTAATTTTTATTTTTTATTCTTTTTAAAGTAATCTAAACCACATTCCAGGAAGTCTTTGAAATCTTGTTTCGGCATGTAGCCTGAAACCGGATTGTTGATAATTTGTCCGTCTGGCGTTACTAAAACATAATGCGGTTGGGAATTGTTATTAAAGTTGACTTGCTGAAACATACTCCACTTCTCACCGATGGTTTTTAT
>JBBSRZ010000053.1:0-18004 GCA_038242555.1 Flavobacteriales bacterium | reverse complement strand
TACATATTCCCAACTTTGGATATCTCTTGCAGACCAGTCATTAAAAAGGACCAATCCGAAAATCGCGTCTTGCGCTTCTGCAGTTGAAATGCTGTCACCCATTTCTGTATTTTTATTGACAATAAATGCCATTTCCAATTCGAAATCCAATTGTTTACAGGGACCAAAAATTGGACTGTCTGCGCCAACTGGTTTTGTTTGACCTTTCGGGCGGTGAAATTCGGTACCAGAAATTACAATTGACGATGCGCGTCCGTGATATCCAACAGGTAAGTGTTTCCAGTTTGGAAGAAGAGCGTTTGCGGGATCGCGAAACATGATTCCAACATTGGTAGCGTGTTCGATGCTGCTATAAAAATCCGTATAATTTGGAACATGAACAGGCATCATCATCGACACTTGATCAAAATCATAAAAACATTCTTCAATTGTTTTTTCATCACCGGACAGTTTAGAATCCTCGCCCAATATTTCCTGAAGTTTCAATCTTACCGCGTTCGTAACGGGTTTTCCCAGTTCAATAAATTCATTTAAAGTAAAGGCTTCGAAAACGTTTTCGTCCAGACCTTCAATTTCATCAAAAAATCCGTAGTCGTATAAAGTTGCTAAATCGATAACTTGATCACCAATTCTAGAACAACAAGCGATATATTCTTTGTTAAAAACTCCTACTCCAAACGGAATATTATAAATTGAAAAGTCCGAATTTTCGGGATATTTGATAAATGATTTCATATTCTATTAATTAAAGAAAAGGTTCAAAATTGAAATTTTATCTTCGACCTTGAACCTTTTACTATTTGATTTTTATTTTTTGTTGATGGCACTTTCTTCAATCCATCTTTCTGTGGTATTGATATCGATGAGATATAATATTTTTTTCTGTTTGGTCATCAAAAAAGTCTTGGTCACCGCAATCGGAATTTTCTTTCCTTCTAATTGATCCGCTCGCAAAGAAACAATTTGGTCTTCAGATCGAACAATATCACCCGTAAAAACATTAGAAGAAGATTCTCCGGTTTCTTTATCATCGAAAACTTCTACATAAGTTGCTAATTTGCCTTTAATGATGAGAAATTTCCTTTCTGTATGATCATCAAATTCTTGAATTAAGATAAATTTTACGTCGTCAATATTAACGTTCTTCACATTGTTATTAACTCCTTTTCGTGCTTCGAGTCGATCGAGAATGGCATTGACTGAACCATATTGCGCTTTCAAACTAAAAGCAGAAATAAAAAGAAATAAGACTAATAATTTTTTCATGTATTGTTTTTGGAAAATCAGAATAACCTTTGGGAATGTCTTAAAGATTACCTCTCCTGGCTTGTTCTCTTTCTAAAGCTTCAAATAACGCTTTGAAGTTTCCTGCTCCAAAACTTTGTGCTCCGTGTCTTTCGATAATTTCAAAGAATAGAGTAGGGCGATCTTCAACAGGTTTGGTGAAAATTTGTAATAAGTATCCTTCTTCATCGTGGTCGATTAAAATTCCCAGATCCTGTAGTTTCTTCAAATCCTCTTCGATATGACCAACGCGCTCCGGAACCATTTCGTAATAGGCCTCAGGCGGAGCAGATAAAAATTCAACTCCGCGAGATTTTAATTCTAAAACAGTTCTAATAATATCGCCGGTTGCCACGGCAATATGCTGAACACCTTCTCCTTCGTAGAAATCTAAATATTCTTCTATTTGCGATTTTCTTTTTCCTTCCGCTGGCTCGTTGATTGGGAATTTAGCAAAACCATTTCCATTGCTCATCACTTTAGACATCAAAGCAGAATATTCGGTGTTGATCTGTTTGTCATCAAAACTAAGAATATTCACAAATCCCATCACGTCCTCGTACCATTTTACCACCGGAAGCATACGATCCCAATCTACGTTTCCTACGCAATGATCCACATAAAGTAGTCCTACATCACTTGGAGTATAATCGCTTTCCCATTTTTCGAAGCCTGGCATAAAATCACCTTTGTAATTTTTACGTTCTACAAACATGTGAACGGTTTCGCCGTAAGTATAGATTCCCGACATTCTTACTTCTCCTTTGTCGTCGGTTAAAGTGGTCGGTTCAAGATAAGGTTTAGCACCTCTTTTAGTCGTTTCTTCAAAAACAGAATAGGCATCATCAACCCAAAGCGCTAGGATTTTCACCCCATCACCATGTTTTTTTTGGTGTTCACAAATGGGAGAATCAGAACTTAGACCAGAAGTTAAAATAATTTTTATTTTTCCTTGCTGTAAAACGTAGGATGCTCTATCACGAACTCCGGTTTCTGGACCAGAATAGGCTAGGGACTGAAATCCAAAAGCCGTCTTATAAAAATGGGCGGCTTGTTTGGCGTTTCCCACGTAAAATTCGATATAATCAGTTCCGTTTATGGGTAGGAAGTTTTCTGCTTGCGCAATTTTTTCTGCAAATGTAAGTGTTGACATTTTTGTACTTTTTTAGATATTGCAAATTACAAAAATTTTGGGAGCGATAAAAACTGATGAAAACAATTTGATTTTAAACTTAAGTAATTTTAAGTATTTTTATGTCGCGAATTATAGTTGCTTTTTGCATTATGTTTGCAATATAAAGAAATTCCACAAGGATTCTGAAAACACAAATGATGAAACTAAGCCCGCTTGCGGGCTTAGTTTATTTTTAAGATCTTGCCAAAGTCAGGGTTGTAATTATCCCAAACTTTCCATTCATTGTTTTGCCTTTTAATAAAATAGAATTGTGTATTCAGATGATTGATAATATAATTATGCTCATCACCATTCTGAAACACCAGATTCCAAAATTCTTGTGTTTTGACTACTTTTAATTCTGGTTCATCACAAATCTTTTCAATTTCATAAACTTCAAAATTCGACCGATTATTTTCAGTGATAAAAGTGACGTTTTTCTTTTGATGCTCTTCAATGAAAATTTTAAGTCTCGCAGAAAGTGGAGAATCGTCGTAAATATATTTGGAGATCACGTCAAAAATTACATATGGTGAATCCTTTAACGCATCGAATTGTGATTGACAAAATTTCAGAACCAGTTCTTTTTCGAAAAAATCTATAATCCTAGAATCTGTTGTTTTACCTTCGAAATTTTGTTTGATGTAATGATTTAGATCTTCTAGACCTAAAAAGATGCACAGTTTATCTAGCGTTTTTAAGAATCGTAGATCATTGTGTGTTTTTACTTGATATTCATTTTCGAAAAATCGTTGTAACGTAATAGGAGAAATCGCCGAACCCAAGTTGAGTTTGCGGGCCTCCGTTAGAATCGCAGAATTTGATAGATGATCGCTAATAATTTCAGCAAGTATTACAAACTGACTCCTTTTCCACGTGGGTACTTTCCCTAAAATAGACAGATGAACGTCTGGATGATTTCGAATGTCGGCTTTTATAGCATTATAGATTTTTTCCAATAGAATTTATTTACCTAACAAAGATAAACTTTAAGCGAAAATAATATGCATAAAATAACTTTATTTGCACGGATATCCAATTATAGTTAAATTTTAGTAATAAAAAATTCCCAAAAAATGGGAATTCAATTATTTTAAAGAAAGATTTTTAATTATTTTAAACCAGTACTTTATATCTTTCAAAAGCAGCCGCGTCCAGCATTTCACGATCGTCTGGATGCGCTATTTCAATTAAGGCTTTTGCACGTTGACGTAAGTTTTTACCGTATAAATAAGCCACACCGTATTCAGTAACGACATAATGAATATGGCCTCTGGTAGTAACAACACCGGCGCCTTGTTTAAGGTAAGGAGTAATTCGCGGAATGCCTTTTTTAGTTCTAGAAGATATTGCAATAATTGGTTTTCCATCATCTGAAAGTGCCGCACCACGCATGAAATCCATCTGCCCTCCAATTCCACTGAATTGAAAAGTTCCAATGGAATCAGCACAAACTTGACCGGTTAAATCAATTTCAATGGCGGAATTAATCGCGACCATTTTTTTATTTTTCATGATGTTAATAGGATAGTTCACATGCTCAACATCCATAAAGGCGAAAGCAGGATTGTCATCAATATAGTCGTATAATTTCCTCGTTCCAAAAGCAAAACTCGTAATCGTTCTGTTCAAATGAGTTCCTTTATATTTATTGGTAATAATATCGTTTGCAACCAAATCGACAATTCCATCACTGATCATTTCGGTATGAATTCCTAAATCTTTATGGTTGTGAAGGCATTTTAAAACAGCGTCGGGAATTGTTCCGATTCCCATTTGTAAAGTGGAACGGTCATCAATTAATTCTGCTACATTTTTCCCGATTAACATTTCATCTGCACCTACTTTTGCACCGTAATCGATGGTTAACAATTCCTCTTCGTGCCAAACCATTTTGTGGATTTTAGAATAATGAATCATTCCGTCCCCATGTGTTCTCGGCATTCTCGGATTAACCTGTGCGATTATAATTTTAGCAGTATCTACAGCACTTCGCGCCACATCAACTGACGTTCCCAAAGTGCAATATCCGTGATCATCCGGTGGAGAAACAGTTACCATTGCGATATCAAGTGGTAACATTCCTCTTTTAAATAAGATAGGAATTTCACTAAGAAAAACCGGAACAAAATCACCTCTTTCACAATTAACGGCCTCACGTACGGGCGTAGAAACAAACAGAGAATTGATAAAAAAACTATCTTTATATTGGGGTTTTGATACTTCTACATTTCCCTGCTGCGTGATCGAAACAAATTCTACATCTCGTAATCTGTGAGATTGATTTGCCAATTCACTAATTAATAAATTTGGAGTACAGGCGCTACCGTGAGAAAAAATGCGGTCACCACTTTTAACGAGCGACACTGCTTCTTCGGCACTGACATACTGAATCATATTTTTATTTTTTTATTGCTGTTATTACTCCTCAAAAGTAATTAATTCATTTAGAAAAGTGAATGAGGAATATCAGTTTTGATAAATGTCATGAAAGGAAATTATTCTTGACTGCGATCCTTTAAGGAATGATCTTCGCTTTCTAGCCAAGAAGTTTTATAAGAAGGATCTTCAACTTTCATTGCTTCTTCCGTTATTTTGAAAGGTCTGAAAGGATCGATCATCACCGCAAATTCTTCAGTAGATTTCTTCCCAATGCTGCGTTCCATTGCGCCGGGATGTGGACCATGGACAATTCCGCCGGGATGCAAAGTGAAATCCATTAAATCGATATGGTTTCGGCTCATAAAATCTCCTTCGGTATAAAACAAGACTTCATCTGAATCGATGTTCGAATGATTGTAAGGAGCAGGAATTGCTTGCGGATGGTAATCATACATTCTCGCCACAAAAGAGCAGACGACGAAATTATGCGCTTCAAAATTCTGATGAATGGGCGGCGGTAAATGAACACGACCGGTAATCGGTTCGAAGTTTTTAATATTAAATTTATAAGGATAGAAATAACCATCCCAACCTACAACATCGAATGGATGAGTGGCATAAATAAAATCCCAGATCTGATCTTCTTTTTTGACTTTAATTAAAAATTCTCCTTTTTCGTCGATAGGTTCTACAAAAGTCGGAGCAATCATATCTCTTTCGCAAAATGGAGAATGTTCCAGCATTTGACCAAACTCGTTTCGGTATCGTTTAGGAGTATTAATCGGAGAATGACTTTCGATGAACATTAGGATATTATTTTCATCTTTAAATTCAATTGAATAAATAGTACCGCGTGGAATAATTAAATAATCTCCGTAAGAAAAGTCTAGATTTCCGAGAAATGTTTTTAATGTTCCGGATCCTTGATGTATGAAAAGAAGTTCGTCACACTCCGCATTTTTGTAAAAATAATCAGTTGAACGTTTAGGTTTTGCTAAACCAAGTTTCAAATCGCCGTTGACTAGTAAAACTTTGCGACTGTCTAAAAAATCATTTTCGGGCGAGATGTCCATTCCCTTAAACATTCGTGGCGTTACATTTTTGGCCACGGCAATTTTAGGCGTTACATCTTTTGGTTCGCTAATCGATTTTATCTGTGTTGGTCGATGAATATGATATAATAAAGAGGAAATTCCGTGAAATCCTTCCGTGCCGAAAAGTTGTTCATAGTAAAATCGATCATCTTCTGATTTGAAAACCGTATGTCTTTTCTGTGGGATTTTTCCGGACTGCTGATAACTCATTTTTACAATTTTAGATACGTAAATTTAATGAAATTTTCAGACTTTTAAAAAAGCGAGGTAACGGCAGTTGAATTTATTTAAAACTCATAACCGGCTCATAGAATTCTTCTTCCATCACGCCGAATTGCTGAACCAATAATTTAATACCTTCTAAATTTTTTATTAAAAGTTCGTCTTTCGTGGAAACCGGAATCGCACCGATATTCGTTTGTAAGGTAAATGAATCGTTCGATTTTTGAACTTGACTTTCAGTAAATTCTAATTTGCGGAAAAAATTAGCCGAGTTATCTACAATCTCAGCAAGATTCGAATGGTGAATTAAAACGCCGCCCGGAGTAATATTTGTAAGTAAGGGGATTATATCTTCCGTAACAATTTCCGACGTAATCAACACAATATTAGGTTCAAATAAAGTGGCCTTCTGAATATCTGAAGTTTCAAGAATTACAAAATCACTATTTAAATTTTCACTGTTTTCTTCAACGTAAAAATCGGAATCTTTATGGTAAAAGTTTAAAATTTCCTGCACCAGTTTAGGTACAGGAGATTGCGATGTTAAGAGCAAAACTCTAGTTTTGTTTTTAAATTGCTGAAAAGTATTGTCCATTCATCTACCTGATTACTGACCAGATTTAGTCTTAATATTTTTATTAATTATTTCCTGAAAAACAGCGACGATATTATTCCACTTCTGCTGATCCTTTTCCATAATTAATGAGTTGTCATTTTTGTTACCAGAATTATTTCCTTTCTTAACATTGATTTCAACTGCAATATTATCATACAATTTATTGTACTGCTCCTGAATTTTTCTAAACTCATTTTCAGTAAGTACTTGTTCTATTTTTGTAAGATCTGCTTTAGAAATCGCGAAATCTTTTTTTATCTTTTTTCCTTGTCCTTCAAAAGAGTAATGTGCATTATGACCTTTAATTACCAGATTCTCGTAGATGGGCGCAAAACCGCCACTTCTGGCAAAACCATAATCAAAATCACTATATATGTTTTTACTGGCACATCCTGTTACAACGAAAATTAAAAGGAAAAAAATCACTTTTTTCATATCAAATTGAATTAGTTTTAACTTCTGCTTTTTGGGCTTTGAGTTCTTCATCATAATCGTGTAGAACGTTAAAATCTTCAGTTTGTTCGATGGCCACCATGATTTTACGCATGATGGTGCTCGAGTTATCGTTTTCAAAATCAATATCTAGTGCCGGTTTAAATTCCATTGTTGGTTCAACTCCGGTTACTTTTAGTCTTAAACCTTGTTTGTCAAAAGCCCGTCGGAAACCATTGATCACAATAGGAATAACAATTGGTTTCTGATTTTTCACCAATTTTGCAGTTCCTTTCCGGCCTTGCGCAAAAGCAGAAGTTGTTCCTTGCGGAAACGTAATAACCCATCCATTATCCAGGGCTTTCATAATGTTTTCAACTTCCGACAGATCAACCATTCTATTCACATTATGACCTTCTTGGCGCCAAGTTCTCTTTACAGTCACGGCACCGGCTAATTTGAAAATCTTCGGCATAAAACCTTTATTCATGGTTTCTTCTGCCGCCACATAATAAATGTCAACCTTCGGATTTAAAAGATAAATTGGATTTTTAATGGAATTTAAATAACCATTGTTTACGGCGCAAAAAGCCTGATACATGGCCGCAACATCTGCGAAATACGTTTGATGGTTTGAAACGAAAAGAACATTGGTATCGGGAAGATCTACTAAGTTTTCGGTACCAGAAATCTGCAATTTATTAAATCCATTGAACCTTCGATACGAAACAATTCCTAGGATGAAAATGATCAGCCTCTTCATGAAATACAGATTACCAAAGGCATCCGTGAAAATATTTTTCTTCGCCATTATCAAATTAACATAGTTCGCGAATTTACAAATTTTTCAATAATTGACTAAACTCACTTAAAATCATAGATGTCGCTCCCCAAATAATATAGCCGTTGAAATCGATGACCGGAACTTTCACACCGCGTGAACTTGGCAAGACTCTCATTTCTGGTTCGTTAGCTAAACTTAATATCGACGAAATCGGAAATTCAATTAACTCAACGGCCTCAGTTTCTTGCAAAAAGAAAACAGGATTTTTCTTGGTATAAGAGACAAATGCTTTCACATAAAAGTTACTTGGCGGAATATAAATCGGCGAAAGTTCTCGAATGATGCGGATATAATGTCCTTCGATTCCGACTTCTTCAGAAGTTTCTCTTTTGGCGGTTGCGGCATAGTTAGAATCGAAATCTTCTTTTTTCCCCCCAGGCAAAGAGATTTGTCCGCTGTGACGATCGCGTTCGTTTTCGCTGCGCACGATGAGTGGCAAATACCATTCGTTGTCTTTTAAATATAATAGAATATTGACTGCCGCGAATTTTGGATTTTTAGTTAAAATTTCGTCGTACGAATAAAGTGGTCGATACGGTGGAGAGTAAATTTCGTGGGCCGCTTCGCCCTGCAGTTTTGCTTGTTGTATTTTTGTGAGTAAATCTCTGCCAAAGGTTTTCATAGCCCAAATTTAGACATTTAACAATTTAAAGTGTTTTAAAGGAAAGTTAAATTTTAAACTTTTGTGCAGCGCAAAATTGCACAGTTGAGAAATGTGATTTAATCCATATACTCGGTCTTGCAGTAGTCGATGAGGTAAGAATTGTTGCTTTTAACCAGAGCCACTTCATTTAAAGTTTGGTAAGATTCTCCATAATCCACAAAAACTCGATATTTTAAATCACCTATTTTTTCGATTTTTACATCTTTAATGTTTTCCATATCATCTTGAGCACGACCAAATAACCAAGGTTCCATATCTTTTCGTAACGGATAAACGGAAGACCACTTCTCCTTATATTTTATTTCTGCGAGCGGAATTTCCTCTTCAGCTAAATTAGTTGCGCCGTAGATTTGTTCTGAGTCAATCATAAATTGGTAAAACCTTTTCGTAGTAACCAATTCCTCTTGATCTAAGTAAAAGCAAAATTTGTTTCCGTTTCTACATTTGAAAAGATCTTGTAACCATTCTTTTTCTGGATCATTGGAAAAGATTTGTGCTTCGGTATTTTCATTTTCCTGAAGCGCAAATACTCCCTCACTTTCTTGAAGCGAATCATTATTCATTTCTGAATTTTCTTCAGTGTGAGAAAGATTAGTTTCTTTCTTTTGACCACAGGAAATCAAAAGAAAAGTCGCTGAAACAATGAACAATATCCGTTTCATTACTTGCGTTCTTAAGGTTATTACTAATGAATGAAATAAAGTGCTACTTAACGGGTCGAATGAAATGCAGAATTAAATCCACGATTAAATGCATTTACGTTTTCTTCCCAATTCCAAATAGTTTCTATTATAAATAAAGTTAGAATTCCTAAAAGGAAAAATGTTACGTCTCTTTTGGTGATTTTATTCATTGTGTTATTTTATAAAATGGTTATTAGGTGATGAAATGACCCATCGTTTCTCAAAAGTACAACTTATTTTATTTTCTATCTTTTTTATTTTAGTTACTTTTGCAATTCTCATCATTTAAACAATTTGGAAACACAACAACTTAGTTTTAATCCTCAAGATATTGCAGAATCGCTCAGCCAACTTCGTGCTGATGAGCGACTTTTAGCATTTCTAAAGGTTCCGAAACAATATAAGGCAGACGTCTTTTCGCATCTAGATCCAGACTTTCAAGAGGAAACCATTCGTAGCATTGGCAAAGAAGAGGTTTCTGAAATTCTCAATGCGATGAGTCCTGATGATAGAACGGCTCTTTTTGAAGATTTTCCAGATGAGTTGATCAAGCATTCTATCAATAGTCTAAATCCGCAGGAGCGCCGGATTGCTTTAAAACTATTAGGTTATCATGTAGATTCCATTGCGCGTCTGATGACTCCTTATTATATCCAGATTCGTAAAGAGTGGACGGTAAAAGAATGTTTCCAACAAATTAAAAAAGTTGGTAAGAAGGTAGAAACCATGAATCACCTTTACGTGGTTGATGAGCGCAACCGATTAATTGATGATATTGCGATTGGTTCTTTATTATTGGCGGAAGAAGACACTTTGATATCCGAAATTACTGATAACCATTTTGTGGCGATCACCACTACGACAACGAAAGAGGATGCCGTTCCTTACTTTGAAAAATATGACCGTTCTGCTTTGCCGATTGTTACAGAAAACGGCGTACTCGTTGGAATCGTAACCATTGATGATATTTTAGATCAGATTGCTTCTCAAAATACCGAAGATATTCAGAAATTTGGTGGAGTAGATGCGCTAGATATGCCGTATACGCAGACTTCTTGGACGGAAATGATCAAGAAGCGTGGAACGTGGTTAGTAATTCTTTTCTTCTCAGAAATGTTGACTGCTTCAGCGATGGGATTTTTCGAACATGAAATTGAAAAAGCCGTTGTTCTAGCACTTTTTGTTCCCTTAATTATTTCCAGTGGAGGAAACTCTGGATCTCAGGCGGCAACGTTAATTATTCGGGCCATGGCGCTGCAAGAAATCACCTTGAAAGATTGGTGGTACGTTATGAAAAAAGAAATTGTATCTGGAGTTTTTCTGGGTGGAATGCTCGGGGCAATTGGCTTTATTAGGATTATGATCTGGCAGGAAGCAGGTCTATATGATTATGGAGTTCATTGGGTTTATATCGCTTTGAGTATTGCAGTTTCATTAGTGATGATCGTGCTTTGGGGAACACTTTCTGGCTCGATGATTCCGTTTGTTTTGAAAAGATTTAAGTTAGATCCCGCGACTTCATCCGCGCCATTTGTTGCAACGCTGGTCGATGTTACTGGACTAATAATTTACTTCACAATTGCTGGAATGTTCCTGGCAGGCAAACTTCTTTAAAATTATTATGAAGATTATTTCGCTGGTTCCCAGCATTACCGAAACATTATTTGATTTTGGATTGTCGACCGATGAAGTTATCGGCCGTACTAAGTTTTGCATTCATCCCTCAGATCAAGTGAAAGATGTTGCAGTTATCGGTGGAACTAAAAACTTAAATATTGATAAAATTAAATCATTAAAACCTGATTTGATCATTGCGAATAAAGAGGAAAACGAAAAACTTCAAGTTGAAGAATTGATGAACGCCTTTAAAGTTTGGGTCACTGAAATTGAAACTTTAGAAGATAATCAGGATTTCATTTCTGAAGTTGGAGCGCTTTTAGGAAATGATGATCTGGCGGACGATTTCAATCATAAAATTAACTCCATTTTTAAAGTTCCTGTAATTCCCAGTCCAAAGAAAGTTGCCTATCTCATTTGGAAGAATCCTTATATGACGGTGGGTTCAGATACTTTTATCAATGAAATTTTAGATAAACTCGGCTTTAAGAATTTATTTAAAAATCAAACAAGATATCCGGAAGTTTCGGTGGAAGACTTGAAAGACGCACATCTTATTTTTCTCTCTTCCGAACCATTTCCTTTTCAGCAAAAACATATTGATGAATTACAGAAGGAACTTCCTAATAAACAGATCATCTTAGTTGATGGCGAAGCATTTTCGTGGTTCGGAACCCATTTAATTAAGGTTGAACAATATTTGGAGGAATTATCTACAAAATTTGCATAAAAAAAGGACTCTTTTGAGGGAATCCTATTTTTTAATATTCAAATTTTGAAAATTAAATTTTTACCATCTCGGCTTTGATTCTACTTTTTAATTCTTCGGTCGCTGCAACTAAAGGTAAACGAACGTATCCTTTACAAATCCCCAATTCTGTTAAAACTGTTTTAATTCCAGCTGGATTTCCTTCCACGAAAATCAGTCTAGTTATTTCAACTAATTTATTGTGAATTTCGTAGGCTTCTTTTACTTTTCCGTCAAAAGCGAACTGAACCATCGTCGAAAATTCTTTCGGATATCCTTGTCCAATCACCGAAATTACACCTTGTCCGCCCGCCAAAGTTACAGGAAGCGTATATTCATCGTCACCAGAAACCAAATTGAAATGTTCGGGTTTTTGACGTAGAATATCGAAGTACTGTAAAATGTTTGGTGAAGCTTCTTTAATTAAAAATAAGTTTGGAAATTCTCTGGCTAATTTTAAAGTGGTAAAGGCATCTATATTTTGACCCGTTCTCGACGGAACATTGTAAATAATGATTTGTTTACCAGTTTCTGCCAAAACTTTATAATGCTGATAAAGACCTTCCTGACTTGGTCTGTTGTAATAAGGAGAAACAGAAAGTACGGCGTCGAAGGCTGAAAGATCAGTTTCTTCGATCTGTCTTTTAACTTCCATCGTATTATTACCACCAATGCCCAGAACTAATGGAAGACGTTTATTGTTGATCTTGATGATATGTTCAATTACGGCTTCTTTCTCCTCATTAGAAAGTGTGGCAACTTCCGCCGTAGTTCCTAAAACGACTAGATAATTAGTGCCATATTTAATATTGAATTCAACCAACTTCGTTAAAGATTCAAAATCAACCGATAAATCTTCATTAAATGGAGTGACCAAAGCTACTCCGACGCCTTTTAAATTGCTCATTTTTATATAATTAATGATTCAAAATTACGAAAATTAATAGAAGAAATTATCAAATAAAATGATAAGTTTATATTCATATCTTTATCTTTGCATTTATAGATTTTAATGATAATGAAGACCAAATTTCTAATTCCTGGTTTAGCACTTTTAGCGATTATCTCGTGTAAAACACCGCGTAATGTGGCAAATGTACAAGCCGAAAAAAACATTTCCATTTCCCAGGATTTACCTGAAGATCCAAAATTCAAATCGATTATCGAGCCTTACAAAATCGAATTGGAGGGGAAGATGAATAACAAGATTTCTTATACGGCTGTTGATTTAACGAAAAAAGGAGATGATAGTAATTTAGGAAATTTGCTGGCAGATTACACTTTTGAAGGAGCCGACACGTGGGCGAAAAATAATGGCATTCCAGATGGAGTTGATGGAGCGGTAATTAATATTGGCGGAATTCGTACGACGATTGCGGCCGGTGATATTATGACCCGACAAATCTATGAAGTAATGCCCTTCGAGAATGAAGTGATGATCATGAAAATGAAAGGAAGTGATATGCAGGGACTTTTTGATTATTATCTAAAAACTCTGACAAATAATCCTGTTTCACATATCGTTATAGAAACAGATAAAGATAAAATCACCAATCAACTCATTAATGGTAAGCCGATCGATCCTGCAAAAACTTATTATATCGCAACTTCGGACTATTTAGCATTCGGTGGTGACAATATGGATTATTTTAAAAAAGGAGAAATGATCCCGACAGGAATTAAATTACGTGATCTGTTTTTAGAAAAATTCATTGCCAATCCTGAAATAAAAGTACCGACCGATCGACGCCTTAACTTTAAAAATAAAAACAACAAAACTGATGAATAGAAAGCAGTTTCTAAAAACAATAGGAGGCGGAACTTTAGCGATGACTTTGGCGCCAAACCTTTTAATGGCTGAGAATTTCACTAATTTTAATAGTGCTTCGGATTATCAGTTGACGATTCTTCATACTAATGATCAACACAGCAGGATTGAACCTTTCGACGCAACTTATACACGAAATCCAAACCAAGGTGGTTTTGCTCGTCGTGCAGCCTTAATACAGAAAATAAGAAGCGAGGAAAAGAATATTCTTTTGTTAGATTCTGGAGATACTTTTCAGGGCACGCCGTATTTTAATTTTTTCGGAGGCGAACTAGAATTTAAATTAATGTCGATGATGGGTTATGATGCCTCTACCATGGGAAATCATGATTTTGATAATGGATTACAAGGTTTTAAAAACGTCAGAAATAAAGCCAAATTTGCATTTCTCTGTTCTAATTACGATTTTAAAAATACCATTCTCGACGGCGAAACGGAGGAATATAAAATCTTTAATAAAAACGGAATAAAAGTCGGGATTTTCGGCGTTGGAATTCAACTCGCAAGCTTGGTCGGAAAGAAAGATTATGGAGAGACTGAATATTTAGATCCCATTGAAATCGCACAGCATTACGCTGATTTTTTAAGAAAAGAAAAAAAATGCGATATGGTCATTTGTCTTTCACATATCGGGTACGACTACAAAGATGATCCGAAGAAAGTTTCTGATAAAATCTTAGCCGCAAATACCGATGGAATTGATTTGATATTAGGAGGTCACACGCATACTTTTTTACCTGAGCCCCAATCTTTTCTAAATCGAAGTGGAAAGAATGTGATGGTTAATCAGGTAGGATGGGCAGGTTTACTTCTCGGTAAAATCACTTTCTTTTTTGATAAAAATAAAAACGTAAAAAATATTTCCTGGAATAATCAAGTTATCGATGAACGTATTTTAGTGTAGCAGAATGAAAAAAATAGTTGCGTTTTTTCTGTTCATTCTTTCGCTGAATTTATTTTCGCAAAAGATTTCTTCTTCAAAATGGAGTGATTTATTTTCGTACAATAATGTCTTAGTTATTCGCGAAGACAACGGAAAATTGATTGCAGCCACCGAAAACGGAATTTTCTTCTATACTCCTTTAACTGGCGAAATCACTAAATTATCCAAAGCAAATGGATTGCATGAAGTCAAAATCTCAGCCTTCGATTATAATGCTGAAACTAAGATCGGTTTAGTTGGCTACCAAAATGGATCGTTAGACGTCATCACTCCAGAAGGAATTACGTATGTGGTAGATATACCGATTGCCACAGGTTACACGGGTGAAAAGCGAATCAATCACATTTCAATAACTGGAAATCTAGCAGTGATCTCGGTTGATTATGGAGTTTCAATTTTCAGATTAGATAAAAAGGAATTCGCAGATTCTTCGTATTTTTTAAATAACGGTATTTATCAACCTTCCAGAGAGGCCGTCATCAAGGATAATACAGTTTATGCAATTACTTCGACGGGCTTAAAGTCTCATTTAATAGATGTGACTTTTCCGATTTATACCACTTGGACTACGGTTGCTACGGGGGATTTTACTCAAATAGATGTCAACGAAGTAATTTCCTACTCATCTGCGAATAAAGTATATGTTGGGTCAGGAAATAGTTTTGTGGCGTTGTCTCAAAATTTTTCCAATATCCGAGATGTTGTAGTTACTTCAGAAAATATTTTGGTGACTGATGATTTGAAAGTCTCACTATTTGCTAAGTCTGGCAACTTTATTCAATCTTTGCCTGTTCCTGAACAATTGAACACTGCCTTTTTTTCAGATTCGAAATTGTATTACGGATCTAAACTTTCTGGCATTATCGATGAAAATGGTACCAGTCTAAAACCTGATGGACCTTATAGTAATGCTTCCTATAAAATAGAAATTCAAGGGGAACAGATCGTAGTTTCTTCTGGGGGTAGAGTTGACTATAATAATCCTATTTACCGAAATCTTGGCTATTATCATTTTGATGGTAAAGAATGGATCTATCCAGAATATTTCAAAAACTTTGAAGGGCCCTTAAATGTTTTAGATGCGGTTATAAACCCAGCAAAACCAGATGAAATATTTTTTATAAATCTTACTTTTGTAGATAATAACTTGGGGATTTATCGAATGAAAGATAATGAGTTTGTTAAGAATTATGAATCAACAGGTACTTTTTATACTCGTTTTGGTGGATTAACTTTTGATGAAAATAACCAACTTTTTGTATCAAGTGCGAAAGACGATAAGTCTATAGGATTTTATTTATATAATGCGGCAAATGATAGTTTTAAATTGGTTAATGTAGTGCCTGGGAAGTCAGTTCAGAAACCAATCACCAATTCTGGTATTCTTTATATTCCTAGCCCAAGGACCGGAGGTGGTTTATTAATGTATGATTATAAAAATACACCATCTTCCTTAAATGACGATCAATTTAAGATCTTAAAAAGAATCAATAATTTGCCGGCCGAGCAAGTAATTTCTGTTGCGGTTGATAAAACCGACAATCTTTGGATCGGAACTCAGAATGGACTTCGCATCTTGTCGAATCCTTCATCAGCGATTAATGAAGAAAATCCGCAGACCGATGCCATTATTATTGAAGAGGGTGGAGTAGGTGAAGAACTTTTTAGAGATAGTCCTATTTTGCAAATTGAGATAGATTCTGGAAATCAAAAATGGGTTTCTGTAGATGAAGGCGGTGTTTTTTATCTGAGTTCTAACGGTGAAAAAACAATTGCCCAATTCTCAAGAGCGAATTCGCCACTTCCTACGAATAATGTCACCGATATTAAAGTTGACAGCAAGACAGGAAAAGTATATTTTGTTACCCTAGAAGGTATCGTGGTTTATCAAGGAGATGTTTTAAATGTTGCTGAAAATTTTGGCGACGTTCTGGTCTATCCTAACCCAGTAGTTTATTCTCAATACAAAGGGAATGTCAGAATCCGTGGCTTGGCGGCTAAAACCAATATAAGAATAACAGATGCTGCGGGAAATCTGGTTCATCAAGCAATCGCACGAGGTGGTTCTTACGAATGGAATCTTTCTAATCATCGTGGCGTGCGTGTCGCGTCTGGAATTTATTTTGTCTTGATGACCAATGAAGATGGAACAGATACTTCCACGGCAAAAATCGCTGTTGTTAATTAATGAACACTTTAAATTCATTTCTTCTTTCTTACTTAAAGTACGGCGACCATGATGCGATCTTGCATTGCTTCACCGAAGAATATGGTTTTCATAGTTTCTATGCGAAGGGAATTTATGCAGCTAAAAATAAGAAGAAACCTTATTTATTTCCTTTAAATAAACTCAATATTACAATTAGCAAAGCGGTTGCCGAAAACAGCATGTCGCAAATTTCTAAAATCGAATTACCTTCGGATTATTTTGATTTTACAGAAGTAACGATGAATTCGATCTTGTTTTTTTGCGCAGATTTCTTACATCAAGTATTGCGAAATGAAGGTAAAAATACTAATCTGTTTGCGGAAATAGAAAACTTAAGACAAGAAATTAATGATCAGAACTATGATGCTTATTTAGTTTTCATTTTTAAATTTCTGTCTATATCCGGTGTTGCACCACTTACTGGCGAAGAATTATTTTTAAATCCAGAAAGTGGATTATTCGAAGATAGAATTTCACATTCTTTTTTTGATGAACCAATGTCGTTGATTTGGAAAAGACTTTTAAATAATGAAGATGGTGAAGATGGGTATGAAGTTAAACTAAAACGTCTGGAAAGAAGCGCTTTTCTAGATTCATTGATGATTTATTGCCATTATCATATCACCGACTTTTATACGCCAAATTCTTTGGCCGTCGTTCGACAGATCTTTGAATAATATTCAGGTTTTAAACCAAAAAAAGTTCCTTCAGTTAAAAGGAACTCTAATATTTTTAAGTGGAGATAATTATCTCGGCGTAGTTTTATAAACTTGAAAGTTAAAGATAAAACTTCTGTCTTTAAATGCTACCCCACTATAATTGAAGTGAGCGTCGCGAGCAAATGCCGCGCGAGAAGGAACAATAATTACACCTTGTAAATTATAATTGCTTTCATCTGAAATGTTGTAGGCTTTAAAATTTTGCAATGCTTCTTTAAATCCTTCGATTTCATAAAAACTTCTTTGTTTCGCAAGGTCGTTTACCGCATTATCTAAAACTGCTTGTTTTACATTATAATAAGAGGGATCAACTTCCGGAGTTCCAGAACCTGCAATCGTATTTCTAAAAATGAACGGAGAATTAAATCCGATGATATCGTCATTATTGGTGGCCAAATAAGTAACAGTAGTACTCATCATCCGGATAATATCCGAACTCCCGATTTCTGTCCCAGGCGTAGGTTGCGCTTCTGGTCTCACTACATAAATTACTCCAGAAGGCAATGTTACAGGATTTAAATCTGATAATCTAACTTGATCAGTTT
>JBBSRZ010000052.1:0-18122 GCA_038242555.1 Flavobacteriales bacterium | reverse complement strand
TGATTGCAGTTTGTAATAAACTCTTAAGAATTTGTTTTGGTGTCGTAAAAAACAAAATTGCATATCAACAAGATTATCAAAAAAACTTAAAAATTTTAACCTAAATAATTTGCAAGTTAACATAGAACATCGGGGCTACAATTCAGATTAGTTTTCTCAATTAAGATTTACAAAATCTCTTTTTAACGCTCGCTTCGCTCGTGCCTCTTTTAATTCCCACGAAACTATACCGCAAAAATTCCTAACTTTATTTGATGAATGACTTATTCAAAAAACAGGTTTTTGAAATCATTATGTTAATTCCGAGCGGAAGAGTGACGAATTATGGCTCGATTGCAAAAGCAGTTGGCTATCCCAATCATGCACGGCAAGTCGGAAATGTTTTGAAAAATTACGACGAAGATTTCCCGGCCCATAGAGTTTGCAATTCTTCGGGCAGAATTTCGGTTTCTTGTAAACGTGACTTTGTCGGGAAATTAAATTTGGAAGGCATCGAAGTTAAAGATGGAAAAATCCAAAACTTTAAAAAAGTATTTTGGAATCCAATAGAGGAATTATAATAATTCATTTTAGAAATAAAAAAACCTTGTCAAGGTTTTTTCCTGACAAGGTTATATAATTACTAGACGAGAAATGTTTTTTTCCTCTATTAATTACTTACTCAACTGCTGATAACTTCTTTGGATGAAATCAGTTAGATCTTTTCCTTTCAATAAATTCTGAGAAAGTTTTGCAAGATCCAAAGCATACTTAATTTTAGTATTCTTCTCTTCAGCGTTTTCATCTTTTAAAATTTCTGCAGCAAGTTCACTGTTCGAGTTGACCACTAGATTATACATCTCTGGAAAACCGCCCATACCAAACATTCCACCGCCACCACCGCCGGTTGCCTGCATGTCTTTCATTCTACGCATAAATTCTGGTTGCGTAATCATGAAAGGCGCTTCCGTACTCTCTAAATCTTCGACTTGAACGGTAAATTTAGTATCATTAACCGCTTCTGTAATGTTCTTCTTCAATGATTCTTTTTCCTCCTCATTTAGTTTAGAAATCGCTGTGTCTTCTTTCTTGATCAAATTATTCACGTGATCAGCATCTACTCTAGCAAAAGAAATCTTCTCTTTTGAACTCTCTAATTTTTGAATCAAATGCGGAACAATCGGCGAATCTAAAAGTAAAACTTCATATCCTTTATCTTTCGCAGACTGAATGTAACTGTGTTGCTCATCTGGATTACTCGTATAAAGAATTACGAAGTTTCCGTCTTTGTCCGTTTGCATTGGTTTTATCTTTTCTTCCAATTCTGACCACAAATAGTATTTACCATCAGTCGTCGGATAAAGCGCAAACTTGTCTGATTTATCAAAGAACTTATCTTCCGAAATCATTCCGTATTCGATCACGACTTTAATGTCATTCCATTTGGATTCGTAATCTGTACGGTTTTCATTAATTAAAGAAGCCATTTTATCAGCAACTTTTTTCGTGATGTAAGAAGAAATTTTCTTCACGGCACCGTCAGCCTGAAGGTAAGAACGCGAAACATTCAATGGAATATCTGGCGAATCAATCACTCCACGAAGTAACATCAAAAAGTCAGGTACAATTCCTTTCACCTCATCGGTTACAAAAACCTGATTTTGATATAATTGAATTTTATCTTTCTCAATATTTAGACTGTTGCTCAATTTTGGGAAATAAAGAATCCCCGTTAGATTAAACGGATAGTCAACATTCAAATGAATATTAAACAAAGGTTCGTCAAATTGCATTGGATACAATTCGTGGTAGAATTCTTTGTAATCTTCGTCACTCAGTTCGCTTGGCGTTTTTGTCCAGGCTGGCGTCGGATTATTGATGATATTGTCAACTTCTACCGTTTCTGCTTTTGCGTCTTCTGCAGCATCTTCCGGTAATGGTAAAGTTTCTGTTTTCACTCCAAATTTAATTGGAACAGGCATAAATTTGTTATACTTCAATAACAATTCACGAATTTTGGATTCTTCTAAAAACTCCGTAGAATCTTCTGCAATATGTAAAATAATTTCAGTTCCACGATCAGTTTTATCGGTCGTTTCTTCAATGGTATATTGTGGACTTCCGTCGCAGATCCAACGAACTGCTGGCTCATCTTTATAAGATTTCGTTACGATTTCTACTTTTTCAGCCACCATAAAAGCGGAGTAAAATCCTAAACCAAAATGTCCGATAATTCCTGAATCTTTTGCAGAATCTTTATATTTTTCTAAGAATTCTTCTGCGCCAGAAAAAGCAACTTGATTGATATATTTCTCTACTTCTTCGCCCGTCATCCCAATTCCCTGATCAATAATGCGAAGTGTTTTGGCTTCTTTATCAATTTTAACTTCAATCTGTGGATTTCCGTAATCAGTTTTTGCTTCGCCGATGCTCGTCAAATGTTTCAACTTCAAAGTTGCATCTGTTGCATTCGAAATCAGTTCCCGCAAAAATATTTCGTGATCGCTATAAAGAAACTTCTTAATTAAGGGAAAAATATTTTCCACCGAAACATTAATATTTCCTTTTGTCATGTTAGTTGATTTTTAAATTATAAGAATGAATTCTCAAATCAAACACCAATCTGCAGAAAGTGACATATTGTCAATTTTTGGGCAATTCCCTCGCTCCTCACGCTAAATCCCTCTCCAAAAGGAGAGGTACTTTCCACCGCTGCTCGGGTCGGGCTATCCACTGCAATTCCTCCCCGCCTCGGCGGGTCCGGGATTTCCGTTTCTATCCCTATTGCGAGCGGGAACATAAAGAGAAGCAGAATTTTAAAAACAAGATCAACTATATTTTCAAAATAACATCGATAAATTTTAAACAAAAGAAATACTGCATAATAAGTTTCGGCTAAAGCCAGTAGTTAATTGATCTAAAAAAGCGGGCTAAAGCCCGCTCCTATTCATGATTCTATTTTATAAAGAATATTTTACCTGCTTTTGACTCATCAACATTTCATAAAATATTTTTTTCTAATATTTTGTGATTCCGCCGTTATCTAAAATACACTCAATTAGTTCTCCAGTAAACCCAGCTGTTGGTTCTTATTTCAAACAAAAAAAGACAGCGCAATAGCTGTCTTAAATATTAAAATTTTCAAATATCTTTCAGATATTTATTTTTTTCTGTTTTTGATCTCCTCTCGGATTTTACCTTCTAGTTCATCAGAAAGTTCTGGGTTGTCTTTCAACATATCTCTTACCGCATCACGACCTTGACCTAACTTGGTCTCTGCATAACTAAACCAAGAACCGCTTTTTTTCACGATTCCCATGTCTACCGCTGCATCCAAGATTTCGCCAGTTTTAGAAATTCCTTCACCATACATAATGTCGAATTCAGCCATTTTAAATGGAGGTGCTACTTTGTTTTTCACAATCTTCACTTTCACACGACTTCCGACTGCTTCATCACCTGTTTTAATCGGCGCACTTGCTTTTCTGATATCAATCCTAACCGAAGCATAAAACTTTAAAGCGTTTCCACCTGTAGTTGTTTCTGGATTTCCGAACATTACTCCAATTTTCTCTCGCAATTGATTAATGAAAATTACGGTACATTTTGTTTTAGAGATTGTTCCTGTTAATTTTCTCAACGCTTGAGACATTAATCTTGCATGAAGACCCATTTTAGAATCTCCCATTTCCCCTTCGATTTCCGCTTTTGGCGTCAAGGCTGCAACCGAGTCAATTACTACGATATCTACCGCTCCCGAACGGATCAAATTATCGGCAATTTCTAAAGCTTGTTCACCATTGTCTGGCTGAGAAATAATTAAGTCTTCTAAACTGATTCCCAGTTTAGCAGCATAACTACGGTCAAATGCATGCTCTGCATCAATAAAGGCTGCGATGCCACCCAGTTTTTGAGCTTCTGCAATCGCGTGTAATGTTAATGTTGTTTTACCTGAAGATTCTGGACCATAAATCTCAATGACTCTTCCTCTCGGGTAACCGCCAACTCCTAAGGCTAAATCGATCCCTAATGATCCAGACGGAATAACTTCTATGGTATTATCCACAGACGCGTCACCCAAAGTCATTACGGTTCCTTTCCCGTAGGTTTTATCTAGTTTATCAAGCACCAAAGCCAGTGCTTTTTTCTTATCTTCGATACTGCTCATTTGTAATATTATTTCTTCAAAAATACGGAAATTAAACGTCAAAAAAATCTATTAAAAAACAATTATGACTTTTTTAAGATAATTTTTCAGAAATAATTGTTTGCTATGGAAAAATTTTCTAGATTTGCACCACCAAAATAAAGATAGACCCATGGTGTAATTGGTAACACACCGGTTTTTGGTACCGACATTCGGGGTTCGAGTCCCTGTGGGTCTACAATTCTACTATTAACGCTCTGATTATCAGGGCGTTTTTGTTTTTCTTAGTCAGCATCTAGTCAGCATCTTTATATTTTAACATTTGAGGGGCGCGCTATCCCTCTAAAAACCCAATTCTTTAACATCGTCAAAAACGATATTATTATTTTTATAGAATGTTTTCGAGTACTCAAAAATCGGGGGTTTAAATGTGGGTTTAAATCACATTATAAAATTAATCGCGCGCCCGCGTGAAACAGATAGGGATATATTAAAAAGTAAAAAACCCTACTCAAAATAAAGTAAGGTTTCGCGCCCGCGTAATGAGTCCCAAAAATGCAGTTTTAATTTGCATTACATTTTCATTATTTCCATTAATTTTTTAGGATCTAAACTTTCCCGTTTTTCGATTTCCTTTAAAATCCGGGCGTATCGTTTCGTTATTTTGCCGTTATAATAAGGTTTGAAATATTTACCGTACAATTCGCCATATACATCGTCATTAAATTCGTTGCCTAAAATACCTATCCATTCCCGCCATTTTTTAGATTCTAATTGTTTGGAATACATTAAACGGGGATTTGCAGTCCGGTGTTGAAAGTAACCATTTATTAAATGTAATTTTCTGCAGACTTTCCCGGTAAACGGACAAACAAAATACCATAATAAACCAGTTCCCAAATTTGAGGTGCGCGTTATTAACTGAATTTTATAATTAATATCATTCGTTTTATCGTGGGTATAATTCAGGATTAAATAACCATCAGTCAAATAGGTTTTAGACGTGATCCCGATACTATTTTTAGTTCCATTTCCCGACGTCCAAATAATCGAACCCCCTACGTTTGCATCAGGTTTTATGTAATTCTTTTGAGTTAAGAAATTAATATCAAAACTTCGTAATTCATTTATCGTCGTTGGATTGGTTGCCCATCGTCCCATATTATCTGTTTTTTGAAAATTAATAGTAACCTAAATTATTAAGGAATGTTTTTATTTATTTGCGGTCTTTGCCTGCTAAATAGATGAGTTCACAAATAAAATTAGCGGTGTTTTCCGTTTCTTCGTCCAAATCTAAATAGTATTCCCGACAAAGAAACTTAAGGGTATAATAATACTCTAAAACCTCATCAAATTCTGTTAGCATCATTAAGTTCAAACTATCCACCTCATCGGGCAAACTTCCATTTTCTCCTATCTTATCCAGTATAGAAACTTGCAATTCGTTACACCGTTGTATAAAATCCTGTGGAATCATTTTAAACCCATCTTTTCCGTTTTTGTTAATCTCAAATTGTATCATTTTATTTTTTTTTATGTATTCATTTTCTACGTCAATACCTTTTTTCATTAATCCGTTTTCTATTGCAAAAGTTGTTGCCGTTCCGTCCTCATTTATTAATCCGTTTTCAAAGGCTACGTTATGCAGTTCGGTTTCTGTAATTCCTAATTTGCCGGCTATTTGTTTTGAGGTAAATAATTTCTCTTTTTGCATTTTATTATTTTTTAAAAGTTAAATTGTAATTGGTATTTATTGTAATTTCTTTGTTCAAATCTTTCCCGACTATTTCGGGGATTATGGTTTGGGTTTGTTTTGGTATTTCTGATATTGTGAGCGATATAATAAATTTGTTTTTCGGTCGGGCGCGTTTTCATTTTATCAGTCAAATATTTTGCAGATAGTTTTTTATAAATTTCGGGATCGGTTTCTTTATAGAATTTTAAACCCGTCGAACATAAATATAAACTACCTTTTTTCTGCATCGAAATATTTAATCCTGTGACTTTACAATAAGAGTTATTTTCGGGGTTGTTTACCGGTGTTTTTGCACCCTCATTTGTTACCGTTAAATCATTACTGTTATTCGGACTTTTTACCCCTATATATGAATGGGGAATTTGTCTAAACTTTGCCATTTGATGAGGTGCTAAAATGTCGGGGAAAATGTCTAAACTTTTGGCGGTTAGTTCGTCCATCTTTTTACCTATTAATTCCGATACTTTGGTCTTTACATTTTCGGAATATTTGAGGGTCAAATCTGCAAATCTATTTTTGTGATAATATTTATTTTTTCGGTCTAAATTTTTCCAGTAGTTGGGATTTCGGTAATCTTTAAAAATAATTTGTTCCGGGATTTTCATCTTTAAAATTTCGGTCGTGTGATCGTAAAAATAAACCTCATCAAATTCCATCAGTAACAATTTTTTAAAATGGCGGTATAATTCAGGTTTACACAAATCTGCGAGGGTATCAATTCCCATACTGTTCAATACTTCCATCTTTAAAAATTTAACTTCAAATCTTAGGGTATTAGGTTTTAACTCATCTTTGATTATTTGCGCTAAAGACTGTTTTTGCGCGCGTTCCGTTGACGTTATCTTAGAACCTTTCAGTTCAGCCGTTAAACCACTTAAAACGCGTTTATATTGGTCGGTCTTATTGTAGATTTTAATAATATAATTGTCTTTTTTAGACTGCATATAAAACGCCCCCGCAATTGGTTTATTAAATTCCCTTGTCCTGTGAAATAATAAATTTTCCAGAAGTAAATTAGGGTCAAAATCGGTTTGAATATTTACCCCTATTTCGACGTTTTCCAGTTTACACAAATCAGGAATTAAATGAATTTCACTTTTTAAATCCATTACCGACCTTTGGAAATTTAACGCGGTCAAATCGTTACCGTTAAAATCATTCCTATTAAAATATTTGTGAATACTGCCTGTAATAATAGTACGACCCGACCCGTAACGCTCAATATTAAAATCAAAATAATTCCCCTTTACGGTTTCGTCCAGTTCCCCCGTATTATGGTTAAAACCACTTTTAAAATCTATTGATGAGGTCGGCAAAACATACCCGGTATCAGTATAATTTATTTTAATAAAGTCAATCATATTTTACTATCTTTGTTTCTTACAATAGCGTAATGCATTTGTAAGGGTTTTGAACGACCTAAAGGGAATACATTTATTTGCATTCCCTTTTTTTGGCTCTTAAAAGTTTGTGATTATTTCGTTTATTAGTTTTTCGCGTTCCGTTTTCGACTTAATATAAAACTGTGGTGCAATTCTGATAATTATCTTTTCGGTTTCAGGATCGTAGTAAACTACACAAAGAGATTTATCCCCTTTAATGAGAAAATCAGAATAATAAAAATTAGCGGTTTCCGTCGGTCGTAATCCTGTAAGGTTGCATTTAGTCCAGTTGGGCGCGTTCCGTATTCTTAATAAGGTATTTGCGCCTGTAATCGAATTATAACCGTTGTTTTTTTCAATTCTAATCAGTTCGGGCAAAAGTTCCTTTTCTGCGGTTTGCAGTTTGTACTGTGCAAAAGTCTTTTTAACCTCATCGAGTGTATAGGTTAATTTGTAGGTATCGGGTTTGAACATAGCAATAATATTAATCGTTAATAATCATTGCATTCTCTATGTCGTCCATTCGATAATAGACCCGCGAACCGAGTTTATAGGTTTTCAATATCCCGCGTTTTCTCCATTCGTGAATGGTAGGTTTTGAGATACCGAAACGCTCGCAAATATCCTGTGCAGAATAATAGCGGTTTGGTTCGTTGTCTTTAAAAGTTTTGGTTAAATCTGCGAGTAATTCAGATTTTATTTTCCCGACGATTTCGGAAATTAGCGCGGTCGGTTCGATTCCGACAAAATTAATTTGTTCCATTTGTAACAGATTTTAATTAGATTAAATTTTCTGCTACAAAGGTTTTTTAAGTAATTGTTAAGTAATACTTTTTTTTACTTATCTCGTAATATTGTTTACTTTTCTAATTTGAAAGTATTGAAAATCTGCAGTGCCTTGTTTTCTGTTTTCTCACTAAAATAAGGACTGTTTTTATCAGAATGGTCGGGACGTATCAAAAAATTACAATAACCTGTCAAAGTTCCCTTAGTGTTGTCTATTCCAGTAATTGAACCAATAATTTCGGCTAAATGGGTCGCATTGGTTTTGTCTGCAAGTTTCTTTTTAAGTAAGTCAGTAATTCCCAATTTATCCAAAACGATTAATTTTTCTTTAGAACTTAATTCATTCTTTCCTGAATAATCATTTTCAGGGATTTCAAAAATTTCCCCCTCATTGACGCCCAAAAAATTTAGCGGTCGTTTAATACTTCTTTCAATTTCTTTTTTTTCTTCTTCAATGAACTTTATAAATTTTAAATATTTTAAAGTTAATTTTTGTTGATCTTTTCTAAAACCTTTTTCAATTTTCTTTATTGCAAAAAAATCATATATCAGATTTTTTGTTTTCTCAGTCCAACAAAAATCAACAATTTCACAAAATAAATTTGGATTTGCAAAGATTATTTCCTCTTTTTCATTACAATAATCTGCCCATAAATCGTGAAATAAAAGTAAATATGCATCTGCGGGGATTTCCTTTTCCAACTCTTCTAAAATTTTCCACTCCTTAGCCATTTCCTCATTATACAATTCATTAATTTCCTCCAATAGACTATGATGAATATCAAAATATATTTTGGATAAATAATTTAAATAACTGTAAAAATTATATTCATCTTGATTGGTAAAATCAGCAAAATAGTTTTCTTTAAACTCTCTAAAGGTATCGTATATACGGATTTTCATTTGATGAGGTTTGAACGTTTGAACAAAAATAGTATTTAAAATCTAATCTCGCGGTTTTACCCTTTCACTCATTTCATCGGTAATAGTAATTTTATTAATTTTTATTTTACTTATTACAGTGTGCAGTTTGCCGTTAAGTGTAAAATGGTTTTTACCAATAATTTCCTGTAAAACTTCTTTAAAAGTTAAAGTATAGACGTTTCCGTTTTCGCAAAGTGTAGTTGTTTTCATAATAGCCAATTTTAAGGGTTTATTTATATTTTGATAATGTTTGATGAGGTAGTAATTTGATGAGGTTTTTAGCGGTCTATTGCGCTAATTTTTGGGCGTTTAGTTTATCCATCTTATCTGTTTCCATCTTATCCCAGTAATCAAACATTTGCGCGGTCATTTCGTCGCTATCTTTTCCGATATACTTTAAAAATTCTGTTTCGGTTTTATGTTTTGTAACGCTCATTATGATCGGGGTCGGTATTATTCCGTAATGCATCGACGCAAAAGTCCGACGGCATAAATGCGACGATACTAATTTGTGAAGTGGGTACGTTCCGAAAATATATTTTTTCTTTTCAGCATCGTAAACCCGTCCAGTTTCGGGGCGGTTTAATCCTGCGCGCTCTGCAATATCTTTTAAGTTGGTGTTAAATATAGTTTTGTTACTTTCCATACTATCTGAATAAATCGGGGGAAAATTCCCTTTATATTTCTGCAGTATCTTTTTAACCTCTTTATGTACCGGTATTTTAACGCGCGCCTTAACTTTTGCCTGTGTTAAATTTATGTATTCCCGCCCCTTTGCATCTTTGGAAATCATTTTTTTTGTCATACTGAATAGATCCCCCGCGCGTTGCCCGGTATATATTCCGACTATTAACCAATCCCGCGTAATTTCCCACCGTTCATTTAAAAAATTAAGGTTTTGGATCGTTTCCAGTTCATCGGACATAAAAATAACGGTCGGGGTTTCTACAGTAAACCCTTTTATTTGCTCGAGGTTCGCGTGGGTCTGAATATTCACTTTATGGGCGTCTTTGATAATGGTCTTAGAATACTTTAGATATTTTCCGACGGTGTTCTCATTTAAATTATCGACGTCCCGCAAATAGGTTATAAATTCGTTTCCCATCGTTTCCCCGTAATCTGAAACACGTACGTTTTTATTTACCGTCTGCAGAAAGGATTTGAGTTTTCCGATTATGGTAATTTGTTTTTGTTTGGTACGCTCTCCTATGGGCGAACCTTTATATTTCCTGAATGGTAAAATGTTGGTTTCGTAGTGATCTAAATAGTTTGCGAGAAAGTCGAGTTTTTCGATACGACGCCCACCGGAATAAAAGGCGGTAATAATTTCGTCTAACCATTCCCCGTTTATAATTTCGGTTTCGTCCCGGTTATTGAAATATTTTAAAATAAAGGTTTCCAGTCCGGAAAGGTTAGTTTTAATGTTTTCTAAACTTTCTAAAAATTCTGCAGTTCCCGCCTTTATGTTTTTAACCTGTCCTTTTTTATCCCAAAATTTAGGATCTATATTTTCACGGGTTTTTCTTTTGAAAGTTTGAAGTTTAGAAATTGATAGACGCGCGTAAATTGGGGCGCTATCGTTTTTCGATTGTAGAATGAATTTGATCGTAGCCATATTGTAAAGATTTGAACAAAACAAATATACAACTTAGTCAGCATCTAGTCAGCATCTAGTCAGCCAAATATTAATCATTCTTAATTATCCTTACTACCTATCTGAATAAACCATTTTAAAAAACCTCATCAAATACTATTAATAAAGGGTTTTACTTAATTTAGAATGATTTAACAGAATGGGTTTGATTTAAGGTAAATAAGGCGTTATGTTCCCTGTGGGTCTACAAATTTAGTATTAAACGCTTTGAGAAATCAAAGCGTTTTTTTATGGTTAAGGGATTGGTTGTTTAATCTATAATTAACTATCGATTCTCCACTTGCATCTCGATTGTTTTATTCAATTCTTTTGTTCTGTAGATCTCAACCTCTTTCATTTCGTCAGACGATAATTTAGTAATGATACTGTCATACTTCATCATTAACGGATTAATTCTTTCATTTACCTCTGAACTATTCATTTGTTTTAATATTCCTTTTTTAACCAAGGAATTCGTTTGATCAATAATTGATTTTGCATATTCCACTTTACCAACATTATCCAGATTGTAATCTACGGGAATTAGCGTCGAACCTTCAGTACTATTTATATCCGCCGGTTGGTCGTTATTTATTATTTTACTGTAAGGTGAATCTGTCTGCTCATCGCTTTTTTTAGTATCATTTTTTCCATCACAATTCAGAAGAAAAAGGATTGCAAAAACGGGTAGTATTTTAGACATATGTAAAAATCTTAGTAAAGTAAAGAAAGATAACTATTTATACGTTTTACTGGTGATTTCGAATAATCACACAACTTAAAGGAGAAAATTTAGACGTAATTAATCATTCTTATTTTCGAACGCATGAGCTACAATTTTTACAAACACAATTAAATGAATGACAAAAATTCATCTGCTTTGTGATAACTGCCTTAGTGCTTTTTCCACGACCTATGTAAGTCAATACCGTGACTATTTTTTTATAGTAAATATCCAGTGAGTTCTAATTCTGGAAATTATTTTGCATCCCCCGAAGATGATACTGAAAAGTAGAATCAAGTGTATCATGTTTAAAGTATTCAAATTTGATATGCTGCATAAATTTAAGTATGTTTAAAATTATAAATCGCTAGAGCCACTAAAATTGTTCATCAAATAATTTCCTAAGTTTAGTTACATCAAAACTTTTTATTGTCTCGTCCATTACTATTTTCTCACTATTCACATTCCTATCTTCGAACATTTTTATTGATATTTCATTTACAAACTCTTCAGTGATTGTCTTCCAAATTAATTCAACTATTATACCTACAGCTAGAAATTCCTCTGTAGATTGAGGAAACCTGTAAATACGATCAAAGTTTCCAGAAAAAAGTGACTTGGCTTTTACTCTATAATTGTGTGCTAAAATATGATTTCTATAATCCTTCATATCATAATCCCTTTGCAGTTCCATTAAAAAGGGTTTAAGAAATTTCCGTGTCTGCAAAACTCTCTCTGCCAGACCACCTTCAAGATAACTGCTGGTGAAGAACTTTTCATATTCGTCGATAAATGAACAAATATCAATAATGCAATATTCTCGTACTTGCATCTCCAATAAAGTCTTGAAAGGTGCGATGGTAAAAAGACTATTATTTTTTACTTTACTCAACAATTTCTGATTAATATCCAAATTCCGTAATAATTCTGCCTTTGTGTTTATGTGTAACACTAAATCAAATAAATTCATACACACTTCTTCTAGTTTTTCAACACTCATTTTTTCACATTTAACGCCTAACTAAAATACACAAAGTATGATATATAAGCGACCGAATTTCTTACTAGTTTCCTTCTCCAAATTCTTCACGTGGAAGTGAGGGTGGTACCAAATATAAATTTATTAATGCTATTATCTGATTACTGGTAAACGATTGGTATACGTGTGGGGTCTACAAATTATCACTAAACGCTTTGATTTCTCAAAGCGTTCTTTTGGTTGAAAATGAGAAATCAGTCCTCATTAACTTTTGATTATCGAACTAGGAATTGCTTTTCAACTCGGCTTCTTAAATGTAACAAATCCTACAAATAAATTTGTAGGATTTGTTCTTAGCAGTTTTAAACAATTAAACTCCTTATTCTTTCGTAAACGTAAATTTCTGACCTCCTTGATGAAGCACGAAACTCTTCTTGTCCTTGGCAAATGCTAATTCGATTCCCGCCATGGAGAAACTAAATTTATCTTCACCCTCAAATTCCAGCGGGAAAGCATTTTGACCGTCTGCCCTTACCATTAATTTATTATTTTCTTCGTTAATCACAATTTTTAGAGGAACTTCCTTACTCGAGTACGAACCGGTGTAATTACTTAATATAATTTTTTCAATCGATTCGTTATCCATTTTCAAGATATTATCAGCCGGATTTGCATCAGGTAAAGTTCCCTTTGGATCTAATTGAACCGATACAATTTCCTTCTTTGTTAGAACTTCAAAAGACCATTCTGAATTTCTTTTCCAAATTTCGACTGGTAGTTTTACATTTTCGGTAGTTCCATCTTTAAATTTAATATCTAAATTCACAGGCATTGGTAATTGCCCAATATTTTCAATTTTGATAACTGCACCTTTGGTAAAATCGCCATTTACATATTTGATACTTTTCACTGCTTGGTCGATCTTCCACTTGTTTAAAAACCAACCTCTCCAGAACCAATTCAATTCTTCGCCCGAAACATTTTCCATCGTTCTGAAAAAGTCGTCTGGGGTCGGATGTTTGTACGCCCATCTTTTAATATATTCCCGCAGTGCTTTGTCGAACATTTTTTCGCCCAAGACATTTTCACGCAACATTTGCATTCCTGCACCGGGTTTATAATATCCTAAAAAACCAAGATTTCTTTCTTTTAAATTATCAGGAGCCGTCATCACGGGTTCCATCTTGTCATTGTTAAAGCCAAAAGACATTTGCTGAAGTGTTTTAGGTTGGTAATATTCACCATTATTGAAGTCTTTTTCAGAAATATTATTAATGAAAGTATTTAAACCTTCATCCATCCAAGCGTATAATCTTTCGTTAGAACCAACGATCATCGGAAACCAGTTGTGCCCAAATTCATGATCAGTAACTCCCCAAAGATCCGCGCCTTTTGTATTCATATGACAGAATACAATTCCTGGATATTCCATTCCGCCTTCATTTCCAGCAACATTTACCGCTGTCGGATACGTATATTCTGACCATCTTTTGGAATAGTTTTCAATCGAACCTTTCGTATATTCAGTTGATCTTCCCCAAGCATCGTTTCCATCACTTTCAACTGGATACGCTGAAATTGCCAACGCTTTTTTTCCACTTGGTAATTTTATTTTTGCCGCATCTAAAATAAATGCAGGTGAAGATGCCCAGGCGAAATCTCGGGTCTTTTCAATTTTATATTTCCAGGTTTTCGTAGAAGTTGAATTCTTTGGTGAAGCATTTACGTCCGCGGCAGAGCGAATAATAACGGTCTTGTCGCTATTTCTGGCCTGATCCCATTTTCTATTTTGGTCATTTGTATAAACGTCTTTCGGATTTAACAATTCTCCCGATGCTACTAAATAATGATTACTTGGAACGGTTAAGTTTGCAGTGATATCTCCATATTCCAAATAAAATTCTCCTGCACCTAAATACGGTAACGTATTCCAGCCCATGATATCGTCATAAACACACATTCTCGGAAACCATTGTGCAATCGTAAAAATCTTACCATTTTTCGTTTCTTCAACGCCCATTCTGTCGGAACCGTATTTAGGAGAAACGAAGGAATAATTGATTACGAATTTTATAACACCGCCCTTTGATTTTAAATCTTGCGGTAAATCGATCTGCATTCTCGTATCAGAAATCGTGTAGGCTGGATTTACCTTTGATCTTTTTCCATTGGTGGAAAGAATTTCAATTGATTTGATGGTATAGCCGCCATCGAATTCTTGTCGGTGTGCGCCGTTTCTACTTCCAGCCATCGGAACAACTGCATTACCTCGGGAATCCTTTTTAAATAAGTTTTGATCCAACTGCAACCATAGGAAACTCAGATTATCGAAACTGTTGTTGGTATATGTAATTTCGGCCGAGCCAGAAATTTCGTTTTTGGATTCGTTTAGTGTTGCATTTAAAACATAATCCGCGCTATTTTGCCAATATTGATGTCCCGGTTGTCCACTTGCCGAACGGGTTTCAGTTCCATTATTTTGATAAAAGTAAGGTTTGAAGGCTTCTGTATAACTGTACTTTGGAGGATCAACCTGCGCAGATAAATGAACAGAAACGGCAATTGCCACTAAAACCAACGGCTTTAAAAATTTAAAATTCATGGGATGTTTTATTATAAGTATAATAGAAACCCAATATTGTTACAATACTGGGTTTTAAAATATTAGATTTTTCTAATTTGACTTTTTCGCCTTGATCATGGATTCTAACATGTCCCACATTTCCTGTGGAATTTCTTCGAGCATGTTAAATTCTCCTGCTCCTTGTAGCCATTCTCCTCCATCGATGGTTACGACTTCACCATTCATATAAGCAGAATAATCCGAAACCAAATAAGCCGCCAGATTCGCCAACTCTTGGTGTTCTCCTACTCTTCTCAAGGGAACTTTTTTCTTCATATCGAATTTCTCGGCCAAATCGCCCGGTAGTAATCTTTCCCAGGCGCCTTTGGTTGGGAATGGTCCCGGCGCAATTGCGTTGAAACGGATATTATATTTTGCCCATTCGACGGCTAAACTACGCGTCATGGCGAGAACTCCAGCTTTTGCACAAGCAGAAGGAACTACATATGCAGAACCTGTCCAGGCGTAAGTTGTCACGATATTTAAAACTGTGCCTGGAACTTTTTTATCAATCCAATATTTCCCGATAGAGAGGGTACAGTTTTTTGTTCCTTTTAAAACAATATCCAAAATAGAATCAAAAGCAGAATGCGTTAATCGTTCTGTTGGTGAAATAAAATTTCCCGCTGCGTTATTTAAAAGAATATCGATTTGTCCGAATTCTTTTACAGCAGCATCTTTCATCGCTTCTACTTCGTCCCAATTTCGTACATCACACTTGACACATAAAACTTTGCCACCAGTTTCTTCTTCGAGTTCTTTTGCAGTGGCTTGTAGTTTTTCTAAATTTCTAGAAGTGATGACGACTTTTGCGCCCAATTGCAGAAAATATTTGCTCATCGCTTTGCCAAGTCCGCTACCGCCGCCAGTAACGACCGCGACTTTATCTTTCAATGCATCTTCTTTAAGCATCGGTTGTGTGTACAGATTCATATCTTATTTTTTTTAATTTGAGAAAAATATCAATCTGAAAGTTACGAAAAGTTATGGGTTGAATGAAGACGTTTAGGGCGCGAGCGAAGCGAGCGCCGAAAAGTTTTGAAAGGTTAAGAGTGACAAATCTGAATTGTAATCTCTGAATTTCATATTATACCGAATCTGCGCCCCGACTTGAACGGAGCTCTTTTTCTGACGAGGAACGAGGAAGAAAAAAGCGGGAGTGGAAGGCGGAAATTGGCGCCCAAAAAAAAACGACCAGTCAACTTTACAATTAGAAGCCAAAAAAACTGCCCCAAATAGGAGCAGTTTAATATGGAGTAAAAAGAGGTAGTGTTTAGTATCCGAAAAGTTCTTCTAAAGAAATCTTCTTCACTTCACCTAGTTTCTCTAAATCTTTCATCGGTACTTTTTTCTCTGAGGCGACAATCGCATACGTATATGGTTTCCCAGAAAAATTGTTCTGATGGAAATTCTTCACATCCTGCATCGAAATATTATCAACAGAATTGTAAATGATTTTTCTAGGATCTTCTGACAACCCTAATTCTTTGGCCGCTAAATAATTGAAGATAATATTGTCCTGCGTTATTCTTTCGGTTTGAATGTCTTTTTTAACCTGCGTTTTAGCAAGATTTAGATTTCCGCTTAAATCAGGCATCGTAGTTAAAAGTTCGGTCATCGCCGTAGTAGCATCGTTAAATTTATCTGCTTGGCTCCCGACATAACTCATCATATAATAATCCTGATCTTTCTTCTGTGGTTGTACATAGACACCATAAGTGCTGTAGGCCAACGCTTTACTTTCTCTAATGGTTTGGAAAACAATTGATCCCATTCCTCCACCGAAATAATTATTGAAAACTTTTACGAGCGTATTTTTTTTCGGATCGTAGGTTTCTGTATTTCTGATCCAACGTGTTTCGGCCTGAACCATGTCGTAATCTGTAAATAAAACTTGATTCTTAGTTTGAGCGATTTGCTTGAAAACTTTTCCTGGCGCCGCAACTGCAAATTTCGCTGGGACCTGATGCATTGTTTTCAATTTGTTTCCTAAATCTTTCATTGAGGCAGGACCGTAATAAATTACTGTTTGCTCGAAGTTATTCAGGTTTTTTATTCTGTTGACTAATTCTGCAGAAGTTGTTTTTTCTAAATCTGCAGTGCTAAGAACATTATTAAATTTATTCTCTTTACCGTACAAGGCATAACTTGTTAAACCTTGAAGAATTGCTCCTTTGTTCGCTTTCACATCTTTTCGTGCTTTTGCCAATCTTTCTTTCAGGCTTTTTAAAGCAACATCATCTGCTTTTACATTCTGAATTAGATCTTCATACAACTGCACCGCTTGGTCAAAGTTTTCTTGCAAACCCTCGATGGAAACAGTCGTATATTCTTCGCCTGTAGAAATATTGAAGTTGCAGGCAATTTTGTAAAATGCTTTTGAAATTTCTTCGGCAGACATTTTATCTGTTCCTAAAAACTGAAGATACTGCGACGCAAGTGGTTGTTTCAGATCATTTAAAGATCCAACTTTGTAGCGGTACTTTAAACGAAAAATCTGATTTTCGGTATTTGGAACATAGAGCAATTCTGCGTTTCCTAACTTCGATTTCTGAATATCTTTGTTATAATCCAAGAAAACTGGCGTAGAAGGCGTATTTGGCATATTATCTACCATTTTAACAAAAGCCGATTGTTTGTCTGCGTTGGTTTGTACTGGCGTAATTTGTGGTTTTTCGATCTTTACGCTTGCAGGAGAGTCTCCTTTTCGTTTTAAAATAGCAACATAGTTATCTCCCAAATATTTATTGGCAAAATTTACAACATCAGCTTTAGATATTTTAGAAATATCATTAACGTAAGCAACTTGATCAGCCCAATTTAATTCGTTGGTAAACGCATCCATCAAGACGCTGGCTCGATCATCATATTTTTCTGATTCGTAGATTTTGTTCTTTTTGATATTATTAATGATGGAAGTAATTAAATCTTCATCAAAATTTCCTTTCTTCAAATTATCGATTTCTCCCAGCACTAAAGTTTTTACTTCTTCTAAACTTTGTCCATTTGTTGGCGCCGCGCTTAAGTATAAAATGCCGTAATCAATCAATGTAAAAGTAGATGCGGAAGCTCTCAGTAATTTCTGTTTTTTAACCAAGTTTAAATCTAGTAATCCTGCTTTTCCATTGGTCAAAACTTGACCAACTAAATCAGCGATCAGAACATCTTTATCTTTATTTCCCGGTAATC
>JBBSRZ010000051.1:0-18173 GCA_038242555.1 Flavobacteriales bacterium | reverse complement strand
TTACTCCAAATCAAATGCACAGGCAAAATAAAATTAAAATGAGAACCTACAAACGAAAAAACACTTGCAAAAACGTTTTTGCAAGTGTTTAATTAATTATTTTTGTTTATTAATCTGTATCGTTTTTTTAGGACGGGACAAATGTACAACATCTTACATTGGTGGACCTTGATCGTCTCCGCCAGCATCATTCGCGTTGATGTCTTTTTTACGTTTAGGGGCATCTACTTTTTCACCTTGTTTAAATCGGTAAGTTAAAGAGATATTGAAACTTCTTGGGCTCCAACGCATATAGGAATCTCTTTCGTAACCAGGACCGAAACTAGTAGTATTTCTACCTCTCGTTCCCAAAATATCCTGAACGTTGAACGCGATCGTTCCTTTATTATTCCAGATTGTTTTGTTCGCTCCGAAATTTAAAACGTACATGTCTTTGCTTTCACTAGATGCAGTTTTCTGGCCACCTCTGTAGAAACCTTGCACTTGCATGCTAAACGTTTTGTCAACTTTAAAACTGTTCGTCAATCTCAATCTAGTAGAAAATCCATCTCCATCAAAAGAAAGTGGTTTGACCATTCTGTTTGGGTCAAAGTAAGAACCTTCTGATTTATAACCGAAAATATCTGCACTCGCCATAATTTTATACCAAGAAAATAAATCCGCAGTTAAGTTTAAGTCTAAACCGTAACTCGTTTCATTTCCTACGTTATATGGACTTGTAACCAAAACATCTGAACCAAGTTCCTGACTCAACAAAACAAATTTAACATCATCCGTCGTTTTTTTGTAGTACAAAGTTGGGTTAATGGTGAATTTACTTTTCTGAATTGCATATCCTAATTCGAACGAGTCGATGTAAGATGGATCCAAATCTTCATTACCACGAAATAAATTCTGACGGTTTGCCAACGAAGTTGGGTAAGGAATCAAGAACCAAGATCTTGGTCTGTTGATCCTTCTAGAGTAATTTAATAATAGTTGATTATTGTTACTTCCTAAATCATAACTCAAAAACACACTTGGGAAAAAGCCTGTATAACTTTTTTCTTTGTTGGCGATATTTCCACTTAAACTCTCATAATCAATATTGATTTTAGAATTTTCTGCTCTAACACCAACTTGATATCCTAATTTATTAAATTTACTTTTGAATTGTAAATATCCAGCATTGATGGTTTCATCATAAATCGTGTTTCCACTATACGCATTTACAACACCGTAGTTTAAATTTAAATCCGTTTCACGGTTCAAGAAATCGTAATCATTTACATTATTATCAATCCGATATCCGGCTTCTAATTTTGCTTTTTCACCGAGCGGCAATTCGTAATCCAATTTACCAATAACCGATTTGTTGACGGTGTTGTTATTTCCAAGCGTTCCGTATTCAAAGATTGATTGATTGTATTCTTTAGAATCTTCAATCGATTCGTTGTCACTTTTTTGTAAACTTAAAGACAAATAAATATTGTGGCCCGCATCATTAAATTTATGATCTAAACCAATATCTCCTTGTAAAGAAAGATTTTTACTATTTCCTAAAGCCATTGTTTCCGTATAAGCTGTAGGTTTTCTAGCCGCATCAAAACTCAAATTTTCTACTCTGTTGTTGCTGTCGCTAGAATAATTTCGAATCATCCCCGAAAGGTTGAATGACGTTTTCTCTGTTAAATCTACTGCAAATCCCGCATTTGCATTATAGAAATCACTTTCATTTTTATTTCGAGAATTTTGTTCAAAATAGTTCGTCGTTGCTAATGTTGCGGGATCGAAGAAACGCGTATCGCTGTCACTTTTTCCTTCGCCTTTTCGGTAACCACCGCCACCATTAACAAACCACGTCCAACTTCCTTTCTTCCAACTTAAATTGGTGTTCAAGTTGGTACTTGGTAAATATCCTAAACTTCCGGTAACGCTTCCGTTGAAGCCCATTCCTTTCGTTTTCTTTAAAATAATATTTAAAATTCCGGCAGTTCCGCTCGCTTCAAATTTAGAAGATGGATTGGTAATTACTTCAATTCTTTCGATTTGATCGGCTGGAATCGACTGTAAAGCATTTGCGCCACTATCAATTCCAAGTAGAGAAGATGGTTTTCCGTTTATTAAAAATTTGACGTTTGAGTTTCCACGCATAGAAACAGTTCCATCGGTTTCTACAGAAACAGACGGTACATTCGTTAAAACATCTTGTAAGTTTCCACCTTTACTGATAATGTCGGTAGATGGATCGTATATTTTCTTGTCAAGTTCTACGCGGTAAGGTCTGGTTGACGCAGCTTTAATCGTCACCCCTTCGATGTCTTGAGTTTTACCGTTGGTCATCGAACCTTCGGATGCTACCGTAAAATTGCCAAGACTCCCGCCTGTAGAAATTTGCTTATTTAGAGAGGTTTTTTTGTAGTCGATCGCTTCAATGATAATATCATAATTTCCGGGAGTAAGACTTAACTTGTAATCTCCTTTTTCGTCAGTTAAAACCGCGTCGCTATACAATTTATTTGCTTTGTTATTAAATGCAATAGAAGCGTAGGGAACTGCATTATTCTGCTTATCTACTACTTTTCCGCTGACATTTACTTTCTGTTGTGCAAATGCCAAACTGGCTGCACCTAAAACGAAAACAAGACCTAACGTTCGTTTTTTGATAATTGATGAAATCTCAATTTTGTTCGTCATAATTTTAGTTTAATCTATACTGATTACTTTTTTTAACAAAAGTTAAATTAAATGTTTGTTTAATTATTTAAATTTTTCACAAAGAAGTTTACCTTCTAAATTTTATCTATAAAAATTGTTTTTATTTAATGTTTTTAGAATTCAACCAATCCTGATATTTCTTGGCGTTTACAGCATGTTCCGCCGCACTGTCTGTAAATTTATGGAAGCCCAATCGCGCAGGATCAGCACACATAAAAATGAAATTGTTGGTCTCTGAATTTAAGACCGCCTCAACCGAGTTTTTATCAACCATACAAATTGGACCTGGTGGAATGCCCGCAGAATAATACGTGTTGTACGGAGAAGCCTCACGAAGATGTTTGAAGAAAACTCTTTTGATGGGTGCGTCTTGAAAATTGTTGGCTTTACTCACTGCATAAATTACCGTTGGATCGCTTTGTAACTTCATTCCTTTCCGGTGACGGTTTAAATATAAGCCAGCCACAGTTTTCATTTCATCTGGTTTTCCGCCAGTTTCTTTATAAACCAAAGAGGCAAGAGCGTAAATCTGCGCACGACTTAAACCTAAATTTTGTTCTTTTGCTTTTCGGTCAGCAGTCCAAAATGAATCATATTCTCCTTCAAATTTTTTAAAGAATTCTTCCGGCGTCACCGTCCAGAAAAAATTATAAGAATCGATGAAAAAATATCTTTTTAAATCTTCGGCATTCGTAAAGCCTTTTGCAGTAGCGATTTTATTTAAATCAGTAGCAAACCTCAATGAATCTAATTCCGTCTTCAAGGCAACTTTACCGATCATTTGATAAACGCTGAAGAAGTCACCAATTCGAAATGTATTCTCTGTTTGATTGCCGGCTTTAATCATGTTGACTAAGTCGGTATTATTCGTTCCAGCTTTAATTTGGTAGCGACCAGCGTTGAAGAATTGATCCATGCTTTTGCTTTTGGCGACCTCTGCAAACTGTTCTTTATTCTGAAGATATGGTGAAATAGAATCTAAAATGGAATTAAAATTAGCAGAATGTGGAATTAAAACATAACCTTCTTTGGCTACATTGTTTCCGTAAAATTTATGATAATATTGATAGCCAAAATAACCTCCAACTGCAAAAATCAGAAATACGATTATCGAAACAATTCCACTTTTTTTCATATTTTAATGAAGGACTTTTATAAATTTATTTTTCCTTTGAAAACTTGTTTTGCAGGACCTTCTAACCAAATGTTTTTGAAACTTTCTCCATCTCGATCCACATATACTTTAAGGTTCCCACCTAAAACTTTTACGTTAACTGAAGGTTGATTTTTATCTTTCAAAAAAACCAAGGCTGAGGCTGTAGCACCCGTTCCACAACTGAACGTTTCATCTTCAACGCCTCGTTCGTACGTTCTGATGAAGATCTCATTATCAGAAAGTTCTTCTACAAAATTCACATTAATTCCGTCCTGACTATAAGACGAAGAATTTCTGATTTTGTTACCGTTCTCGAAAACTTTATAATCCTTTAACATTTCGACAAAGGTTACGTAATGCGGAGATCCGGTATTGACCTCAAAATTTCCATTAACATTTTTAATAGAATCCACGTCGATCATTTTGAGTTTGATGATGCCGTTTTGAATTTCGGCTTCGTGCAAACCATCGATTGCAGTAAATGTTGTTTGATCTTCAAAAATATCTAGAAAGTGCGCGAAGGCCACAAGACATCTTCCGCCGTTTCCGCACATGGTACTTTGGTTTCCATCGGAATTATAATAAACCATTTTAAAGTCAGCAACTGAATCATTTTCCAATAAAATTAAACCATCACCACCTACACCAAAACGTCGGTCGCATAAATTCGCTATGATTTCATTTTCTTTCGGAAATTGTAGATCTCTGTTGTCAATGATCACGAAATCGTTTCCGGTTCCTTGATACTTGTAAAAATCAATCGTTTTCTGCATAAAATAAAAAGGTTTTTACCCTCATAATTTTGGGACTGCAAAGATACTTAAATCTTTATGATGAAGAATTTTGCCTAATTGTTTAAATCAGTTGGTGTGATTGATTTGCTTTAGAACATTTAATATTTTAGAAATGAACGTTGGAAAACCAATTAAGTAAATATTGGATACTTCCGGTTAAAAGAGAAATTTTATTATTAATTTCTAAATTTCCCTTCAGACGTTACAAAATAAGTTTTTGTTATTTTTTGATTTTCCTCCCGGAAGAAATTCCAATCTTCAACAATAATTTTATCCTTGTTGATGGTACTGCTTTTTCTCAAGGCAGATTCGGCAATTTCGTCGTAGGCAATTTCGAGCTGATCGATTATTTTATTATTGCCGTCAACATTTAATAGGGTAGTATAAAGTTCATGTTCTCCGTCATAGTAAGAAACCACTATAGAATTAAATTGATCGGAAAAATTTAGACCGTATCTAAATCTCACATTTTGAGCGGCTGGATTTCTTTGTTGAAACTGAATTTCTTTAATAAATAATTCATCTTTAACTCCACTCTCAGCCGCATAATTGTCAAAATTAGTAGAATCGACGACAGGAAAACTTTTGGTCGGAATATTTGGCGGTTACCGATTATTTTCTGATCAGTTGCACTGCTGTCAACCGGTTGTTGAGTACTGGCATCAGTATCTTTTTTCATCTGTAAAGCATTCTCTTTACCAGACTTATCTGCGCAACCAATCGCTATCAGAACGATAATAATTTGGAATAATATTTTCTTAAAAATAAAAAGTTTTAGTGAAAACCGGTAGGTATTCAATTTTTATTAAATAATCTTCTTTTCAGGTCGAGCGCTTTTTTTCCATTCCATATATCCAATAACTGCCATTGCCGTAAAAACAACATATTGAATCGAGGTTATTCCCAATCCTTTGTAGATCATCATGGGAATACAAATTAGGTCGCCGACGATCCAGAAAATCCAGTTTTCAATTTTACGTTTTGCCATTAACCACATTCCGACCAAGAAAATAGCAGTCGTCAAAACATCTAACCAATTGGCCCAATCTAAATGGTACAAGCCTAGCTGTACGTTTTCCATCGAGAAATGATTATCGATAAAAGGTTTGTAATAGTAAACGCCTGTGACTAAAATTAAACTCAGAAAAAATAAAATAGCGGAAAGGAACCATTCTTTTTTGGTGGCCCAGGAAACTTCTACATGGATATTATCTTCTGAACTTTTGGACCACAGAACCCAGCCGTAAATACTCATTACGGTGTAGTAGAAGTTTATCATCATATCACCAAGCAAGCCAAATTTAAAGAGAATATACACGTAAAGTGCCGTTGAAATAATACCTGTCGGATAAACCCAAATGTTTTTCTTAATAGAAAAGTAGACACTTAAAACACCAAAAATCGTGGCAGTTACTTCCAGCGCAATTTGATAGTTTTCATAAGATTCGTAAGGTTGTAGAAAGAGTTCGTAGAAATTCATGTTTTCAAAGATAATACTTTCAATGAAAAAATTGGTGTGTGACTTGAGTCGCAGCGCTATTTAAAAACGCGTCTTATCTTTTATATAAAATAAAAGTGATGAAAATAAAAGTTTGTATTAAGTAGCGCTGCACTACTAGTTATGTAGTGCAACTATAAGATTCGAGTTCGAAATAATTTTTTAGACCGTAATTATTTAAATTTTTTAATTTCACCACTTCTTAACCTTGTCATGTAATCTGCAAGATCTTTACGGACTTCCCCTGACAGAAAATACAGACCGATAATGTTCGGGACAGCCATTGCCAAAACCATCATATCTGAAAAGTCCATTACGACGCCCAAACTAGAAGAAGCACCAATTACGGTAAAAATAAGAAACAGAATTTTATAAACGTTTTCCATGTACTTATTATTTCCAAACAAATAAGTCCAGGCTTTCATTCCGTAATAAGACCAAGAAATCATGGTTGAAAAAGCAAATAAAATAATTGCTATCAATAAAACATATCTGAACCAAGGCAAAACGCTGCTGAAAGCTCTGGAAGTCAACGCAGATCCCTCTAAACCAGAAGAGTCTTGTGCATATCCGGTAAAGATCAGAACCAAAGCCGTCATCGTACAAATGATTACCGTATCGATGAACGGTTCTAATAATGCTACGAAACCTTCTGATATCGGTTCATCTGTTTTTACAGCAGAGTGAGCGATTGCAGCCGAGCCAACGCCAGCTTCATTCGAAAATGCAGCTCTACGAAAACCCATAATTAAAACTCCCATAAATCCGCCAGCAATACCATCTGGAGAAAAAGCGCCATTCCATATTTGTGCAAATGCCGGCCCAATATTTTCAATTTGCGCACCGATAATTACCAAACAGGACAGAACATAAATTACCACCATGAACGGAACGATCTTATCCGTAACGCTTGCAATTTTTTTAATTCCACCGATGATTACCGCGCCTACAAAAATTGCGATGATCATTCCATACCAAAATCCTTTCCCTTCAAAAACGGGAAAAACGTTGACGACTTGCGCGAAACTTTGATTGGCTTGAAACATATTGCCTCCACCAAAAGAACCACCAACACAAAGAAGCGAGAATAATACCGCTAAAACTTTTCCGGTATTTTTAAATCCTTTTCTGGCAAGTCCTTCGGAAAGATAATACATCGGTCCACCGGAGACTTCTCCTTTTGCATTGATCTTCCGGTATTTTACACCGAGTGTACATTCCACAAATTTTGAAGACATCCCAATGATCCCGGCAACAATCATCCAGAAAGTAGCACCAGCGCCTCCTAAACTTACGGCCACAGCAACTCCTGCGATATTCCCTAGTCCAACCGTGCCAGAAAGTGCCGTAACTAATGCTTGAAAATGGGAAACTTCTCCGGGCTCATTTGGATCATCATATTTTCCGCGAACTAATTCTAATGAATGCTTGACTCCCGTGAAATTGATAAAATTAAATTTGAGCGTAAAGAAAACTGCGCCGATGATTAACCACAAGACAATGAAAGGCATATCAAATCCTAAAAAAGCAAAAGGTTCAAAAAAGATGATGATGCTAAAGAAATTGACAATAGGTTCGAAAACTGCGTTGATTTTTTTATCAAGATTTTCTGTTGCTGCTTCCGCACCGAAGAAAAAAAGTGGTAAAATTAAAAAGAGGGTGGCGTACAATTTTGCTCTCATAGAAGATTTTTATTTTAAAATATGCAGCAATATGCATAAAAAAAATTAAAAAGATGGTTATTCGGTATCTGTTATTGTGGAAATTTACTACTTTCGTATTCTTTTAACAGACTTTAAAACTTTAAACCTAAAACTAAAAATGTCAAATCTTTGGAAAACGAAATCCCTCAGTCAGCTTTTAGCAACAGCAGACGAATCGGAGAAGGGACTAAAACGAACCCTAAGTGCAGCCTCACTGGTTGCTTTGGGGATCGGAGCAATTATTGGAGCGGGCTTATTTTCTTTGACGGGAATAGCTTCTGCCGAAAATGCGGGACCTGCCGTTGTGTATTCATTTATGTTAGCTGCGTTAGGCTGTGCATTTGCCGGTTTGTGTTATGCTGAATTTGCCTCCATGATTCCTGTTGCGGGTAGTGCTTACACGTACTCCTACGCGACGATGGGAGAATTTATGGCCTGGATTATCGGATGGGATTTGGTTTTAGAATATGCGCTTGGAGCGGCAACTGTAGCGGCTTCCTGGTCGCAGTATGTTGCGAAATTTATGTTGACCTTCGGCGTTACCTTGCCGAATTCCTTACTGCACGGTCCCTGGGACGAAACTCCAGGATATTTGAATTTACCTGCAATCATGATTATTTGTCTGCTTTCTTTACTCCTTATTAAAGGCACGAAAGAATCTGCTTTAATCAATAATATTTTAGTAATCCTGAAAGTTACCGTGGTCTTGGTATTTATCGCGCTAGGTTGGGGCTTTATCAATCCTGCAAATCACGATCCATTTATTCCTATAAATCAAGGTGAAGTAATGATGTCTCAAGGGAAAATGGGCTTCTTTGAATTTTTCAAAAGTGATTATTTCGGCCAATATGGGTGGAGTGGAATTCTAAGAGGTGCTGGTGTTGTTTTCTTCGCCTTTATCGGATTTGATGCCGTAAGTACCGCAGCTCAGGAGGCAAAAAATCCACAGAAAGGAATGCCTATCGGGATTATCGGATCTTTAATTATCTGTACCATCTTATACGTATTGTTTTCTTATGTGTTGACAGGTTTAGAGAATTATGTAAACTTTAAAGGTGACGCAAGTCCTGTTACCACTGCTTTTGCCAGGACTGGATATACGTTCTTAAATGCAGCCTTGACCATCGCAATCATCGCGGGTTATACCTCAGTAATGTTGGTAATGTTAATGGGCCAAAGTCGCGTTTTCTACAGTATGAGTGTTGATGGACTACTTCCGAAGTTCTTCAGCGACTTGCATTCAACAAGCAGCACGCCCTGGAAAACCAATGTGATCTTCATGATCTTCGTGAGTTTATTTGCAGGTTTTGTACCAGTCTCCGATCTTGGTCACATGGTAAGTATCGGAACCCTGTTCGCCTTCTCTCTGGTATGCATAGGAATTATTGTAATGAGAAGAACAAATCCAGATGCGGTTCGTGGATTCCGTGTTCCATTAGTCCCTTTCTTACCCATTCTCGGAGTGGTCATCTGTGTCGCTTTGATGGCTGGATTACCGATAGAAAGCTGGGAGCGTTTAGGTATTTGGTTGGCCTTGGGCTTAATCATCTACTTTGCCTACAGCAAGAAACATTCTAAATTGAACGATCGTCCATAATAATTTAATCCCACCATTTCGGTGGGATTTTTATTTACTAATAATAATTTGGCTTATTTTATATGATCAAATAGCTGCAAAATTTATTATTAAAAACTCTATTTTTGATTAAATGTTTTCTGTATGAAAAAGTTATTAGTCTTATTAATATTTTTTGGTGTCCAATTTACAATTGCTCAAAAAGTAGAATTGCAAACTTTATTAAAAGATGATATTTCTATTCGCGCTATTCAGGTATATAATGGAAAGATTTTTTACACTGGCACTGATTCGAAATTCGGATATGTAAGTTTAAAAGATACTACTGATAAAAAGCAAATGAAACTTTCAACTGAGAAAGTGGAATTTCGAACTTTAGCACAAGATAAAAATTCATTCTACGCTATTAATATTGGGAGCCCAGCTTATTTTTTCAAAATTGATAAAATGACTCTTCAATCAGAAATTGTCCATACTGACTCAACTAAAAACGCCTTTTATGATGCACTCCACTTCAATGGAAATCATTTTTATACGTTCAGCGATCCTGAAGAAGATTTACAATTAAAGTTTATTCGATTTTTACATGTCAAAGAATTCCAAATTAATTTTCTTAATAAAGATTTGCTAACATTGAACAGAGGCGAAGCGGCGTTCGCGGCCAGTAATACTAACATCTCCTCTAGTAAGAAAAACATATGGATCGCTACGGGTGGTTTATCTTCGAGAATTATAAAAATGGATTTGAGAACGAAAAAAATAAAGTTTTTCTTCACGCCTTTCATCCAAGGAGCTTCTTCACAGGGAATTTATTCTATTGACTTTTACGATGACCAATTCGGAATCGCAGTTGGCGGAGATTACACTAAACAAGCAGAAAACATCAATAACATCGCTACCACAAATGATGGTGGAAAAACTTGGCAAATTCAAGCTTCTGGAAAAAATGGTGGTTATAAAACTTGTGTAAAGTTTCGTCCAGGTTCCAAAGGAAAAGACATCATAGCGGTGGGTGATCAAAACATCGAATTCTCATCTGATTACGGAAAGACTTGGAAAACGATTTCAGAGGAAAAAGGATTATATGTGTGTGACTGGATCGATAAAAACACATTGGTTTTCGCTGGTAAAAATCGGATTATTAAGATGAGAATTCCGTCAAAACTTTAAATTCGATTTTGAATCATTGGTTCATCCCAAACTTAGAAATACAACGCCTTTCATTTTTAATATTGACAACTTCTATTCAATCATTTCAGCACTCCTAACATATTTTGTATTTTTGCAGAACGAAATTTAAAAGTGAATTTCAGAAATCAAAGTAAAAAATAGCTTTAGAAATGAATTCTTTAATCGATAAATATAATATTCCAGGACCTCGTTACACTTCTTATCCAACCGTTCCTTTTTGGGATAATGCTAGTTTTGCAGGAGATTTGTGGCAGAATTCTGTCCTCCACACCTTTAATGAAACCAATGATTCCGAAGGAATTTCAGTTTATATCCATTTACCCTTTTGTGAGCAACTATGTACGTTCTGTGCCTGTCATAAAAGAATTACAAAAAAACATTCGGTAGAAACTCCGTATTTGGAAACCGTTTTGAAAGAATGGGATTTATATGTCAATTTATTTGGCAGAACTCCGAAAATTAAAGAACTCCATTTAGGTGGCGGAACACCAACCTTCTTTTCGCCAGATAATCTGCGAATTTTGTTAGAAGGAATATTTGCAAAAGCAGAAATTGCTGAAAATCCAGAATTCTCCTTCGAAGGTCATCCAAATAATACGACCAGAGAACATTTACAAACTTTATATGACTTAGGTTTCCGACGCGCGAGTTTTGGTGTGCAGGATTACGATCCTCAAGTTCAAAAAGCAATCAACAGAATTCAGCCTTTTGAAAATGTAAAAAATGTTACAGAAATGGCTCGGGAAATCGGCTATAAAGGCGTTTCTCATGATTTAGTTTTTGGACTTCCGTTTCATACTTGGGAGAAAATGGAATATACGATTCGTAAAACATTGGAATTAAAACCAGACCGTTTGGCTTTTTATTCTTACGCTCACGTGCCGTGGATCAAAGGCGTTGGGCAAAGAGGATTCGACGAAAATGATTTGCCAAGTGGTGAAGAAAAAAGAAAACTATACACCAACGGAAAAAAATTGTTAGAAGAATTAGGATATATTGAAGTGGGCATGGATCACTTCGCTTTGGAACACGACGATCTTTATCAGTCGATGGTTTCGGGAGATATTCACCGGAATTTCATGGGTTATTCATCAAGCAAAACTAAATTAATGGTTGGCTTAGGAATGTCTGCGATTTCCGATTCCTGGTATGCTTTTGCACAAAACGAAAAAAGTGTAGAGGAATATCAGAAGATTGTCGCACAAGGAATTATTCCAGTTGTGAAAGGACACGTTCTAAATGAGGAAGATCTGATTATTAGAACTCACATTTTAAATTTAATGTGCCGATTAGAAACTTCTTGGGATTTACAAACTGGTTTCCCAGAACTTGAAAATGCCTTGCAATCTTTAAGAGAAATGGAAACTGACGGTTTAGTTGAAATTTCAGACAATACGATTAAGATCACAGATAAAGGCCGGGCTTTCACTAGAAATGTAGCCATGACTTTTGACTTGAGAATGATGAGAAACAAACCAGAAACGCGAATTTTTTCGATGACGATTTAATTTCATCAAATAAAACATAATACGAAAGCGGCTTTTATAGTCGCTTTTATTTGCCGCAAAAATAACGGTTTATGTATTTTTTGAATGTTAGGTTTCATAAATACTTTTTTCGTTCTTTGCAAACAGGTAATTTAACAGAAGATAATTTTCATAATTTACCGAAGAAATAAATTTAAATCATGTCAACAGATAAAAATACAGAAGAGAAAATAAGACTTCACCAACGGAATAAAAATCGTGAAAGATATGATTTGGGCGCTTTGATAACAGCAGAACCTGATTTATCTAATCACATTACTCCTAATAAGTTTGGTGATGATTCCGTAGATTTTGCAAATCCAGTTGCTGTAAAACTTCTAAATAAAGCATTGCTTAATTATTATTACGGAGTGAAAAATTGGGATTTTCCTGAAGACAATTTGTGTCCACCGATTCCAGGAAGAGCAGATTACCTTCATTATTTAGCAGATTTGTTAGGTCAAAGTAATTTTGGTGAAATTCCTTTAGGAGATAAGATTAAAGGTTTAGATGTTGGAGTAGGAGCAAACTGTATTTATCCAATTATCGGCGTAACCGAATATGGTTGGAGTTTTGTCGGCAGTGATATCAATGAAAGTTCGGTAGAGTCAGCGAAAAATATAGTACAATCAAATTCAGTTTTGGAAGGAAAAGTGGAATGTGTTTTACAAGAAAACTCGGAAAACAGTTTCACGGGAATTTTGAGTGAAGATTCTAAATTTGATTTTACAATGTGTAATCCTCCTTTTCATTCGTCTACAGAAGAGGCACAGAAAAGCAGTCGACGTAAAGTAAAAAATTTGACTGGCAAAAAAGTCGCAAAAGCAGAACTTAATTTTGCCGGTGTGGACAATGAATTAACGTACGAAGGCGGCGAACATGCTTTCATTCATAGTATGATTAAAGAGAGCGCTGAATTTTCTAAAAACTGTTATTGGTTTACGACTCTAGTTTCTAAAAAATCAAATTTGAAAGGAATTTATAAGGCTTTAAATGACTTGGAAGTTGGCCAGATTAAAACAATTCCGATAGGGACGGGAAATAAAAACAGCCGAATAATCGCGTGGTCTTTTTTATCGAAAGAGGAACAAAAAGAATGGCGTGAAACGAGATGGAAAGCCGCACCTGAAAAAGAATAAAGAATTTTAGTCTAAACTATATGAGAACCATTATAATTAATGGTTCATTTTTTTTTATAATTATCTTTAAAAAAAAAGGTTTCCTAAAGCAGGAAACCATTTAATTTTATATTGAAAGAATTTAAGATGTAAATCCGTCCATAACTTTTAACGAAGCCAATGCTTTGTCAACTGAATCTTTTTGTTTTCTAACCATATCTCTAACATCTTGTGGCAACATGTCATTGGTTAAAACCTCACCATATTCCTCTGAAAATGCTTCTTCACCACGAATACTTTCAGCATAAATTGCTTGGTCTCCACTAGCAAAAGCATCTCTAATTGAGATCCAAGTACGGTGTAAATCTGCTAAGACACTAGTTCCTTTATCTGGCTCACCTCCATATTTAGAAATTAAAGATTTAATCTCATGTCCGAAGTCATATCTGTTTTTTGCCTGTTTTTCGAAGTATCCTTTTAATGAAGTATGCTCGATTTTTTCTGCTGCTTCTTTATATCCTTTTTCTGCATCGTAATTTTTTGTTAATAATTCATTCAATGCGCTAACTACTTTGTCGTTTTCCATTTTGATATTTTTTATAATGTTATTGAATAGTTTAATGCAGAAAACATTCCAATTTTCAAGAATTGGTAGGTTTTAACACAGTTTAACAGACATTGTATTTTAGAATATTTTATACGATAGTTTAAAAGATATATATAGTATTCTATTCTTCAAATAAAATTTTGATTAATTTAGTTTCTCGCGTTTAATTTTACTGGAAATTACTCGCTTACCAGAATACATAAGAAAGTCGAGCAAGACTTTACAAGAATCATTGATGTAAATTAGTAATCTGATATAGAATCTATGAAAACAACTACATATAAACTGCTCTACGTTCTTTATTGGACGGCGATTTTCATCGTTTCAATTTCGATGTTGGTTTATGGAATTGCAAAGTCTATTCAATTTCAGAACTTCGCCTCAGGCGCTGCTACTAATCTCTCGCCAGGCATCAATTAATGTGGACGTTTTACAGTTATACCAAAGCATATCCCATAATCATCGGTATGTTTGAAGGAATTGGCGCCGTGAGCATTCTTTTCAATCGAACACGAATTTTCGGTTTTTTGCTATTATCGGTGATTTTAGGAAATATTATAATCCAAGATTATTTATACGAAATTAGTGCTTTACCAGCTACAATCTATTATCACATTCTTGTACTTCTAATTTTGACTTATGATTTTGAAAAATTAAAAAAGGTCATCATAGGATTATTTACTATTCAAACTAAAGATCGAAATGTGATTTTGTTGATGTTGCTTTTATTGTCGCTTTACTAATTAAATTTTTTGAAACCAGAATACTGAGTGCGTTATTTAGTTGATCGTGTTAATTTTGATTCCTATATTAAATAATTAAGATATCAACGATCTAAAGTTGAAAAATCAGCAACTTGCCGTACATAATCAAAACTATAAAATCTTTGTAATAATACTTGCATTTTTACTTGTATTTACTTTAATTATATTCTTTATTAAGAGAAAAAAATAAGCATTTAAATTAAAATTAAATATGACCCAAAATATACATGACAGAACTTACGACAAAATAGATTTTACTATTGAGCAACTCGCTAAAGCAGAATATGAAAACTGTACTTTCAAAAACTGCAATTTTGAGAATTACGACTTGACGGAGTTTAAATTTGCGGATAATCATTTTCACGATTGTAACTTGAGTTTGGCCACATTAAATGGAACTGTTTTACGAAATGTGATATTTAAAGATTGTAAAATGTTAGGACTTCAATTTGAAAATTGCAACGATTTTGGTTTATCTTTCTCCTTTGACAATTGCCAATTAAATCATTCTACTTTCTTTCAGATGAATATAAAAAAAACAATTTTTAAGGACTGTCAAATTCGTGAAGTTGACTTTTCGGAAACTAATTTAACTGCGGCCGTTTTTGATAATTGTGATTTATCGCAAGCCATTTTCGAAAATACAATTTTAGATAAAGCAGATTTCAGGACGGCCTTCAATTATTCTCTTGATCCTGAAAAAAACCGTTTACATAAAGCAAAATTTTCTGTAACTGGCATTTCTGGTCTTTTAGATCAGTATGATATTGTAATAGAAAATTAAGTTCTGTGTTTAATTCTACTCTTTAACTATAAGTACTAAAATATTCAACTATGGAAAATTCAGAATTCAGCGATTACAGAAAATTACTTTTGATTTTATGTCTTTCATTTATCATCATGTACAGCGTGATGTTTTTAAATGTAAATGAATTGAGCGATATTTATTTAAGTTTATCCAGAACTTATATGGCACTGTTGATGATCACACCGATGGCTATTTTGATGGTTGTCTTAATGCCGAAAATGTACCTTCACAAAAAATTAAATTTGGGCATTTTTATTTCTGCCGGAGTACTATTTGTCTTTGCCTTAACAGCGTTGAGAAGTCAAGCCTTCATTAGTGATTCGCAATATATGAAAGCGATGATCCCTCATCATTCATCTGCGATTTTAACGAGTGAAAATGCTAATATTAAAGAACCTGCTGTTCGTCAACTTAGTGACAGTATTATCAGCGCACAAAAAGAAGAAATAACTTTGATGAAAGTAATGTTGAAAAATTTAAATAACCCACTATAATAATGACAGTCGTGGAATATTTTTCTTATTATGTAAAGCATTAAAGTTTATTTATTTACCGATATCCGAACGAATATTAAATTTATCCTTATAATACCTAACTCAAACATCAGGTATTCATTTTTTAAACAATTGTTTAATAAAAGCGGTGGCATTTTCATATTTTTCTGAATTAAATTTTTGAAGATATAGCACACAAATTGCAATATCAAGATTTATTAGTCGAGAAACGAGTTGCAAATTCAGTTCTCGTCAGAAATGTATCAACAACAATAAAATAAAAAATCATTATGAAAAAACAAACATTATTTTTACTAGCAGTTCTTTCGCTATTTATCGTCTCATGTTCTACGAATATGATGGGAGATAGTTCGAAACTGAAAGCCAACTCTTGGGAATTAGAGTACATCACAGGACCAAGAATTACTTTCCAAGGATTATTTCCGGGTGAGAAACCGATGATTATGCTGAATAATGATGGAACCGTAACAGGAACCAGCAGTTGTAATCCTTACAATACCAAGTATACTACAACTGGTAAAATGATTAATTTTGAAGTACCAATGGTTGCAACAACCGCATATTGTGGCGACGGAGAAGTAGTTTTCTTGGAAACAATGAAACAGGTTAATAAATATAGAATTACATCAGACGGAAAATTAGAGTTGTTAATGAACGACGTTCCAATGATGAGATTTAAAAAATCAATGTAACAGTAGAATATATAATTCTATTATTAGAAAGTAAAAAAGCAAGAATTAATTCTTGCTTTTTTTTGTTTAAAATATATTGTTTGAGTTACCTACGCCTAGACTTTGTAAAAAGAAATCCTACTAATATTCCTGCAGCCATCATCATCACTGTTTTTGTTTTTCTAGAAGGAACCGGCAATGCCAGTTCGCCATAAATTCTCATTGGATCTTTTGATGGATAAATAACATTGCCATCGGTATTCGTGTCAGCGTCAGTTTTCATTCCCAATCTTAAAGCCGCAGAAGCAGTGTTAATAATAGTTTTTGGAAACAACCCGTACATCACTTTCATCATTTGTGCGTATCCATCGGTCACAATACTTTTCTTCGGATTCTTTGCAGCCTTGACCATTTGTGCGGCAAGATCACGTGGATCTACCGAGAACGGCGGAATTTTAAAATCCAGTCCCGAATATTTTGCAGAATGCATATTGCCCGTGGATCGTTGAATTCCTGGATATAATCCAACTACATGAATGTTTGGTTCATCTGAAAGTTCTCCTTGTAAACCTTCTACCATTCCACGGATTCCAAATTTTGTACTTGAATAAGCAGTAGAATAAGGAGCCGGCATCCAACCACCTATAGAAACATTGTTAATTAAAACCCCGTCTTTTTGCTTTTTAAAAATCTTAATTGCTGCATGTGCACCGTGTAAAAATCCAAGTAAATTGGTTTTTATAACCTGATCCATCGTTTCGATCGGGATTTCTTCAAACCTACCACTTGCCATAACACCTGCATTGTTCACACAAAAATCAATTCTCCCATTAAACTGTAAAGCCTGCTCAGCCAAATGTTGCACTTGTTGTGCATCAGAAACATCAGTTTGAACGCCTAAGGCAACGACACCTAAGTCGTGACATAAAGAAACAGTTTCATCTAACCCTTCTTGACCACGCGCAGCGACTACCACATTACATCCTTCTAATGCAAATGCTTCAGCAGCGGCTCGTCCAACGCCAGACGTTCCGCCAGTAATTACGACGGTTTTTCCTTCTAGTTCCCTATAAGTAATATCTTCTTTTTCCATAATAGAATATTTTTAATGTTATTTGATGAACTACCACTATCAATTATTATGCAATTATTTTACACGAAATTAATAAGCGGTTTAAACAAAACGATACAAAATACAAACTATAATTTAAACATTAAATACAAAATTATTTAAAAGAGAAAATGTTTACCAATTTTATATTAATACCTATTTTAATATGAAAGTTTTCTATTCAAATAAATTTATAAGATGGTAAAAGCCTTCTAATTACTTGACATACAAAATTTTGAAAATCAGGTGTTAAAATATTCTTAATTATATTCAAAATCATTATATTTGCCGACTATAATTTTAATGTTGTAAACTATTAACAATGCAAGGAAAAGGACTTATTACGCTGGTTGCGGTTATTCTGGGACTTATTTGTCTTAATGAATTGTTACCAACATGGTATGCTGGTAAGATTGAAAGACAAGCCACTGCTATTGC
>JBBSRZ010000050.1:0-18214 GCA_038242555.1 Flavobacteriales bacterium | reverse complement strand
TAAAGTTAATAAAACGGACATAGGTAATGTTGGAGGAATTGCTTCTTTTAGAATTGATGGTTCTAGTGCTTGGCAGATCGTCAATGTTGGCGTTAATTTTTCAAATCAATCAATTGAAGATTACTCCGAAACTCCAGGTAATACTAATGTGAATTTTGATATTTACGATGGCAATAGTCAACTCATTGAAAATATTGGTTTTGCAGGTCATGCTTATAATCGCTACGGCGATGTTTCTAAAATGAGTATTGCGGTCGGAGGAAATTACGATAACAGAATTTACGTTGGTGCAGGAGTTAATTTCCATACTGCCAGTATTGATCAATACGATTCTGCTGCTTTTGATTCTAATATCAATAATATTACTTCGGTTTTTAGTAAGCAGTACACTCCCTTTTCAGAATCTTCTACTGGCTTTTCGGCCTCAGTTGGAGTGATCGGGAAAATAAACCCTATGTTTAGATTAGGTGCTTCGGTTGAAACGCCAACTTGGTGGAATGTAGCCAGAGTTTATAATGAGTACGATAATCCTACGGATGGTACTTATTCAGAAGACAGGAATCTAACTACACCAATGAAAGCGACGGTTAGTGCGGCTTACGTACCGAACAAGAATTTCGCAATCAACGTTGATTATAGTTTAGGTCTTACAAAACCAAAATACAAAGTGTTTGGAAATGCAGAAACAGAATTGAATGATTTCTTTAGCGATAATTCTAAAAACTTATCTGAAGTAAAAGTTGGTGCAGAATATAGAATTGAAGGTTTTCGTTTAAGAGGCGGGTACGGTTTTGCCGCGAGTCCTTTTGATGCAGTAAGTATTTCAGCATTCTCTGATAATGGAACAGTAGGTAACCAGTCTTTTGATAACTTAATCGTAGGACAAAGAACAACAATAGGTGCTGGAATTGGATACGACTTCAGATCATTTTATATCGATGCCGCTTATCAAAATTTGAATTCAGATTATAAAAGTCCTTTCTTAAGAGGTTCATCAAATAATAATACTGGATACTTTTCAGATAATTATATCGTAGACAGTGATGCTGCAGTTGTTTCAAATGTAAAAAACACAAGAGACAATTTCTTTATCACCCTTGGTTGGAAATTCTAGATTTCTGATAAACATATTTTAAAATACCAAAAACTCCGAATTACTTCGGAGTTTTTCTGTGACTTGTTTTTAATGATTATGGAAAAGATGTCCAGTCATCGCCAGTAAAACACCGAGCGTAACATATCCAATTTTTTTCCAATCGACATTGTGATGTTTATTACTTTCAAAAATAATGACCGACGAAATATGCAAGAAAATTCCACCTACTAAAGCGAGGAAATAAACTTCTAAATTTGGATTAAAATATTGTCCTAAAATTAATCCAAGCGGCGACGATAAAGCAAAAATTGAAATAATTAGAAACGCCGACGGCGAGAACTTTTTATTTTTGACCAAAAAAGCACCAAGTATGAAAGAGATCGGAATATTATGAACTAGAATTCCAGTTAAATAAGGAGTGAAGATTTCGTCTTCATTTGCCAAGGGAATTCCTTCTAAAAAGGCATGAATGAAAAGTCCAACCACTAAAGCAAGCGGAAGAATGTTTTTGCCTTCTGTATGATGATGAAAATGTCCATGTTCAAAACCTTTTGTCAAATTTTCTAATAACATTTGGAGCAGTACTCCGCCAATCACCCATAATCCGATATTTTTATGATCACCTGAATAGATTTCAGGAAATACTTCATTCAAACAAATAGTAATTAAAAAACCCGCACTTACAATTAATAGATTCTTCGCAAACTTCTCGCGATCACCGAAAAATTTGCCCAAAAGAACACCAATTAAAACACTTAGAATTAAGAGAATTATAATCATAACAGCGTGATTTTATAATTGAATTTTCTTTCTAAAAATATTAATACAACGCGGAGAATCTTCTAAATCAAATTCATTCAAATGATAATCTCCGAAAATTTGAATTCTTTCAAATCCGGACTCTTCTGCGTACTTGTTAATTCCTTCTAAAGTATGAAGTTTTACTTTTTCAAAGAAATGATGATCAACTCCATCATCTTTAAAAGTAATATTTTTAATAATATGTTGGTTTTCGATTTTCTTTTTAATAGTGAAATCGATTTTCCCTTTTGTGATTTTTTCTTCTTTAACTAAAGTATTTTCGACCCATTTTGCATTCAGAAAATCTAAAACAAAATAACCATCATCCTTTAATATATTCGATATCGATTGAAATACTTTTCGGTCGTCATTTTCATCCTCGAAATATCCAAAACTTGTAAAAAGATTAAAAACCGCGTCTACTTTTTGATCAGATAATTTCTGGAAAATTTCCTGACGCATATCGTGAACTTCAAACTGTAATTCGGGATTTTCAAACCGTTTGTTATGTTCAATACTTTGTTTAGACAGATCCAAACCTAAAACTTCGAAGCCCATTTTATTTAAATAAACAGAATGTCTCCCTTTCCCGCAAGCCAAATCAATCAGTTTAGAATCCTTCGGTATGTTTAAGTAATTGATTAATAGAGTGATGAAATTTTCTGCTTCCGCGAAATCTCTATTTTTATATAGAATATGATAATAAGGAGTATCAAACCAAGTTTCGAACCATGCCATTCTGCAAAAATAACTAAATTTGCAATTCTGAGACGAGCAATTACTAAAGTTTATTTTTTATAGATACATAAATAACATAATCATTGATTGATATTATTTCGCTTGGAACCCTTTTATCAACTAATTCAACTTTAATAAACTGCAACGTTTTGTTGCCAACCAAATTATGAACACAGAAAATTTAAAAATACAAATAAAAACTTTTTTCGGGCTCGAAGAAATATTAGCCGAAGAAATCAGAAAATTGGGTGGCACAAACGTAGAAGTTAAAAACCGCGCCATCAATTGCGAAGGTGATTTGGGTTTCCTTTATAAAATTAATTATTCCGCGAGAACGGCCTTAAAAATTTTAATTCCGGTTTTAACTTTTAAAGCGTGGGACGAAAATAGATTCTATGATAAATTATTCGATTTTCCTTGGGACGAATATATGACCGTAGATCAGACTTTCGCCATTGATACAACGATTTATTCTGAACGTTTTTCGCATTCACAATTCATGTCTTTGAAAATGAAAGATGCGATTGTTGATTATTTTAAATTTAAATACAATAAGAGACCAAGCGTTGACACGCACGAACCAGAAATAAAGTTACATCTTCATATCGACCGCGAATTGGTGACTATTTCACTGGATTCTTCTGGTGATGCGTTATTCAAAAGAGGCTACAGAAAAGAGCAAGGCGAAGCACCTTTGAATGAAGTACTTGCTTCGGGAATGTTGCAATTAGCAGGTTGGGACGGAAAAGGAAATTTCCTGGATCCCATGTGCGGATCCGGAACTTTATTGATTGAAGCAGCCATGATCGCCATGGATTTGCCTGCGCAGATCTTCCGAAAAAAATTTGGTTTCCAAAATTGGTTAAATTATGATGCAGAGTTATTTCAAACGATTAAAGAAGTTCGAATAAACCGCGTTCGAGAATTTACGGGTAAAATAGTAGGTTACGATATCGATTCAGATATGTTACACGCGGCCAGAATCAACATCGAGGCTGCCGAAATGGACGACGTCATTGAAGTGAAAACACAAGATTTCTTTGAATCTAAAAAAGAATTATTTCCACTCATGATGGTTTTCAATCCACCGTATGATCAAAGAATTGTAATTAACGACGATGAATTTTACAGCAAAATCGGAGATACCTTCAAGAAAAACTATCCAAATACTTTGGCCTGGCTCATTTCTTCTGATTTGGATTCGTTGAAAAGAGTTGGACTTCGACCTTCAAGAAAAATCAAACTGTTTAACGGAAAATTAGAATGTCGTTTTATGCAGTATGAAATGTACGAAGGCACCAAGAAAATTCACAAATTAGAAGGAAGAGAAGGAAACAGTTAAAAATTGTAAAGACCATTTTCTTTTTTCAACTTTCAAAAAAGTTATAGAAATAAAATTTTTGTGCCTTTTGTGGCTCAATAAACTATGCAGTCAATTTCCATAATCATCGCAATCTACAACCGGAAAGATGAACTTTTCGAGTTGCTGAATTCCTTATCGCGTCAGACAGATAAAGATTTTGAGGTGATCATTGTTGATGACGGTTCTTTTATAAATCTCCGTCCGACGATAGAATTATTCAGTGAAATGCTAACGGTCGAATTTTTTCGCAAAGATAATTCAGGTCCAGGATTGTCTAGAAATTATGGCGCTAGAAGGGCGAAAAATGATTGGCTTGTTTTCGTCGATTCCGACGTGAGTGTGGAAATTGATTATATCTCCAATGTTAAAAAGAATATCTTAGAAATTTCGTGCGATGCTTTCGGTGGCGCAGACAAAGCGCATAAAGGTTTCAATTTGATGCAGAAAGCAATTTCTTATTCAATGACTTCGGTTTTTACCACAGGTGGAATTCGTGGCAATAAAAAATCGGTGACTAAATTTCAGCCACGCAGTTTTAATATGGGCGTCAAGAAAATAGCGTTTGAAAAAGTGGGAGGTTTTTCAGAAATGCGCATCGGCGAAGATCCTGATCTTTCCATGCGACTTTGGGAAAACGAGTTTACAACCGCTTTTTTCGACAATATTGGCGTTTATCACAAGCGACGCATTGACTACGGTCGATTTTCAAAACAAGTTTATCAGTTCGGCTGTGCACGGCCGATTCTTAATCAGCGACATCCGAAATTTGTCAAAATTTCTTTTGCTTTCCCGTCCCTATTTTTGATCGGTTATCTTCTCGGATTTGTTTCTTATTTCTTTTTTCAGCAAGGCTTAATTTTAGGTTTTTACGGGTTGTACACCTTCGTCGTTTTCTTTCACGCTCTATACAAAACCAAAAATGTCAGCATTGCGACGATGGCGATTATCGCTACCTATATTCAAATGTTTTCTTATGGTTACGGTTTCCTAAAATCCTGGTTTTTATTGAACATACTGCGGCAAAAACCAGAAGATGCTTTTCCTACGCATTTTCACAAACCATAATTTTTAAATAATTCTACATTTTTTGGGCGCCTATTTCCGCCCTCCGTTCCCGCTTTTTTGTTTCACTCCTTTTCACAAAAAGAGCTCCACTCAGGTCGGGGCGCAATTCCCGCATAAAAATCCTATTTTTGCCTAAAAATAAAGCATGACCAATTACCTAGAATTTAATTTTAAAATAGAGCCACTTCAGCCGTGGAATGAAATATTAATGGCCGAACTCATCGAGATTGGTTTCGACAGTTTTACCGAAGAGTACGATGGCATTCTCGCCTATATTCAGACAGAATTATTCAAAGAAGAGGAATTAAAAGAAATAAATCTGCTTCAAAATGAAGATATTCCCATTTCTTACACGTTCAAAGAAATGCCCAACATTAACTGGAATGAAGAGTGGGAAAAGAATTTTTCGCCAATTAATGTAGAAGATCAAGTTTCTATTCGGGCAGAATTTCATGAAAATCAAAACTTAGCACATGAAATAATAATTCAACCAAAAATGTCTTTCGGCACAGGACATCATGCGACGACGTATCTGATGATTCAGCAAATGCTGGACATGTATTTCGAAAACAAAACGGTTTTAGATATGGGTTGCGGAACTTCTGTTCTTGCAATTTTCGCCAAGCAGCAAGGTGCCGGAAAAACGGTCGCGATCGATATTGATGAATGGTCTGTTGAAAACTCTATCGAAAACGCTGCACGTAATAATGTGCGGTTAGAAATTTCGCAAGGAACTGCCGAGAACTTAGGAAATGAAAACTTCGATATTATCTTAGCCAACATCAATAGGAACATTTTAATATCAGATATTCCGACTTATGTTTCGGTTTTAAATACGGGCGGTCAGTTATTGCTTTCCGGTTTATGCTTCTTTGATGTTGATGATATTTTAGAAGTTTGTACTGAACAAAAATTGACTTTGAAAAAGCAGATCCAGCGAGAAGAATGGGTTTCTTTATTATTAGAGAAATAAAAAAAACTTTGCAAAATTGCAAAGTTTTAAGTGACCTCGACTGGATTCAAACCAGTAACCTCCTGAGCCGTAATCAGGTGCGCTATTCAGTTGCGCCACGAGGCCTTTTTTTAAGGTCTGCAAATATAACAATTTTTTATTCCCTTCAAAAATGAAACAGACTTTTTTTACGTTTTTAGTGATTTTCTTACTTTTCTCTTGTAAAAAGGAGAATAAAACTCAGTCCAATGACTGGCAAGTTATTTCGGAAAATGTTCAGTTTAAAGAAGATGACAATACTTTTCAACTTAAATCCGGTAAATTTAATTACAGCATTCCGACTGCGAAACTTCCTTTTAAAAAAGTTATTTTACTAAACGTAAGTTTGGTTGGCTTTTTTACCGAATTAAATTTGGAAGAAAACATCATGGGAATCTCCAGTCCGGAATATGTGTATTCAAAAAAAGTTCAGCAATTAATTAAGGATGGTAAAATTCAAAATGTCGGGAACGAACAAAAATATAATTTGGAGAAAATCATTGCATTAAAACCTGACGCGATCTTCACCAACTATATCGCAAGTTTTGAAAACACGTACGATTTAATCAAGAAGAATGGAATTGAAATTATATTTCTTGATGAATATTTAGAGCAGAATCCTTTAGAAAAATCAAAATACTTAATGGTTTTTGGAAAACTTTTTAAGGAAGAAGAAAAAGCGAATTCTAAATATAAGTCGATTGTTAAATCTTACGATTCTCTGAAAGTTGTCGCCGACAAATCACCAAAAAAACCGATTGTGCTCTCAAATGAAATGTATGGCAATCAATGGTTTTTACCAGGTGGAAAAACAAATTTGGCTCAGTTTATAAAAGACGCTAATGCAACTTACATTAATGGAGATAATTCTGAAACTAAAGCAATTCCTATGAGTTTTGAAGAAGTATTTGTGAAAGGCCAAAAAGCCGAATACTGGGTGAATATTGGAAACCATAACAACAAAAAAGAATTACTTCAAATCAATCCAAATTATACCAAACTTCCAGTTTTCAATCAAGGGAAACTATACACGCTGAATGGTCGCGAAGTAGGTAAATCAAATGATTATTTTGAGAGCGGAGTCGTTCGCGCAGATCTTGTTTTAAAAGATTACATCAAGATATTTCATCCAGAATTACTACCAGATTATAAGCTGACTTATTTAAAAGAACTTAAGTAAATATTATTCTATTTTTGCACCTTTGAAATTGGAGATTCAACAATTATGTGGAAGAAAATTAAGAGACTTATTTACGTCATTATTCTAGCGAATATTCTATTTATTGTGTGGGGAAAATTCTTTAATCCATTGATAACGATTACCCAAATTGATGGCTTTTTAGAATATGGAAAATTAAAAAGAGAATATGTTTCTTACGATCAAATGGGCTCCAATGTGAAGAAAGCAGTAATGGCAGCCGAGGATCAAAGTTTTTATGTACATAGTGGTTTTGATTATAAAGCAATCGAGAAAGCGGTTCAATACAATCAAAAAGGAAAGAAAATTCGAGGCGGAAGCACCATTTCTCAACAGACCGCAAAAAATATTTTTCTGTGGCAAGGTAGAAGTTGGATTCGCAAAGGTCTTGAAGCCGTTTATACTTTTATTATTGAACTGGTTTGGGGAAAAGATGTTATTCTAGAGCGCTACCTGAATTCCATAGAAATGGGTCGAGGAGTTTTTGGTGTAGAAGCAGCATCCAAATATTACTTTAATAAAAGTGCCATTAATTTAACGAAAAGTGAAGCAGCCTGGATCGCGACAATCTTGCCAAATCCACGCAAATACGATCCGAAAAACCCATCTGCCTACCTTAATAAAAAGCATAACTGGATCATGAAACAGATGAATAATATCAACGTTAAATAATTTATCTTTACCGATATTATGGCGCTTAGTTTTAGACAGAGAGAAAGTTTCAGTGCAATCCTGACAAAATATTTTAGTTTCAGAAACGAAACTAAAGCATTGGATCCTTTGATGGAATTGCTTCGAAGTGTTAGAAATACTCCTTTTCAGAATGTCTTAGAATTTTTACATGAAAATGAAGAGATTACCAGTCACTTTAGTTATTATGTCCAAAACGTTTTTGAGGGAAAGCCTTTTAATCTTTCTTTAACAGAAGCGAATATTTTATCAGAAAATGCTTTCTATCCTGAACTTAAGAAACGATTATTAGATACGATTTTACCAAGTGTCGAAAACGAAAATACCATTTGGTATATTGTTGATACCGTTTCTGTTCGGCCCAGAGCAGATTTAGAGTTTTTTACAGGACTTAAAAGAGAGGATCTTGATGATCTTTTTCGGCTTTTAGAACTCGATCAAATGAGTATCAAAACCACCGTAAAAAATGAACTATTATTTTCTTTAAACATTCTGGCCTGGCGGGCGATAGGTAATGCGATGGATGTTCAGGTCGTTAATATGGCGCCCGAATATCGAAACTTTGACAATCCATTTCTGGCGATGCAAAATGAAATTGATTTGCTTAACCATAGTTTTCAGGATGATATAAACTTTCAATTAACTTCTAAGAGCGTCAATTATAAACAAATTAAAGTTTATTTGCAGCAGTGTTCAGATTTTGTTGCTTTAGCATTTAAAAATTCTGCGAAGTACGGAATTTCCGGTAAAATTAATCAATCACTTCTTAAAATTAGGCAACAACTCGAACGCATGTCTGATATTTTATCAGTCATGATTTTCGATAAAGAAGAGGATGTTCTCAAAAATTCTAAACGTTTATTCTTCAAAATATTAGAATATAAATCCCACAAAAATAATCTAAGAGAACTCTTTTCTGACAGCACAACCTTAAAGTCACACTTAATTACGAATCACACCGCAGAAACTGGTTCACACTATATCGGAACTACTTCTAAAGACTACACCAGAATGTTTTTGAAAGCGAGCGGTGGTGGAGTAATTGTTGGAGCGCTGTGTATTTTAAAGTTGCTTTATGGTAATATTCCCGGTAGTGATTTTTCGCACGCATTTCTGTACGCGTTTAATTATGCGATGGGATTCATCATGATTTATTTAATGAACTTTACGTTGGCTACAAAGCAGCCGGCAATGACAGCTGCGACAATGGCAAAAGTTCTTTCTGAAGGACAGAATACGAGGAAAAACTATGTGGACTTTGCACATTTAGTTTCTAAATTATTTCGGACGCAGTTCATTGCTTTTATGGGCAATGTTTTATTGGCTTTTCCAGTTGCTTTATTAATTATCTACGGAATGGATGTCGTTTTTAAACAAAACTTTGCTGTTGAAAAATCAGCAAATATGTTACGGGATTTAGATCCAGTGCAGTCGAAAGCGATTTTTCACGCTTGTATTGCGGGCTTCTTTTTATTTATTTCTGGTATTATTTCTGGTAATGTTGCAAATAGTTCTCGGTTTTATCATATTCCAAAACGGATCGAAAAAAATCCTTTCCTCAATTATTTTGCTGGCAAGAAAACAGCAAAAGGAATCTCAGAATATTATGCAAAAAACTGGGCTGGCATTATTTCTAATATGTGGTTTGGTATCTTTTTAGGGATTACAGGACCGATCGGCCTGTTCTTCGGGTTGGATCTTGATATTCGGCACATTACTTTTGCGTCTGGAAACTTTGCCTTAGGTCTTTATGGCGCAGATTTCTCAGTAAGCAACGCGACATTTTGGATCTCGTTTTTTACCGTCTTTTTAATCGGTTTTTTCAACTTTGCGGTCAGTTTTGGTTTATCGATGATATTGGCGTTCCAATCTAGGAAAGTGAACTTCGGAGAAGTAAGAGAAATTTATAAGGAAATAATCAAGTATTTTATGCAGAATCCGCTGCGCTTTTTCTTACCGCTGCGTTCCAATTTAGATACGAGTGCAAAAGAAATGGTAGATAATACGGTAGTTACAAAACCAGAAGATCAATAAAATTTTCTTCACCGAATTTTTCCTGAAACTTCTTTAAATAAAAGGTTTTCCTCAGTCGAAAATCATTTTTAAGCAAAGGGGATTTTATTCTAATTTCTAAAATTTTTCGATTCAGATTAACAGATTCTATTTCATTAAATAGAGCATCGTTTAAATATTCGTGCAGGAAATCTTTAACTTCAAAAGCCAGTAATTTATTTTCGAACCCGTACAATCTCGCAAATGATTTCACCAATTCCGAGGATTCGTATTCACGTTTTTTCTTCTTCATTATAAATCGAAAATTTTACTTTCTTCGTTAATTCTCCTCACCACATTTTCCGTTCGTTCCTTATTCGTGTCTGTAATAAATATCTGTCCGAAATGTTCCTGATTCACCAATTCAATCAACTGAGAAACTCGCGAATCGTCTAGTTTATCAAAAATATCATCTAACAAAAGAACGGGCGTTTTTCCTGTTAATTCTTTAATCCTATTCATTTGTGAAAGTTTTAAAGCGATCAAAAATGATTTTTGCTGTCCTTGGCTTGCGGTCTTTTTCATTGAGATGCCGTTCATCTCAAAAAGTAGATCATCTTTATGAATTCCCTTCGTCGTATACGTCAGAATTCGATCTTTTTCTAAATTTTCAACAATAAGTTGATCAAAGGTTTTCTTTTGTAAATCTGATTCGTAAATAACCGAAACCTGTTCATTTCCTTTAGAAATAATTTCGTAATAATTTTGAATTAAAGGAACGATCGAGTCTGTGAATTCTCTTCTTTTCTCAAAAATTCTTGTCCCAAATTTAATTAATGGATCATTGTAAATTTCTAAACTATCATTATCGAAAAATCGGTTTCTAGCAAAATCCTTCAGCAAAGCGTTTCGTTGCTGAACTGTTTTTTGATATTGAATTAAATTAAATAAATACTCTGAATCTGTTTGGGAAATCATCGCATCTAAAAATCTTCTGCGACTTTCCCCAGAATCTGAAATCAAATTAGAATCGTACGGAGAAATAATTACACTAGGCAGAAACCCGATATGATCAGCAATGCGATCATAAGACTTATCGTTTTTCTTAATGATCTTTTTTGAGTCTTTTGGTTGTTGAACTTTAATAATATTTTCTTTTTCGCCGTCATCAATTAAGGCTTCAATTGCGAAGAAATCCTCGTTTGTGCGAATATTATTTAGATCTTTATTTCCTAAGAAACTTTTTGCGACAGACACATAATGAAGTGCATCGAGAATATTTGTTTTTCCAACGCCATTATTTCCTACAAAGCAATTAATCTGCGCAGAAAATTCGAAGTTTCTTTCAGGATGGTTTTTGAAGTTGATAAGGGAAATATTCTTAATGATCATTTTCTGTTTTTCAAAATTTCGAGAAGTCGATTTGGATTCTGGCGCTGGTCCCAGAAGGATAAAATGTAGATACTATTTTCGGAAATTTTATATACTAAACCATACTTTTCAAAATAAAGAATTCTTGCATTATAATCTTCCAGTTCTTGTCCAGCAAAAGGATTCATTTGCAGTAAATCAATTTTGTCGTATATGATTAAATTTATTCTTTTAGAATAAGAATTATTTTCATTTCGTTTATTCCAGTATTCAAAAATTTTATTTCTTTGATCTATTGCTAATTTTGTCCATATAACAATTACTGCATCCATTCCTCATCCATTTTTCGCAACTCCGTATCTGATAATGTTCTGCCATATGAAATGTCGTCCTCGGCCATCAAAAGAATCTCTTTCTGCGTTTCTGAAAGTTGAAATTTTTGCACTTCTTCATCCTCGGTAGAAGTGAAAATTTTGTCTAAAGCATCTAACAGATTTACGTTTTTGGTTAAAAATATCTTTTGCACCAATCTGCTTCGTAATACATCTAAATTTTCCATACTTCAAATTTCAGTAAAGATAAAAATTTCAAATCAGATTGTTCCCTTAAAAAATGTGGGGATATTTTAATGTTCAAAATTTACAAAGTGCGGAATGTCGGTTTTACCTGATTGAAAAGGAATCATGATGTTCTGATAATCATTGAAGTCAAAAACTGACTTATTGTCGAAAGGAACTTTCGGGTAAAACATAAAGGAAATCTGAATTCTATTAAAAATCAAATAAGGATTATTAATCAGAACGCCGAGTCCGAATTTTGACGCGGTTTTCGAACTGAACAAACTTTTGTTATTTTGGGATAGCCATCCTAAGGCAACGATGCTGTAAGGACTGAAATGAAAATTCTTCCATGTTTTGTATACAAATAATTGCGTCTGATAACGGAGAATGAGTTTTTTACTGCCAATATAATCGGTGCTGTAAACCGGAAACTCTTCGTCTCTAATAAAATTAATTCGATCTCTGTAAGAAGTATTGTATAACTGACTTCCAATCGCAAACGTCGGAGAAAAGAAATGTCTTACTTTGGCAAATTTCCAGTCCTGCAAATTAGTGAAATAAGTACCTTCTAACCGGAACGAGTTGCTATTCGCTTTTTCCTGATTAAAGAATTTTCCATACTCGGCTTTTATAGTAAAATATCCCCACTTAATAAAACTTCCCAATTCTCCAGAAATGCCAGCGTAAGGAACTGCTTGATTACTTCTATTTATAAATCCAGCGGTGACCCCAAGTGATTTTCCGTAAGGAATATCTTCAGGCATATTGTATTCAAAAATATTTCTTTTTACGGCGAATTTTCTTTCAATAAAAGTTGCGGAACTAAGCAAACTGGTGTAAGAAGAGAAAAATCCTTGCTGATCAATGTCTGGACGGTCTTTGTATTGATAATTTTGAAATCGTCCCAGCACCGCAATATTTCGGGAAATTTCTTCCTTATTTCCCTGGAAAATGGGAAACTGATATCCACCCCATAATTCTTGATTATAAACTTTGATCTGAACTTCAGGAAAAACGTCGGTATTCTCCACAGGCAATAAAACTCTGCGCATAAAATATTCAAACGTAAATCCGCCAGCCCATTTGGTGAGTGGGGAAAAGAAATCCCGAGTTGCATTAAAAGTGAGTCGTTCATTATCATCGAAATCCTTTTCTCCTGAAATTCCAGCATTAATAAAACTTCCGAAAAGATTGTAAGCCTTATAACTGCCAGAAAGATTATTTTCTTTTTCACTGAAGTTATTCGAGTACAAGAAACTAACTTCGTGTCCCAAACCGAAAAAGTTTTCATCTTTAATTCCCGCTCCAATTTTACTTCCGGAATATCTAAATCTGGGTTTCAGACTCCATGAATCTAAAACTTTAACCAGAACATCAATTGAATCTTTAGTAGAAGTGCTATCATTGATACTAATATTCACTCGGTTGACAAATTTCATATCTCTCAAAACACGTTCTGATTCATACAATTTCTGCGCATTGTACTCTTCCCCTTTTTTAAAAAGCAAGTAGTTATTAATCGTTGATTTTTTTGAATTAATGTGAATTCGATCAGCCAGTCGATCATACCATTTGGGATCAGCATTTTTATCAGAGGTCTTATGTCCGAATGGATCTATAACTTCGATGTTAATATTTCTAATAAATTTCCCGTCATAAGAAACCTGAGCCGGTTGTTCCGTCCTCGATTTTACGGAAACTGAATCGGCTTCTCGCCTAAAAATAAATCGGTGGATAAATTTTGTCGATTTTCTTTTATCAGAAAACTCCTCAATCTTATAATATAATGAGTCTTTTTTTTCTTGTGCCGAGGCAAAAGATATCGCTAATAAAAAGAAAATTAAAATATATTTAAATCGCACGTACAATCTTTTCTGGTAAAATTAACTTTAAAGGATAAGTCGAATCAAAATCATGAATAACAAAGGCAGTCCGCTGCAACTTTCGACCCAAAATGAATAGTACGAATCTTTGTTCGAATTTTCAGAAAAATAAATGGAAATATAGGTAAAAATGCTGGTTAAAAGGAAGGCAAATGAATAGTCGTCTTTAAGATAAATAATAGCAATTATTAAACTAATAAAAACTAAAATGTAGGCTAAGTATTTAGTATTCTGAATGCCAATAAGTTTGGGAAAAGTAACGATCGTGTCTGAATTCATATCGCGAATATCGAAGGGTAAAACCAAAGCCGTTACAAACAGCCATGAGATCCAAAAAATCTCTTGATGGAAGTCGGGTAGAATGAGCCAGGAATTAATGAGCGCCCAAGTCAGGCCGACATAAAACACTTTGAATAAAGGAATATTTCTTACAAAATATTTTAGGAATTTACTGTCATATAAAAGTCCTAGAATAACAATGATCAGCCACTTTAGCAACCGTTCTTCATTGTGGTTGTAGAGTATTAAAATCGCTGAAGCGATTCCAGAGATGAAATTAAAAACTAAAATCCTGAAAAACAGTTTTTTATGATCTTGATATTTGGTGTATAAATAACCGCTGAAAAAAGTAATAAATATCAAAGCAATGGTCGGTAGTTTAACAATATTTTGCTCGTACATAAAAAACACAGCAAATGAAGTTCCCATTAATGAAACAAAAACTTGGCTATCGATAATGTATTTTTTCAGTAAATTTAAACTGTTCATTTGCACACACTTTCAGGGACAATAACCTGACAGTTTCTAATTAGAAAACAAATCTATGAAAAATAAAATTTTTGCAATCTTTCTTTTATTACTTGCGTTTAGCAATGTTTTCGGACAAAAATATTATGAGGATCAGTGGAAAAAAGTAGCGGAGAATTCCAAAACGGGAAAATTTAAATCTAATCTTCCAGTTATTTTAGAAATTCAAAATCAAGCAATGAAAGAAGACAATGCTGTTCAACTCATACGTTCTTTAAAAGCAGAATTTAGTATTGTAAATCAGACCAGAGATGACACTCAGAATGATTCTTCAAGCCAGTTTTTCGCTAAATTAAAAGGATTGGATCAAAAATTGAAAGATGATGAGAAGTTATTGTATCAGGTTTTATTAGGCGAATTCTTTAGCGATTATTACGATCAGAATCAGTGGCGGATTAATCAAAGAACAAATCTTAATAATCAAGATATAACTCAAATTGAAACCTGGTCAAAATTAGATTTCAAAAATTATTTGTCAAAACATTTTCAAAGGTTAGAAAGTAAAAAAGAAACGTTGCAAAAGATTTCAATGTCACAATACAAGGAGATTTTTAATCGTACGGAAGATTTTGAATATTTTCCAACTTTGTTCGATTGGAGCGCGATGAATGAAATTAAATTCTACAATAACTCACAATTATTCACGCCAAATGAAAAGAAAATTAATCAAGTAAAAATTTCTAAATTATATACAGAATTAATTCAGACCAACTCAGGAAATTCAAAACTGTATTTTCAGCATCAAAAATTAAATCATGATTGCGCTTTAACGAATTGTAGGGATAAATTAAGTTTACTAAAAAATTTGCTAGACATTAGTAATGCGGACGATTATCAAGTAAAAATTATTGAAGATATTATAAATCTTTTAACGCAGAATGAAGATTACAAATCTGCTTTGCTATGGGCAGATCGCGCTAAGAAAGATTTTCCTAAGTCGAAATTTCTGAATAATATTATCAATCAAGAACACGCAATTATAAATCCATATTTGACCATTCATTATCAAACTCATGCACAGCCCAATCAGCCGATCCATCTTGTAGCAGAAGCGAAAAATGTTTCTAAATTTTCATTGAATATCTATGAAGCGAAAGGAGATGAGCAAAACTTTCTGAAATATGTAGCGAACCAGTATGATAAGAATTTATTTACTGCGATTAAAAAATCCTTGGTACGCAAAGAAACATTCGATCTGCAAGATTTAAAAGATTACAAAAATCATAAAACTTCTTTGGAAATAAAACCACTTTCGCCCGGGATTTATCTCGCAGAATACGTTGTAGAGAACTCCATTCAGCAGAATTTTTATTTTGTTATAACAGATTCTCGAATTATTTTTAATAAAAAAGATGATCTGAATTCCATACAAAATCAGTTAAAGTTAGTAAGTCGTGAAAATGGAAGATCGCTTCTAAATGAAAATTTAAAAATCTTCGAATTAACTGATCGTAAAACGGCAACAGTTGTGACCACTAAAACAGATCAATCTGGGATCTTTAATTTTCCACCATCCAAAAACAAGGATTATTATCGGTATTATCTGATTCAGCAGCCTTCGAGCAATGATTATAATTTGATGCAAGTTTATGGCAACAGATATTCTAATGAACCGCAAAATATAGAGCAGAGAAATCTGGCGCAGATATTTTTGGATCGAGCAATTTACCGCCCAGGGCAAATCGTTTATTTTAAAGTCATTAACACCAAATTGCTAATGGATAAAGAATCTGTTTCTGAAGGAATTTCTCAGAAAATAGTACTTCATGATGCCAACGGCGAAGAAATTTCCTCACAAACATTCACCACCAATGAATTCGGTACTTATCACGGAAGTTTCACTTTGCCGAATGGAAAACTGAATGGTGAATTTTCGCTTGAAGTTGATTCTGATGATTTAGATCGTGATGCGACGAAATATTTTCAAGTTGAAGAATACAAACGTCCGAAATTTGAAGTGACTTTTGAGCCGATAAAAGAAGAATATAAATACGGCCAAACCATTGAACTGAAAGGAAAAGCAATGATGTTTTCCGGCGTTGCTTTGAGTAATGCAACCGTAAATTATGAAATCAAAAAACAGAATATTCGTTGGAGATATTTTTGGTGGTTTCCACGTGGAAACGATAATGAGAATTCTATTTTAGGTGAAGTTAAAACCAATGATAAGGGCGAATTTACCATTAAAATTGATTTTAAAAAAGATGAAACTTTAGAGGGAATTCAGGTTGATAATTACCAGATTAATGCTTCTGTTACTGATATTAATGGTGAAACGCAATCTTCAACGGAAAATATAAAAGTCGCTTCGGTTTCGCATTATATTAACGCTTCGACTCCGCTCAGCGGACTAGATTTCTTCACAGACGGTAATATCAAATTTAAAGTTGAAACCAAAAATTACAACGATCAAAATTTAAAGAAAACCTATCAGGTTAAATTGTCAAAACTTCAACCAAAAGAAAGAGTTTATCGTTCTAACTTCGAAACTCAAATTCAGGATTTACCGAAGTTTTCTAAACCAGAATTCATTCAAAAATTCCCACACGATTATTTCTCGAAAGAAGAGCAAGAATTGAAAACACAAACTGTCATTCTGAACGGAGAGAAACGAAGTGAAGAATCTCTTGATTTGGGAAAATTATCTGCCGGAAATTACAAACTCGAACTCTTTAATATCGAAGGAAAAGACACCATTAAAACAGAAAAAACATTCGAAGTTTTCGATAAGCGATTTTTAACGGATTCGCAGAAACCTTATTTGAAAGTACTTCAACCAAAATTAGAATTTAAGCGAACTGAAAAAGCGAAAATATTTGTTTATTCCGCAATTCCGGATGCTTTGATGAATATTTATGCCCAAAACGGAAATGACGAAACTATTACTGAGCAGAAAAAATTGAAGAATGGGGTACTACAATATGAAGTTGCGTTTCCTAAAGACGAAAGTATTGATCAAATCAATCTTCAGTTTCAGTTGGTCGCTTTTAATGATGTACAAACGCAATCGGTTAATTTGAAAATTGCGTCTGACAAAAAACCATTGCGAATTGAAACCGTATCCTTCCGTGATAAACTAGAACCGGGACAAAAAGAAAAATGGAAGATGAAAATTTTAGGAGACACTTCGACGGGGCTCAGTGCGGGTTCAGAGAAAGTTGTTGCGGAAGTTTTGGCGAATATGTACGATAAATCTTTGGATCAATTTGCTAGTAATTCTTTTTCTTGGCAACAAATTTATCAAAAATCATCTATTCTCAATTCTTATGGAATTAATGAAACTTTATCTCAAGAAACCTACAGCAAAAGAGTTCCTTATTTAAAACAAAGAGGTATAAATATTCCAGAATTCAATTGGTTTAGCGGTGGTATTTATGGAGATGTAGTAATGAATAGAATGTATTCTGCGTCTGCAAAAATGGAAGTGATGGATTCTGCAGTACCTGCGCCTGTAAAAGCGCCGAAAGTAGATAGTATGAATGAAAATATGGAAATTGAGGAAGTTGACATGGTCGGTTATGGAAAGAAAAAAGAAAATCTAGATAAAATCCCAGTTCGTCAAAATCTGAACGAAACCGCATTTTTCTATCCAAATTTAATGACCGACAAAGACGGAAATATAACTTTCGAATTTACTTCTCCGGAAGCATTAACGCAAT
>JBBSRZ010000049.1:0-18247 GCA_038242555.1 Flavobacteriales bacterium | reverse complement strand
TTTAAAATTCAATATTATTGAGTTAATATTTTTCTGATTTCAGTAATTTCTCTATCTTTAAGGACAATTCAAATAAAAATTATGTCCCAAACAACTCAGGATTTTGGAATCGAAAAATCCCTTTCTAATTTAGGAATTTCAACAGAAAATAAAGGTGTTTCCTCCGGTGGAGATTTTTTTGCAAACGGTGATTTGCTGGAAAGTTACTCTCCAACCGATGGAAAGTTAATTGCAAAAGTTACTACGGCAAATTCAGCCGATTATGATAAAGTTATAGAAACAGCGAAAAGCGCATATTTAGAATTTCGCCTAATTCCCGCACCGAAAAGAGGGGAATTGGTTCGTCAGTTTGGATTAAAACTTCGCCATTACAAAGATGATCTAGGAAAACTCGTGTCTTATGAAATGGGAAAATCTTTGCAGGAAGGTTTGGGTGAAGTTCAGGAAATGATCGACATCTGTGATTTCGCTGTCGGATTATCTCGCCAACTTCACGGTTATACCATGCACTCCGAAAGACCTGGCCACCGAATGTACGAACAATACCATCCACTCGGAATTGTTGGAATTATCTCTGCATTTAATTTTCCAGTTGCAGTTTGGTCCTGGAATACCGCGCTTGCCTGGATTTGCGGTAATGTTACGATATGGAAACCTTCAGAAAAAACACCACTTTGTGGAATTGCCTGTCAAAATATCATCACCGAAGTTTTAAAAGAAAACAATTTACCTGCAGGAATTTCTACCATGATTGTGGGCGACCATGAAATTGGTGAAAAAATGGTGAATGATAAAAACGTTGCCTTAATTTCTTTCACCGGTTCTACGCGAGTTGGAAGAATCGTCGGAACAAATGTGGCGCAAAGATTTGGAAAATCAATCCTTGAATTAGGCGGAAATAATGCAATTATTTTTACGGAAAATGCAGATCTTAATATGTCAATTATCGGAGCGGTATTCGGCGCAGTCGGAACTGCTGGGCAAAGATGTACTTCAACCAGAAGATTAATTATCCATGAATCTATTTTTGAGGATGTGAAAAATCGATTGGTAAAAGCTTACGGACAATTAAAAATCGGAAATCCTTTAGATGAAAATAACCATGTTGGTCCGTTGATCGATAAAGACGCGGTTAAACAATATTTGGATTCCATTGAAAAGTGTAAAAAAGAAGGTGGGAAATTCGTTGTTGAAGGTGGAGTTTTAGAAGGAGAAAAATTCGAATCGGGTTGTTATGTAAAACCATGTATTGCAGAAGTTCAGAATTCGTTTGAAATTGTACAGCATGAAACCTTTGCACCGATTCTTTATATCATGAAATATAAAACTTTGGAAGAAGCGATCGCTATGCAAAACGATGTTCCTCAAGGGTTAAGTTCTGCAATTATGACGACCGATATGCGTCAGGCAGAATTATTTTTGTCACAGGTCGGTTCCGATTGTGGAATTGCAAATGTGAATATTGGAACTTCTGGTGCAGAAATCGGCGGCGCTTTTGGTGGTGAAAAAGAAACTGGTGGCGGTAGAGAATCTGGTTCTGATGTTTGGAAATACTATATGAGACGACAAACCAATACGATCAATTATACTGACAGTCTGCCTCTCGCACAAGGAATTAAATTTGACTTGTAATAATAATTCTGAAGTTAATCGGAAATTAATGAACGTAGTATTAGCAATTTCAGTCTGAGCCCGTCGAAGACTATTCCAAACAATGAAGATTTACTTTGTATATATACTAAAATGTTCTGATAATTCTTACTACATAGGAATTACAAATGATTTAATTAGTAGAGTTGATGAACATAACGATGGGCTGAACCCAACTTGTTATACACATAATAGAAGACCAGTTGAGTTAGTATTTTCTTCTTACTTTAATGACGTCAATCAAGCGATTTTGTTTGAAAAGCAAATAAAAGGTTGGAGTAGAAGAAAGAAGGAAGCAATAATTAATAATAATTGGAATTTACTGCCTGAATTATCTAAGAGTAAAATCAAAAAATAATAGAGGCTTCGACAGGCTCAGCCTGACAAAGACTCGAAGTAATTTTAAAACTAAGAATATGAACAACGCAATAGCATCTCATCCAGAACCGACCAACACGGTAAAAGAAACTTTGTCCAAACACATGTTGGCCGATGGTTTTGATTTCGTAATGGATTTTGACAAATCCCACGGATCGTGGATTCACGATCGGTTAACTGGAATGAATTATTTAGATATGTTTTCCATGTTTGGATCAGCGTCGATCGGATATAATCATCCGTACTTAATGGAACGCTCAGAATGGCTGGGGAAATTGGCTGTTAATAAACCAACTTTAGCGGACGTTTATTCTCAGGAGTTCGCAGATTTCATGACGGTTTTCGCAAGAGTTGCGATTCCAAAAGAATTGCAATATGCCTTTTTTATTGAAGGTGGAACGATGGGTGTAGAAAACGCGATGAAAGCCTGTTTCGACTGGAAAACCCGTAAAAACTTTGAGAAGGGATTAGATTTAGAAGCTGGAATTTGTATTCATTTTAAACAAGCCTTCCATGGGAGAAGTGGTTATACGTTAAGTTTAACGAATACGTCCGATCCAAGAAAATATATGTATTTTCCGAAATTTGACTGGCCAAGGATTTTAAATCCTCATTTAACTTTTCCGATTACAGACGAGAATTTAGAAGAGACCATTAAACAAGAAAACTTAGCGTTACTCAATATTACAGAAGCGATTATTTCTAATCCTGATAGAGTAGCGTGTATCATTATAGAACCTATTCAAGCCGAAGGCGGCGATAATCATTTTAGAGATGAGTTTTTTGTGGGTTTAAGACAAGTGTGCGATGATAATGAAGTCTTACTTATTTTTGACGAAGTACAAACTGGAATTGGTTTGACGGGAAAAATGTGGGCTTACGAACATCTTAGTATTGCACCAGATATTATTGCCTTTGGTAAAAAAACACAAGTTTGTGGCGTTCTTGCTAACAAAGAAAAATTTGATCAAATTCCTAATAACGTGTTTCGGGAGAGTTCTAGAATCAATTCTACTTTCGGAGGAAACTTCATTGACATGATGAGGTTTCAACTTATTATGGAGGTCATCGAAAAAGAAAATTTGGTCGAAAATGCGAGGGTTGTCGGTGATTACTTGAAATTAGGTTTAGAAGGTCTGGCGCAAAAATATCCGAATAAACTTTCGAACGCAAGAGGTCAAGGTTTAATGTGCGCCATCGATTTACCTACTGGTGACGAACGAAATCAACTGCAAAGTTTGATGTACCAAGAACACGTAATTATTTTAGCGTGTGGTGATCGAAGCATCAGATTCCGTCCGCATTTAAATGTTACTACAGAAGAAATTCAAATGGCTTTAGATAAAATGGAACTTTGTATTACGAAAATGTGAGCGAATTTATATTATCGAGCAACTAATTGCAAAGAGTTCCTTTAATTTTAATTGATTCATGATAGAAAAGTACATTTAAATAAATTATTTTTTGTATCTTTAAATTTCAAAACTAGATAATTATGGAGAGAACGACGAGAGTATCAGTATTTGAAAGTGAAAAACCTTCAGAAATACAACTGGTAAAATCGAAATTAGAAGCCCAAAGTATCCATACTTTTTTAAATGATAAATACATGTCTTTCACGACAACGCCCACTGCAGGTACAATGCATTTAATGGTTAATTTATCAGATGAGATAAAAGCCTTCGAGATTATTGATCTGATGCTTAAAGAAACAGAGTTCAATCCAAGCAACAACTAAAACCCTTTTCATATTTTTTTAAATTTTACGTTTTACAGAAATCGGAATCTTACTTAAGGTTCCGATTTTTTTATTTTATTTGATGTCAAGATTTTTTTAAAATTCTTATATTTGTAAAAATTCAGATTTTTATGGAAACTACCTATATAGAAACGCAGCAGATTTCATTTCAAGACTTTAAGAATCAAATCTTAGAAGATTATAAATTGGGCAGAATTTCCCGGGAAATGTCTTATTTGGGAAGAAGAGAAGTTTTGACTGGAAAGGCCAAGTTTGGAATTTTTGGCGATGGAAAAGAATTGCCTCAGTTAGCCATGGCTAAAGTTTTTAGAGATGGAGATTTCAGATCTGGATATTATCGGGATCAAACTTTTGCTTTGGCGATCAATGCCGTTACAGTTGAAAGTTTCTTCGCGCAACTATATGCTGACACAAGTATTGAACGCGAACCCGCTTCCGCAGGTCGACAAATGAACGGTCACTATGCGACCAGAAGTTTAAATGAAGATGGTAGTTGGAAAGATTTAACAAAACAGAAAAATATATCCTCAGATATTTCACCGACTGCGGGCCAAATGCCGAGACTTCTCGGACTTGCGCTAGCATCGAAAGTATATAAAGACATAAAATTTGAAGGCTCAGAGAAATTTTCAAATGGTGGAAATGAAGTTGCTTTCGGTACGATAGGAGATGCTTCAACAGCAGAAGGGCATTTTTGGGAAACTTTAAATGCCGCTTGTGCTTTACAAGTTCCGATGATTACTTCCATTTGGGATGATGGCTACGGAATTTCTGTTCCGACTCACAATCAAAGAGCAAAAGCAGATATTGCCGAAATGCTTTCGGGTTTCCAAAGAAAAGAAGGTGAGAACCAAGGTTGTGAAATCATCCAGGTTAAGGCTTGGGATTATCCATCTTTATTAGATGCTTACGCCAGAGCAGAACATTTTGCAAGAACTGAAAGTGTTCCTGTTGTCGTTCATGTTATTGAAGTTACTCAGCCTCAAGGACACTCGACTTCTGGGTCGCACGAAAGATATAAAAATGAGGACCGATTGAAATGGGAAGGTGAATTCGACGGATTGTTAAAATTCAGAGAATGGGTGTTGGATTATTCAATTGAAATTGAAGGTACAGAACAACAATTGGCCACGGTAGAAGAATTAGAAAAAATAGAAGCAGAAGCTAAAAAGTTCGTGAAGGACGGCCAGAAAAAAGCGTGGGAGAATTACCAGAAATCAATTGATGATTTAAAAAATTCCGTGCTACCTTTAGTGGAAACTTTAAGTTCTCAAAAAGCAGAAGTGGTAACTGAATTAGAAAAATTCAAAGCAGTAATTTCTGTTGCAAAAAAAGATATTTTCCATTTAGTTAGAAAGGCTTTGTTCGCGAGTAGAGCAAATCAAACCGCCGAAAGACAAATCCTTCAAAGCAAATTTGACGAAATCTATGCGGTAGAAAAAGATAATTATTCTTCGCACTTATATTCGCAGTCCGAATGGAAAACGACCAATGTCGCAGAAGTAAAACCAGTTTTTTCAGACTCGTCTGAAACGGTTGATGGTCGTATGGTTGTTAGAAATAACTTCGATAAAATATTTGCAAAATATCCAGAAAGTTTAATATTTGGTGAAGATGCCGGAAATATCGGAGATGTAAATCAAGGGTTAGAAGGTCTTCAAGAAAAATATGGCGAATTAAGAATCGCAGATACTGGAATTCGCGAAGCCACCATTCTCGGACAAGGAATCGGAATGGCAATGCGCGGCTTACGTCCGATTGCGGAAATTCAATATTTAGATTACATCTTATATTGCTTGCAAGGAATGAGTGATGATTTAGCGACCGTTCAATACCGCACAAGAGGTGGACAAAAAGCACCGTTAATTATCAGAACTCGTGGTCACCGTTTAGAAGGAATATGGCATTCAGGTTCACCAATGGCCGGAATTATTAATCTTTCAAAAGGAATACTGGTTTTGGTTCCGCGGAATTTAACGAAAGCAGCAGGATTTTATAATACGATGCTGCAAAGTGATGAACCAGCTTTAATCGTGGAATGTTTGAATGGTTATCGTTTGAAAGAAAAACAACCAGATAATTTAGGAGAATTTACCGTCCCTGTCGGTAAAATCGAAGTCACCAAAGAAGGAAGCGATGTTACTTTAGTAACTTATGGTTCCACTTGGAGATTAGTAATGGAAGCCGCCCAAGAGTTAGATAAAATCGGTATTTCTGCGGAAGTGATTGATATTCAATCTTTAATTCCGTTTGATCTAAGTCATGAAATTTCTGAAAGTGTGAAGAAAACCAATCGTTTAGTCATCATCGATGAAGATGTAGAAGGTGGAACGTCGGCGTTTATTCTTCAACAAATTTTAGAAAAACAAAAAGCGTTTAGATATTTGGATTCCGATCCTTTAACGATATCTGCCGAAAACCATCGACCACCGTACGCAAGTGATGGTGATTATTTCAGCAAACCAAGTATCGATGATATGGTGGAGAAAGTTTACGCCTTGTTCACAGAAGTTGATCCGAAGAAATTTCCGAAGATCTAATATTCAATTTAAAATTAGCAGAATAAAACAAAAAAAAATGTTTTTGAAAATATCAATAGGAGCGGGCTTTAGCCCGCTTTTTATTTGGTGTATAAATTGGCTTTAGCCCAAATAGTAATGGCAAGACTGCTAAATATTTCGCAATTTAATTTTGGAAAAACTTTGCCACGAATACACGAATAATTACAATGAATCATTAATGAATTCGATGGCGAAACTTAGTCGTTCTTTATATCAGAATTAAAAGAGTATAAGATAGTCATCTGTAGTATATTTTATAAACAGGAATGGTTTTGTTATTAAAATACTAATAATGGTAACATTCTAAAAATCGGCATAAGGAAGCACAGGCGTTAAGAAAAATTTATATAAAACCGTTAAGAAATCTCCATGTTCGACGCGTGCAAAAATCTTAAATTGAAGGACACATTTTGTATCGCGCTAGTTTTGGAGATTTTAGGTTTCATATAAATTTTTTAGCCGGAGTTTCCAAGCCTTGAACTTTTGGTTCTTTTGTTTCAAGACAAAAGAACAAAGAAACTTTTGAAATTAATACCATTTTACTATCACCATTCCCTTATCATTATAAAACCTAAAATAAATTTCGCAATTATTTTTTATCTTGAAATGACTACTGCATTTTCTTTGCTAAGTGAAACGCCTTTGCGACCCTAATTTTGAGCAAAAATATTTAAAAGTATTTGCGCCCTTTGCGTTTATAAAAAGTATTAGGTTAATATTTAGCCAATAAAATTTAATGAAAGATTCCAAATTATAAATTCATTAAGCAAATTCAACTCAACAATAATTACCATTTCATCATCATTATAAAACCTAAAATAAATTCCGTAAATTCGCATCAAATTTTTAAATAATGAACTACGATATCATTGTCATCGGGAGTGGACCCGGCGGTTACGTTACGGCAATTAGAGCCGCACAATTAGGCTTTAAAACTGCCATTATTGAAAAAGAAAGTCTGGGCGGAATTTGCTTAAACTGGGGTTGTATCCCAACCAAAGCATTGCTAAAATCTGCACACGTTTTTAAATATTTACAAAAAGCCGAGGAATACGGTTTAAATAAAGTCGAAAATCCAGGTTTTGATTTTTCTAAAGTGATTGAAAGAAGTAGAGGAGTTGCCAACAAAATGAGTGGTGGAATCGCTTTCTTAATGAAAAAAAACAAAATCGATGTCATCATGGGAACTGCCACGATCCAGAAAGGCAAGAAAGTTTCGGTGACCGATAAAGACGGAAAAGCAACTGAATATTCAGGTGAACATATTATTATTGCAACTGGTGCACGTTCCAGAGAATTGCCAAACATTCCACAAGATGGGGTGAAAGTAATTGGCTATCGTCAAGCCATGGTTCTTCCTCAGCAACCAAAATCGATGATCGTCGTTGGTTCTGGCGCGATCGGATTAGAGTTTGCCGATTTCTATAATGCGATGGGAACTAAAGTTACTGTTGTAGAATATATGCCCGTTATTTTACCGGTGGAAGATGAAGATACTTCTAAGCACATGGAGAAATCTTTGAAAAAAGCAGGAATTACAATTATGACCAATTCTTCCGTAGAATCAATCGATACTTCTGGGAATGGCGTAAAAGCGACTGTTAAAACTGAAAAAGGAGATATTACTTTAGAAGCAGAAATTTTACTATCAGCCGTTGGAATTGCTTCCAATATCGAAGGTCAAGGTTTCGAAGAAGTCGGAATTCAAACTGAGAAAGGAAAAGTTTTAGTCAACGAATGGTACGAAACTTCGGTTCCGGGCTATTACGCGATCGGTGATATTTTGCCAACGCAAGCTTTAGCGCACGTTGCTTCTGCGGAAGGAATTACGTGTGTTGAAAAAATCAAAGGACTTCATGTAGAGAAGATCGATTACGGAAACGTTCCGGGATGTACGTATTGTCATCCAGAAGTTGCCTCTGTTGGTCTTACTGAGAAGCAAGCGAGAGATCAAGGTTACGAATTAAAAGTTGGTAAGTTCCCATTCTCAGCTTCCGGAAAAGCCACTGCAAATGGCGATACCGATGGTTTCATCAAAGTAATCTTCGATGCGAAATACGGCGAATGGTTAGGTTGTCACATGGTCGGCGACGGCGTTACCGATATGATTGCAGAAGCAGTTGTGGCGCGTAAATTAGAAACTACAGGTCACGAAGTGTTAAAATCGATTCACCCGCATCCAACCATTTCAGAAGCAGTGATGGAAGCAGTTGCTGCAGCTTACGGCGAAGTGATTCACATCTAAAATATTCCAAATATAGATATTTAAAACTCCAGCGATTTGCTGGAGTTTTTTTGTTTGGGGCAATCTCGTCCTTAAAGACGAGACCTTCCGTTCCCAATCTTTTTTTGCCAACGCTTTTCCCCAGCAACAAAAAGGATTTCCACTCAAGTCGGGTTGCAAAGAAAAACGTCAATAAGTAAGAGATTATTTTTATTTTACGAGGGAATTTTACTTATTTTAGCATTATTCTAATGATTTCTTTTTCAAAGCATTAATTCCCAATCCATAATAATCGAACTAAATTCTTCCTGGCTAGAAAGTCACTGACCGACATTTTCCTCAAACTTGAATACTAATGAAAAACTTTATCCTTCTCTTAACTTTAATTCTTTCAGTTAATTGTTGTTCCCAAAATAAAATCATTTCTATTTCTCCTCTCGTAAATCAGGAAAATGATTTTAATCAATCTATTATTAATACGCTTGAACAATTTTTAAAAACAAAAGATCCGAAGTTCTGGCTTCAATCTGATTTCCAAAAATATTCTTCGCCTTACTATGAGATTTTAGAAATAGAAGCAGGTACACAAGGAAAAGATTTCTACAAACCTTCATTGATGGAAATAATTTCTACAGATGATCCGGATAAGAAAATTGTCAAGATTGCTTTTATTGGGCATAATGCTGAAAATAAATCTAACCTTATCAAAGCCATTTATAACGTGGTTGCTAATAAAGTTGGAAACCAGATTTTCTTCAGCAAATATTTAGATTTTGTTACAAAAGATTGGAAAATAATTCAGGCGAAAAATATCAAATACTACATATCGCCTTCAAAACTTGCAAATACTGTAGAGATAGAAAAGCAAAGAAACGAGGTGGAAATGCTTTCAGCTTTTTTTGAATTAAAACCTTTTCCGATCTTTTATTATTCTGCAATTTCGCCCAAAGAAACTTTTGAACTAAAAGGTTTTGATTATCATCCAATGATGTATATCGATAAAGCTGGCGGATTTGCTGAAGGCAAAGACATTATTATTTCTGGTAACAATTCCGAATATTATACGCACGAAGTTGTACACTTATATACCACTCGCTTATTTCCAGATATTAATTATTTTTTGGATGAAGGAATTGCGACCTATTTCGGAGGGAGCGGTAAGTTTAATTACGATTGGCAAAAAGAAAAATTGCGCAAATTTATTAGTGAAAACCCTGACTTTAAATTTGATGAACATTTAGATGTTTATGAACGACTTTATTTTGAAGAAGAAACCCCGATCCCATATGTTGCTGCAGCTTTAATTTGCGAAAGAACGATTAGATTATATGGCAAAGAAAAATTATTTGAAGCTTTTAGAAGCCGAAAGGAAATTCTTGAGGTTCTTGAAACAATTGGATTGACTAAAGGAAATATCAATCAAGAATTACGGAAAGAATTAAACATAAATTAGAAAATATTGCCTAAAAAATTCCAGTGCTCAACTGTAGGTTTTTATATGTGCAACTTTATCATTTGTGTTTTTTATATTTGGGCAGTCTCGTCATTAATCACGAGATCTTCAACTTCCGCTTTTTAGCTTCATTTCGTTTCACAAAAAGGACTCGTTTCAAGCATGATTGCAAACCCACTGTTAAGATTTACCAGCAATTTTTACAGTACTTGCATATATTTGAGTATTATGCGTCATTCTACAAAAACTATATTTAAATTAAAATTATGCGAAGTTTTCTAATTATTTTAATTTTCAGTTTGTATTTATCGAGTTGTGGAAGTATCAAAAAATATGAAGACAATGATATCGTTCGCATTTCTACTGCGCAACAATTAGAAGGCAGTTATGAAATTTATACTGAAAATGTAGAAATTATTAATTATAATAATGCCTATTCAATTTTTAATACTTTCACTAATGACGGAGCGGAAAAAAATGCTACTTATAAAAGTTTCGATATTAAAGTAAGTGATGATAATTTAATTTTTGTATTTAAATCTGAAAATGAATCTGATTTAAAACTAAACTACAAATATAAAATTGTAAATAATGGATTTGTACGCATCTCAAATAAATCAAAAGTTTCTGGAATCCCCTATTTACTAGGCGGAATTCAGATTAAAAAAATTGAAATTGGAAAAGATAAATTAGATCAGTTGATAGTTAACGGAACTGAAATTGATGAATCGGCAATTTTACTTATCCCAGTTTCATTACCAAAATCAAATTTTAGTTATAAATTTCAAAGTATTAAATAGAACGTCGCATAACGGACTATTTCTATCAATGGGTCGGAAGTTCCTACCATAAAGATTTTTGCTAATATTTCAATTTATTATATTTTTTAAGACTTTTTATTAAAAGTTGCGCGCCAACAGCAATACCCAACTGGTAGCCGCAATTTTAAACAAATACCTTATATATCTGTTAATAGGCAAATTTCAATAAAATTAATAAAGTTTTTTTGACCGTTGGATTTACTTTACTTGCATATTATGTCTACCAACTGGATAAGCTAACTTTTAAAAATTACATTGGTGATTTGGAAACATGGAATATTAAAAAATACTAATTGGTACCAATTACTTTGACTAGCAAGGCATTTTTTAAAAGCGGGTATGGGGTTTTCATTGAAGATTTTAACGGTTAAATAATTCCTACAAAGTAAAATGATACGTATTTTTATCCCCTTCTGCATAAGTACTCACAACCTAATTAAAAAATGAAAAAAAATATTATAATTTGGAAATTAAAGGATATAATACAGAAATTTCACCAGTAGAATTTGAAAAATTAGTCAAGGATTATTTTCTTGAAATAAGTGGTACTTTAAAAAATTTTAATGCAACTCATAATATTAAAATAAAATCCTTCGATGGAGATTATCAGATTGATGTTTTTGCGGAATTTGAAGCATTAAATACAGAAATAAGAGTTCTTGTTGAATGTAAAAAACATAAAAATAAAATAAAGCGAGAAACAGTCCAAGTTCTTTTTGACAAGTTAAGAGCTACCGGAAGTCATAAAGGGATTATGTTTTCCACAAGTGGTTTCCAAAGTGGAGCGGAAAAATTTGCGAAACAACATGGAATTGCGCTTATTACAGTAATAGAGGGAAAATTTACTGTAGGCGTGAAAACTGCTGAAAAAACCGAGATTAGTGATGAATATCTACAGTTTTTTAATATTCCAAAATATGTTGGAGAATATAATTATTCAGAAAATGGCATTTGTTATTTACAAAAAGGATATTTAGAATCACTGGAAGATTTTATATATGAGAAGTAGAAGCGTGCCATTGCACAAATTGTAACTTACCCTGCTGCCGCACGAATCCTTTTGTGTGGACTTCCTTCAACGTCAACAGAATTTAGATTAAAACGACCAAAACCATAACTCTAACTTGGGGTTTTTATTTCCGAAATAGTTCTATCTTAACATCAAATTATTATATATGCACATGAAATCTTTAATCCCGCTTTTTCTGTTGACTGGTGCCGCCTTCTTTGCTCAAACTAAGAACGAAACAATTGTTCCTAATGAGAATTTAATAACCGAAAACATTCCGGCCATTCCCAAAAGTTTAAACGAAAAAATTAAAAAATATACCGAAAGTAGAAGTGCCAATTTTACTGCGATTCATCCTAATGGAAAAGAGTTGATCATGGTAACTAGATTTGCCTCGACCAATCAGTTGCATCATTTAGCGCAACCTTTAGGAAACAGGAAACAAATTACCTTTTTCGACGAACCTGTGAATTCTGCAGATTACGAACCGACAAAAGGAGAATATTTAGTCTATTCTAAAGATATTGGCGGGAATGAATTCGGTCAACTTTTTATGCTGGATTTAAAATCGATGGAATCTACGCTTTTAACTGATGGCGGACGATCGCAAAACGGCGGAATGCGCTGGAAGAAAGATGGTTCTGGTTTTTATTTTTCATCGACCAAAAGAAATGGTGGTGATCGTGATATTTATTATATGAATCCACTAAAACCGCAGGACACCAAATTAGTTTTAGAAGTGAAAGGTGGCGGCTGGGGAATCAGCGATATTTCCGAAGATGGCAAAAAACTGATCATCGGAGAATATGTTTCAGCGAATGAATCTCATCTTTATTTATTCGATGTCGATACCAAAAAACTTGAACCAATTACGAATCGAAGTGAAAAGCAAATCGTTCAGAGTAGCGCGAAGTTTGCTAAAAACACCGATGAGATCTGGTATGTGACCGATCGTGATAATGAGTTCAAAAGATTAGCGCTGATGAATTTAAAAACGAAAAAGATCGATTATTTCACGACCGACATTCCTTGGGAAGTTTCTGGTTTAACCTTGTCAAAAGATAAGTCTAAAATTGCTTTTGAAATTAATGAAAGTGGATTGAACAAATTATATTTAATGGATACTGCTACCAAAAAGTATTCTGAGATCAAAGGTTTGCCACTGGGTTTAATTAACAATAGCGCTTTTACAAAAGACGGTAAATCGTTATTTTTTGCTCAGTCGACTTTTGATTCTTCATCGGATATTTACCGTTTAGATTTGGCATCCAATAAAATTGAAAGATGGACGGACAGTGAGCAAGGTGAAATGCAGAAAAGCGAAATGGCGCAACCGAAACTCATCGAATGGACAAGTTTTGATAAAATGAAAATTTCTGGGTTTTATTATCCGGTTTCGAAAAAATTTACGGGAAAAAGACCCGTTCTCATAAATATTCACGGTGGTCCAGAAGGACAATCAATGGCGTCTTCTTTAGGTTCTAATAATTATTATACGAATGAAATGGGCGTCGCTTTAATCTACCCGAACGTTCGCGGATCTTCTGGTTTTGGTAAAAGTTATATTGCCTCTGACAACGGATTTAATCGAATGAATTCTGTAAAAGATATCGATGCTTTATTAGATTGGGTTGCTAAACAACCGGAATTGGATAAAGATCGAATTATGATTATGGGTGGAAGTTACGGTGGTTTCATGACGTTAGCGACGGCTTACGAATATGCAGATCGTATTCGATGTTCCGTAGATGTGGTTGGAATTTCTGACTTCAATACTTTCTTAAAAAATACCGAAGAATACCGACGTGATTTAAGAAGAGCCGAATATGGTGACGAACGTGACCCAAAAATGAGCGCATTTTTCACCAAAATCGCACCTTTGAATAATACCGATAAGATCAAAAAACCAATGTTCATTATTCAAGGAACGAACGATCCCAGAGTGCCAGTAACTGAAGCGATACAAATGCGCGATAAACTGAAAGCGCAAGGAAATACCGTTTGGTATTTAGAAGCCAAGAATGAAGGACACGGTTTCCGTAAGAAAGAAAACGTGGATTATCAAAGATTAGCAGTGATTAAATTCATGCAGGAATATCTTTTAAAATAAAGAAATCAACATTTATAATTAATATAAAAACCGCAACAATCGTTTGCGGTTTTGTATTTTTCAGCAACTTCAATTATGAAAAATCTTAAAGAATAAATGAGGTTTTTTAAGATCAGTCATCAAGCAGTGAAAATTTTTACAAAGACAGGTATTTCAAAACAAATATTTGAGATAAATTAATATACCGATCACGACCGAGCCCAAAGCCATTAAAAAGACGGCAGCCGCGGCAATATCTTTAATCACCTTGATCCGAACATCATATTCAGGTTGAATAATATTACAGATTTTTTCGATGCACGTGTTGACGATTTCGAGACTTAAGACTGCGAATGAAACCAAGAAGATGATTGCCGCATCTACGGCGTTGACTTTTAAATAGACAATTAAAAACAAATTGATCAACAAGGCGAAAACTTCTAACTGAAAATTACGTTCTGATTTCAACATCCAGAATAATCCCGTTATGGCATTCCAAAAACTTCTATGAATCGGTGGTTTTTTCATTACCAACTTTTGTCGATCATATAAATTAATTGACTTATTACGGCGGCTCCTAATAATAATTCTCTTCGGTTAACTTTGTCAAAAGTATCTTCTTCTGAATGGTGAATATCAAAATAGCGTTGCGAATCCGGAATTAAAGAAGCAAGCGGAACGCCTAAAGGTTCCATTGGTTCGATATCGGTTCCGGCATATTGTAAATCGAAATCATGAATTCCGTAAGGAAGGAATAGATTTTTCCAAGATTGAATTTGTTTTCGCTTTTTAGCGTCCATTACTAAACCGATCCCGCGCGGTGTAAATCCGCCACCATCACTTTCAATAGCAAAGAGATGCTTTTCATTATTTTTTTTAATGTTGTCTGCGTACGTATTTCCGCCACGAACTCCATTTTCCTCATTCGCAAAACAAACGACTCGAATCGTATGGTTATTTTTAATTCCCAGTTTTTTAAAGGCTCGCAAAACTTCAATACTTTGTACAATTCCAGCACCATCATCGTGTGCACCTTCGCCAACATCCCAAGAATCAAGATGTCCGGAAACCATTAACACATTTTGGTCTTTCTTCCCGGTAATTTCTCCAATCACAGTATGTGAAAGTTTCTCTCCTTTCATCGTCGCATTAGAATTTAATTTGGCAATAACCTTTTGAGATTTCAGCGTATTTTCTAATTCATCTGCGCTCTTTGGTCCGATGGCCACCGCTGGAATTTTTGCCGTGTCATCTTTATCATACCGCATCATTCCGGTATGCGGTACGTCATCAAATGCTGACGTAAGAGAACGAATAATCACGGCTTTTGCACCTTTCTTTCCAGCCCAAGATGCAGAACCGCCTCGGTACATTCCGGCATCTCCGTAAGCTTGACCTGTAGAAATGAATTTTTGGTTAAAGGCATAATTGAAGAATACTATTTTTCCTTTTACCTGAGCCTCCGTAAGTTGATCGAATTCTGCCTTTGTTTTTACCAAGATGACTTCTGCCTCAACATCTTTTCCTTTTGTGCCTTCAGAATTACCTAAGGAAAGCATTCTAAGCGTTTTCCATTTTCCTTTTCCCTCTTTGATCTGAAGTGATTCTTTTCCGCGTTCCCAAACGGGAACCATGACTTCTTCTTTCCAAACTTTATCGGCGCCGGCTTCTTTCAATTTTAAAACCGCCCAATCGGTGGCTTTTTCGTACGCAGCAGAACCGCTTAATCGATGACCGATGTTTTGCGTTAAATCTCGTAGGTTTTCGTAGGCAGTTCCGTTAACTAATATCTCGTCTGAAATGTTTTTAAATTGAACTGAATCTGCGGAAGTTTGAGCAAATAAAAATCCGCCCAGAAAGAGCGGAAGTATTTTTATAACGGAATATTTCATAGTTTGTAATATTAATGATTTCAAATTTAGAAAAAATTAACAACAAAAAAGTAAATTTATTATTTCATATCGTACATCACTAAAGCTGATACTAATTTCGGTTCTATATACGTGCATTTCGGTGGCATCTTTATATTCTCATCAGATACCTTTAGCAAGTCATTAAAACTGATCGGATAAATCCCGAACCCAACTTTATGCAAACCAGAATCTACCTTTTCCTTGAGCGCGATAATACCGTCGATGGTTGATGATCCTTTCACATAAGTTACCTTTTCAGTAACCTTGGAATCGGTAATTCCTAAAATATCTTTAAAAATATACTCTTCCAAAAAGCAGTGATCAAGATTATTGGTATCGTTTGCTTCTTGTCTTAACTCGTGTTTCACATGCAAAGAATAAAATTTCCCATTAAGATACATCGAGATATGAAATTTCTGAGATGGATAATAAGCTTCTTCTCCTTTTTTATGAATAAGAAAATTCTTTTCGAGTTGTGAAATAAATTCTTGTTCGCTTAAACCGTTCAAATCTTCTATAAGTCTGTTATAATCGTGAATTTTTATTGATTGATTAGAAACAACAAAACTAAAAACATAATTATACAATTCGGTTCCAGTATGTTTTTTATTGCGCTCCTTATGATTCTTTGCATTGAGTGCGACCGAACCAATTCGATGGTGACCATCAGCAATATAAAAAGCATCGATTTGCTCTAGAACTTCTTTAAACTGAAGCATTTTTAAACGATTATCGATCCGCCAAATTTTATGTCGGTTTCCTGTTTCATCTAAATAATTCAAAACTGGAACATTTTTCTCCTCCAAATTCATCAGCATCTCCACTTTTGGACTAGCCATATAAGTAAGCAAAACCGGGTCGGCCTGCATATTTACTTTATCTAGATAATACGCCAATTTCTCCTTTCTGGGAGTTAACGTAGATTCGTGCTTTTTGATTTTTCCATCCCAGAAATCTTCTACGCTAACCAGACCCATTAAACCTCTAAAAACCGTTTTATTGGGCAAAATTTGTTCATACAAATAATAAGATGAATGATCCTGAATAAGAATTCTATCTTCTAAGAGTTCCTCAAAATTGGTCCGTATTTTCCGAAGATTACGATCGAGATCTTTGGATTTACTGACCACATAAGGTTTGATCATTTGTATGTAAGAAGAATCCGTTTGCGCCTTTTTGTTAATTTCTTCCTGGGTGAAATTATCAACGGGATGAGTCGGGAAAATATCTACGAAATCTTCGCTGGGCCGAATTCCTCGAAAAGGTTTAAATATGGGCATAGGTTACTAGAATTTCTTTTTTAACTCAATAATTTGCTCTGCAAGTTCTCGGCCAATTTTCTGTTGTGCATCTTGCGTATTCCCACCTAAATGCGGCGAAAGAGATAAGTTTGGATTCATCAGCAAAGCCAATTCTGGGGTCGGTTCATTTTCGAAAACATCGAGTGCTGCACCAGCAACTTTTCCACTTTCGATCGATTCCAACAATGTCACCTCATTTATTACGCCACCTCTGGCGGTATTGACGATAAATACACCATCTTTCATCAACTGAAATTGTGGCGTATCGATGATATAGTCTTTCGATTTTGGAGTATTAATACTCAGAAAATCTACTTCTTTTAAAAACTCAGTCGTATCATTGGTAGAACTGATATCAAACGTAACTTGTTGCCCGTCAAAGAACTGCAACGAAATTTTCTCTGTTTTCGGAGTTCTTGTAAGAACTTTTACTTGCATTCCTAAAGAAATTCCCATTTTAATCACTTCTTGGCCAATTCCGCCAAAACCGATTACTCCTAAAGTTTTTCCTTCCAATTCTGAGGCGCTGGCGAACGATTTCTTTAAAGCGTTGAAATGAGTATCGCCTTCTAAGGGCATTATTCTGTTCGATTCATGTAAATATCTAGCTAATGAAAAAAAGTGCGCAAAAACTAATTCTGCCACTGAGCGAGAAGAAGCCTTTGGGGTATTGATGACATAAATTCCTTTATCAATCGCGTATTCTACATCGATATTGTCCATACCGATTCCCCCGCGACCGATAATTTTCAAACTCGGACAAGCATCGATAACATCCTTTCTGACTTTAGTAGCGCTTCTAACCAAAAGAACGTCGATCTTGTTTTCATTAATGAAATCAATCAAATTTTCTTGAGATACTTTCGCTTCTAACATTTCGATTCCTGCTTCTTTCAGCAGCGTTTCTCCGGCTTGTGAAATACCGTCGTTTGCAAGAACTACCATTATTTTAAATTTTGCATTGTTGTAACTAAAGCTTGAACACTCTCGATTGGTAAAGCATTATACATACTTGCACGGTAACCACCTAAACTTCGGTGCCCGTTCAGTCCGTTAATTCCTGCTTCTTTCCAAGCGGTATCGAATTCC
>JBBSRZ010000048.1:0-18281 GCA_038242555.1 Flavobacteriales bacterium | reverse complement strand
TCCTATTTTAGAAAATGCTTCGCCGCAGGAAGTTTTTCAAAACCAAACTTTACGTCCGATTTTAAAATTACAAAACGAACTATATTTGACTCTTTTTGAAACGTACGCAAATCGCCAGAAACCAGATTACAATACTTTATCCGGAGCAAAAAAAAGAACTTTTATAGAACAAAGTCTTCAAAAAGACAGTGTTCTAAAAAATACTTTTATCGGAATGACGATTGGGATGTTTACGATGGAAGAATTAGAAAAGTACAATTTGGACAGCAAAGCTTTTAACAAAAGAATTATGACCATGGTGATCGAAAGAATTAAAAGTCAGATAAAATAGATGTTTATTTATCGTTCTACAAGGTTTTAATACTCGTAAAAAAAATAGCATTTGTAAGAATGCTGTTTTTGGTTATTAATAGAAATTATTAATTGGCATTTTTTAATTAGATTTAATACTTACAACGTACATCTATGATCAGGAAATTTTTATTAATTGTGTCGCTCTGTTTCATCTATATATATAATGCGCAAAACAGAATTGACAAAGCGATTGAAAATCTAGAAACTAATTATTCTCAAGAGAAAGTTTATCTACTTTTAGATAAAAGCAGTTATTTAAATGGGGAAGATATTCTGTTTAAATCTTTTGTTTTTGAAGGTTATCGACTTTCTTCTATTTCTACCACGCTTTTCGTAGAATTATACGATCACGATAAAAAGTTATTAGACAAGAAAACGGTCTTATTAAAAAATGGCGAAGGAGACGGAAGTTTTAGTTTAGATGAAAACCTGCTCGAAAATGTATATTTCATCAGAGCGTACACTCCTTGGATGGCCAATTTCCCCGAAGCATTTCAGAGCATTCAATCCATATTAATTTACAATCCAAACTCCACCAACAAACTGGAATTTAATACTAATAAGGAATGGACTGCCGAAGTTTTCCCCGAAAGCGGAACTTTTATAGAAAATATCCCATCAAAATTTGCAATTAGATTAAATCACAAAGGAAGTCCTGCAGATAATTGGAGCGGTTACATCATCGATAAAGATAAGCCAGCAGAAAAAATTACACAGTTCAAAAATTTAGATGAAAATGTGGCTAGTTTTATGATCACTCCGCAGCGGAATAAAGAGTATCAGGCACTTATCGAAGATTCCGACGGAACTAAGCAAGTTCTCGATTTACCTTCCGTCTCAGAAAGTGGAGTAAGTTTTCAAGTAAATTCTACGAAGGATGGCGTTAATTATAAAATAAAAGGAATAAAACTCGCGCAGAATTTACAAGATTACAGAATTGTCGGTACGACTAATAACCGAGCCGTTCATAGTGCTTTGATCAAAAAGCCTATCGATGAATATTCTTTTAATATAGAACCCAATGTAAATGAAGGCTTAAATGCTGTTTTATTACTTTCCGTTTTTAATGAGAGAGATATGGTGGTGGCAGAAAGACTGGTGTTCATCAATCCAGATCAATTGAAGGTTCAGAAGCCAGTTCTTAAAGGCTTGCCACTCAACTCTACGCCTCGCACCGAAAATCAATTTGAAATCCCGAAAGTTAAAGAATACGATCATTATTCTGTTTTAATTAAAAACTTTGGCGATTCTGGATCACAAACATTTAACAACCAAAATACGATTTTGAGCACGCTTTGGCTTACTGGTGATTTAACTTCAAAAATAGAAAATCCGGCACAATATTTTTTAAACAATAATAATTCTGAGGCTTTAGATGCTCTGTTAATTTCAGAAAAATGGAAACGTTTTGACTGGAAAGATTTACTCTCAGGTGGAAAGCCTACTGTTAAATATAAGCCGCAAACTCATCTTTCTTACAAAGGAAAACTGGCTTTAAATAGCGGTGGTTTAGCAAGCACCACTTTGAATTTACTGATACAAACGGGAGATTCAAAATCCTCTTTTTTTCAAACCGTGACCGATGAGAAGGGTTATTTTTTTCTCGAGAATATAATTTCTAACGAACCTTTGAAAATTAGTTATTTCTTAAACGCAGATGCGAAAAATAAAGTTTCAGTTCCCACTAATTTGACCGTGGCGTTTCAACCAATAGTTAATTTTGTTCCTTTAAAAGGTGAATTGCCACGGAGTAACTATCACATAATTCCTAGAACTGATACGAACCTCCCGCAAGAAATGGCTAGAGCGCTAACGCATAAAAATAATAAAATGAACGTTAGAAAAAACGAAATATTAATTGAGGAAGTGCTGATCAAAAAAGATAGAATAGATGCTAAAAGCAAACTAAATAAGGAATTATCGAGTGGTAAATTTTCAAGTATGAATGCAGTGGTTTTTGATTTTGTGAATGAAAACCAGAATGCAATGTCCTCTAGTGATATATTACAGTGGTTGCAAGGAAGAGCGGCTGGCTTAAGCTTTCGAAGGGATAGCGACGGAACAAACACTCCTTTCATTAGAGGTTCGGTAGCGACCATTTATTTAGACGAATTTCCTGTAGATGCAAATATACTCAGCGGTATAACCATAGGTGATATTGCGATGGTCAAAATAATTAAAGGAGGTTTGGTAGGAAATGCGATCGCCATTTATTTAAGAAAAGGAAATATGGCTTCTGCAAACGAACAACTGCGTGATAAAAAGAATAATACGATTATTTTGAATGGTTATGACAAAGCGGTCTCTTTTTCACAACCCGTTTACAAAAGCACTTCTGACAATGACGTAATAAATGATACGCGCGATGTGCTTTACTGGAATCCATCAATTTCTTATCAAGGAAATTTTCCCATAAAAATTGAATTTATTAATAATGATTTGGCCAAAAAGTTTAAAGTAATGATTATAGGATTTAATGAAGATGGTATTCCGTTATTCTACGATGAGACATTAGAATAAATGCAGTAACAATGCTAATATAAAATAGTTGATTTACTGAAGGAGTATTAGCTCACTAATTAAATTATATCTACTTATAGATTTAATACTCCTCCGTAATTTCAACAATTAACAATGTGGATAATCTTCACAAAAAAAGCAGCCTTCGTAAGAGTGCTGCTTTATATTAAATCAGATATTACTTATCCGTGGGTATCGATCTCCTCGTTAACTTCTTCTTTCTTTTTACCGAAGAAAAACTTCGCGATAATCGGAACAGTGGTAATTAAAACGATAATGATGATAATCATTTCTAAATGCGATTTCAAATCAATATCAAACTGACTTTTGAATAAGGCATCTAAATAATGTCCCGCAAAAATCAAAGAGAACGACCACAAAAAAGCTCCAATAACATTATCGATTAAAAATCTGGTTTTATCCATCTTCACGATTCCCGCAACAATTGGGGTAAATGTTCTTACGATCGGTAAAAATCTCGCCATTATTACGGCTAAAGCGCCATGTTGCTCAAAAAAGTCATGCGCTTGAAAAAGATATTTTTTCTTAAACAAGAATGAATCTTCCCGTTTATACAAAGCAGGTCCGGCTTTTAACCCAAACCAATAACCAACTTCGTTACCGATCACCGCAGCAACTGCAACGGCTGTTGCTAAAATAGTGGTATCTAGAAAATCACTTCCTGTAGAGCCCAAAGTTTCTGTGACAATTTCAACAGCGTAGATCCCAGAAACGAACAGTAAACTATCTCCTGGTAAAAAAAACCCTACAAAGAGCCCTGTCTCTGCGAAAATAATAAACAAAATGAGCCAAAAACCGCCCATTTTTATATAAAATTCAGGATTTAAAAGATCCTTCCAACTTTCGAAATTTTCCATGATGGCAAAGATAATAAAAGACAGCGTCTATCAAGATTAAGATTCTGTTAAAATATCATAAATTTTAAAGGGTGTAATCATCGTCAGAAACCGCTGTACCGTCCGCCATCAGAAATGATTTTAGAAATGGAGTCAAATCACCATTCATGACCCCATCAACATCTGATGTTTCGTGACCAGACCGAACGTCTTTTACCAATTTGTACGGATGCATTACGTAATTCCGGATTTGACTTCCCCACTCGATTTTCATTTTGCCAGCCTCTATTTCTGTACGCGCTTTCATGCGTTCTTCCAGTTCCATTTCATATAAACGAGACCGAAGCAACTGCATTGCCTTTTCTTTATTTTGAAGTTGAGAACGGGATTCAGAATTTTCAATAATAATTCCAGTTGGCGCGTGACGTAAGCGCACCGCGGTTTCCACTTTATTTACATTTTGTCCACCTGCCCCACTTGACCTCATCGTTTCAAATGAAATATCTGCTGGATTAATATTAATTTCAATAGTGTCATCAACCAAAGGATAAACGTAAACGGACACAAAACTGGTGTGGCGCTTTGCATTAGAATCGAACGGAGAAATTCTCACTAAACGATGAACGCCGATTTCACCGCGCAAATAGCCGAAAGCAAATTCACCATCAATTTCTAGAGTTACTGTTTTAATTCCCGCGACCTCGCCATCTTGATAATTCAGTTCACGAATTTTATATCCTTGATTTTCTGCCCACATCGTGTACATTCTCATTAACATTGAGGCCCAGTCGCAACTCTCAGTTCCTCCAGCACCCGCCGTAATTTGAAGCACCGCAGACAATTCATCGCCCTCATTAGAAAGCATATTTTTGAATTCTAAATCTTCAATTTTTTGAATGATAAGCGGAAATGCGTGATCCAATTCTATAGCAGATTCAGGATCTTCTTTAGCAAAATCCATCAGAACCTGAATATCTTCGAAACGCGAAAAGATTTCTTCGTAATCATTCACCCATTTTTTCTTGGATCGCAATTGCTTCATAAAAATTTCGGCCTCTTTCGGGTGATCCCAAAACTCTGGCGAGACGGTTTTTTCTTCGTCGTTAGAAATTTCTATTTGCTTACGATCGATCTGTAAATATTTATACAAATCTTCTATTCGGGCTTGAATGTCTTTTATCTGGTCGCTATTGATCACGAAAATTTAATTTTTACAAAAGTAATATTTTTTAAAGGAAAATTTTGAGCAGTTATAAGAGCGAAATTTTTTAAACTTCAAGACTTCAATTAATGACACTCATTGATTACCAAAGACACTTCACTTACTAAAATGTTAGAAAAAGAAATCCGGAAACATGTCTGTTTCCGGATTTATATAAGACTGAACATTTAGATTTCGTACAATTGTTTGTAATATTGATCTGCCATTCGATCCGAATTAAAGGCGATCTTCACATCATCCATCGCGGTGTGTTGAATTTTTCTCCACTCATCCGGGCGGTCGTAATACATGGGGATAATTTCGTTTTCTAAAATTTCATATAATTTATTGAGATCATAATTATCTTGATCATAAACACTCATATTATCATAATCCGCCTTTGGAACGACGAAAGAATTTTCACCATGTTTCGAGAATTCTGGGATCCAACCATCGTCCGTCGATAAGTTAACAGATCCATTCATTGCAGCGCTCATTCCAGAAGTTCCAGACGCTTCTCTTGGCACACGCGGATTGTTCAACCAAAGATCAGAACCTTGTTTCATCGATTTACTTAAGGCTAATTCATATCCTGTTAAAACCGCCATATTTTTGTAATTCTTACTTGACTCTACCAAACCATTAAATGTCGAAATGGCTGAATAGTCCATCGGATATGGTTTTCCTGCCCAAATAATTTGCACCGGGTATTTCGGATTGTTTAATAATCTTTCATATCGTTCTTTATCATGTAACAATAAATCGGCTCTTTTATAACCTGCAAATCTTCTGGCCCAAACAATCGTAAAGACATTTGGATCAAATAAATTCCCGGTTTGATCGGCAACGATTTTGAAGAATCTCTTTTTCAAATGTTTCTTTCTAAAGTCGAATAACATAGAATCATCTTCATCCTTCGATTCGTACAAAGGTTTGTCTGCCCAATATTTATATTCTTGAGCATTCGTAATGGCTTTAATTTCACAAATGTTCGGGTATTTGCTCCACATTGCACGCGAAACCACGCCATGTAATTGTGAAACTCCATTAGCAACTCTAGCCATACGCAGTGCACAAAGTGAATGATTAAAACGGTCATCTTCTACACCTTCAATTGTTTTTACTTCGTCAATGCTTAAACCGGAGAAGTAAGACATATCGTAACACATCCCGATATTGTGTTTTTCGTTTCCGGCTTCTTCTGGAGTATGGGTGGTAAAAACTAATTTCTCTTTTACTTTCTCTAAGTCTCCGCCGAATTTTTGTAATAAATAAAAGGCAGCTGGCAAACCGTGCGCTTCATTTAAGTGATAAACTTCTCGTTCAAAATTCATCATATCTAATAACTTTGCTCCACCTTTCCCTAATAAGATATACTGCGCCAATTTGGTTGACTCATTGGCATCGTACAAACGGTGAGAGATCGTTTTAGAAATATGATCATTCTCCGCAACATCTGTGGACAAGAAGAACATGGGTGCCGTGTGAAAAACTTCGGGAGCCAAATAATATACTTTGACCCAAACAGGTGCAGAGTGAATTTCTATTTGAAATTTAATATTGGTTTCCTCTAGGAACGAATACATTTTATGCGTCCAGGTTGGCTGTAAAGTTTGATCGTGATTTCGGGCTTGATCGTAATAACCAAATTTCCACAAAATACCAATTCCAACTAAATCTTGCTTTAAGTTATAAGCACTCTTCATGTGAGAACCGGCTAAAAAACCTAAGCCACCAGAATATATTTTTAAGGCCTGGTCAATCGCGAATTCCATAGAAAAGTAGGCTACTTTTTTTGAGTAATCCGGATTGATGCTAAACGGCATCTTAAAGTTTTTAAAGTCCATTTTTCTTATTTTTAAATCAGGTGCAAATGTATTGATTTTATGTTTTGTAACGAATAATTAGCATTCAATAAACTGAAATGCTGTCTTATCTCATTTATGAAAAGTGTTTATATTCGCACGCCTAAATATTCACCCTTAATAACTTGGACTTTAATTTAAATTTCTTTCAATTTTCTTAAATTTGATAGATCGATTATCTAAACCGAAAATTTCTAAAATGAAAAAGTTACTTGTTAAACAATTTCACATTTACAAAGATCTTGTAGATGAAACGCTTAACGCACTTTCTGAAGAGCAGTTTTTGACGGAAAATAATTTAGTCGGTTTTTCTATCGAAAATTTAATCATTGACTTTGCTGAAAGTATTAAGTCAATTCGAAAAAACCCTGGAGAAGATTTCAAACTCGAAGAAAACATTCAAATTAAAATTGATGGTCATATTTTCTCCAAATCAGAACTGATTTCAATATGGGACGAAAATTGCGAAATTTTGATGTCCAACTTAAATCAATTGTCGACGGATGATTTTCACAATCGAGATCACACCACTAGCGAAAAATTAGAGAAAAGTATTAAAGCGCTTACTTATTTTTCTTACCAAGTAGGTCAAATTATTTCTTTTGGAAATATATTAAGGAAGGCAAATGACCAACCTTCTGAATTGGAATCACAGCGTTCACTAAAAGAAAAGCATCAGGACGATCACATTCAAATTCAACAAAATTCTTCTCCCGTTTGCTTTGCGAAAAGCGATGAGGTTCGTGACGATTATAAAATTTGAATGCGTGATATAAATCACGTCTGACAAAAGTCACCCTTGTTTCTCAATACTTTAACGAAGAGGTCGTTACTTTTACAACATCAAATTACAACTGATGAAAACGACCGACATTCTCTACAATCTCGAACAGACTTTACTAGATTTAAAGACGAAGAAAAAATTAAATTTCGACGAAATCTGTGAGTTGCTATTTACTTTTCAGTTCAGTGATTTTGACGAATTATTTCAGATTTCATCAATGGAAATTCCAGACGAAACATTCGTGCGAATTCCTGTTTATCATGATGAATGCGTAGTTGTCCTCAAAGTTTGGGGAGCGAATACCAATTCTGCGATTCGAGATCATTCTAATTATGATGCTCAAATCAAAGTTCTGAAAGGAAGTTTAACGGAAGTAAATTATCGTGAAAATTCAAATTTTATTGAATATGATTCACGGTTCACCGTTAAAACAGGAAAGGTCTTTGTTGAGGAAGAAAGCGACATTAACTCGATCATCAATAATTCAGAAGGTATTTCGGTAAGTTTACATGTTTATCGAACGCCTAGTTTAAATATAGAAGGCGTCAGGATTTTCGATACGGAAAATCGCAGAATCGCGTATCTATCGAAAGAAGCGAAAGCCTGTACTTGGGAATTACCAAAAATAAGTTACGAAAAAATCATTCAGATATAGATTACAATATTTCATTTTAAATTTAATTTTGTTAAGGAAAAAATTGCATCTCGGTGTGATTTTTTCCATTTTTACTCGAAGCCTTAAAATGCGAAATAAATTATCTTTAAATTTGCAGTCTTCAATTATGGAACATTTACAATTAAAAACCGCCGCATTTCACACTCTTGGTTGCAAACTGAATTTTGCAGAAACTTCTACGATTGCGCGTCAACTTACGGGCGCTGGTTATCAGAAAGTCAGTTTCGATGAGCCTGCTCATGTTTATGTGATCAACACCTGTTCGGTGACAGAAAATGCAGATCGTGAGTGCAAATTTCATGTAAAGAGAGCAATGAAAGCCAATCCTGAAGGTTTGGTGGTGATTTTAGGTTGTTATGCACAATTAAAACCTGAAGAAATTTCGGCGATTGCAGGAGTAGATTTAGTTTTAGGAGCGAAGGAAAAATTTAATATTCTAAGTTACTTAGATGATCTTCAAAAATCTGTAAGTCAAGGAATTATTCATTCTTGTGAAATTGATGAAGCCGATTTTTTCATCGGCAGTTATTCAATTGGTGACCGAACTCGTGCTTTTTTGAAAGTTCAAGACGGTTGCGATTATAAATGTACGTACTGTACAATTCCTTTGGCGAGAGGTATTTCGCGTTCGGACACCATCGAAAGTGTCGTTAAAAATGCTACTGAAATCGCTCAGAAAGGAATTCGAGAAATCGTTTTAACTGGCGTAAATATTGGTGATTACGGTAAAGGAGAATTTGGAAATAAAAAACACGCACACACTTTCTTAGATTTAATTTCAGAATTAGATCAAGTAGAGGGAATTGAAAGAATTAGGATTTCGTCGATAGAACCGAATTTACTAAAAGACGAAAGTATTGAGTTGGTTGCCAAAAGCAAACGATTTGTACCGCACTTTCATATTCCTTTACAAAGTGGAAGCGATGACTTATTAAAAATAATGAAACGTCGATATCTGACCAATATTTATTCCAACCGAGTGGCAAAAATTCGACAAGTAATGCCTGACGCTTGTATTGGTGTAGATGTTATTGTAGGATTTCCAGGTGAGACGGAAGAAAAGTTCTTAGCAACTTATAATTTCTTGAATGAATTGCCGATCTCCTATCTTCATGTATTTACCTATTCAGAAAGAGAAAATACCGAAGCCGCAACAATGGAAGGTGTAATTCCTATCCCCGAAAGAAAGCGAAGAAATAAAATGTTGAGAATTTTATCTGAGAAAAAGAAGATGGCCTTTTACCAAACTCAGGTTGGAAAAACATTGCCAGTTCTTTGGGAGCATGAAAATAAAAATGGAATGATGTTCGGATTTACCGAAAATTATGTTCGGGTTCAAAAACCGTTTGACATTAATTCGGTGAATCAAATTGAACATTTAGAACTACAAAAAATAGAAAGCGACGGAACAGTTTCTGTCCTCGCCGCTTTCGAAAATTTTCTTGCTAAAGTATAATTAATTTGTGACAGGTTGTTGCTCACCCGTTGGTAAATCTTGAAATAAACCTGGGAAAAACATCAACAGAATAAAATAAGAGACTATTGCGATCACAATCGCCGCAATACCAATAATAACGACTGGTCCGGGTGTATTTTTCTTTGCTGGTTCCATATTTTTTATTTTTAATGTATGTTGTTCTCAAAGCAACTTTCAAACCATTACTGGGGAGTTTCTGTTTCCGCTTTGGCCATTTTATATTTAGCAAATCTAGGCTGCAAGATTTTCGCGATTAATCCCGTCCAACCAGTTTGATGAGATGCTCCTACTCCGCGACCATTATCTCCGTGGAAATATTCATAAAAAAGAATATAATCCTTAAAATCATCATCCTGTTGAAATCTAGGATATTGCCCATTAAAAGGTCGATTTCCATTTTCGTCTTTAAGGAAAATTTTGGCTAATCTTTTACTTAGAAAATCTGCAATTTCATCGAGGTTAAGATAATTGCCACTGCCCGTAGGACATTCTACCTTAAAATCTGGACTGTAATAAAAGAAAAACCGTTGTAAACTTTCAATAATTAAAAAATTGACAGGGAACCAAATCGGTCCGCGCCAGTTACTGTTGCCACCAAACATCGAACTATCACTTTCTGCGGGAAGATATTTTACATTATAATCAACACCATTTAATTGAATGTGGAAGGGATTTTCTTCGTATTCTTTCGACAACGCTCTAACGCCATAATCACTTAGAAACTCCGTTTCATTTAACATTCTTTCTAACAATTTTTTCAGGCGGTGACCACGCAATAAAGAAAGTAAATGTTTGGAATCATCACCTTCCTCTTGCCAATGGGAAACAAGTGCAGCCATTTCCGGTTTATTTTCTAAGATCCAGTCCATTCGTGCTTTAAATCTTGGTAACTTCTCCAGCATTTCATTATCAATAACCTCAACCGCAAACATGGGAATCAAACCGACGATAGTTCGGATTTTCAAAAAAACGTTGGTGCCATCTTTCAGCGATAACGCATCATAAAAGAATTCATCTTCGTTATCCCACAAAGAGAAATCTCCTTCGCCCATATTATCTAATGCTTTAGCAATATATAAGAAATGTTCAAAAAATTTCGTGGCGAGTTCTTCATACACTTTATTGTACAGCGCCAATTCCATGGCGATCCGCATCATGTTTAATGAAAACATGGCCATCCAACTGGTACCGTCTGCCTGCTCCAAATTTTCGGCGTTCGGCAAAGGTTGATTGCGGTCAAAAATCCCTATATTATCTAAACCTAAAAAGCCACCTTCGAAAATATTGTTTCCGTTACTATCTTTCTTATTGACCCACCAAGTAAAATTCATTAACAACTTCTGAAAAACGCTTTCGAGAAATTCTAAGTCGGGCTTTCCTTTTAAAACTTCGTCAATTTTAAAAACCCGAAAGGCAGCCCAAGCGTGAACAGGTGGATTCACATCGCTGAAATCCCACTCGTAAGCCGGCAATTGTCCATTGGGATGCATGAACCAATCTAACGTTAATAGTTTCAATTGTTGTTTGGCAAAATCAGGATCGATCAATGAAAAACTAACGGTGTGAAAAGCCAAATCCCAAGTTGCAAACCACGGATATTCCCATTTGTCGGGCATGGAAATAATATCAAACGCATTAAAAGTTTCCCAATTTTCGTTACGAATTTGTTCCCGTGATTCCGGAGGTCTGATTTCCGCAGGATCGCCGTCTAGCCATTTTTGAACATTGTAATGATAAAATTGTTTGCTCCATAACATTCCTGCAAAGGCTTGTCTTTGAACTAATTTTTCATCATCGGTTTTAATTCCTTTTTGAATATGTTTGTAAAACTTATCGGCTTCATCTATTCTTTGTTGAAAGATCTCATCAAAATCTACGAAAGGTTTTTCAAAATCTTGATCACATAAGCGGAATTCAAATACTTTAGTTGATAGTGCTGGTATATTTTCATCAATTATGAAAGAGGCTTTGGTTCCTATCTTCTCTGGATTAATGGAATCCTGATTTCCATTAATTATAAAATCATTGATGCCATCTTTACAATATTTTCCTTTATTTTTGGAGTGATACAATCTTTGATTATTGCTTTCATTATCACAAAAATAAATTTCATTTTCTTGTTTAGAATAAAGATTTTTAACTGCTAAATCCTTATGATTGATGATGATATTATTTTGGTTTGATGACTTTAATTCTGGCTTGTAGTCATCATAACCCCAATTCCAAGTATTACGAAACCAAATTGTTGGCATAAATAATAATGGCGCTTCTTCTGTGAATTTATTATTAACAGTAATTTTAATTAAAATATCATTTGCAGAACCCTTTGCGTATTCTATAAAAACATCAAAATATTCATTATCGTCTAAAACTCCCGTATCAATCAACTCATACTCCGGTTCCTCTTTTCCAGCGAGTGCATTTTTTACAATTAAATCGTCGTACGGGAATTGCTTTTGAGGATATTTATACAACATCTTCATGTAGGAATGCGTGGGCGTGTTGTCTAAATAATAGTAATACTCCTTAACGTCTTCACCATGATTTCCTTGCTGATTTGTGAGGCCGAAGAACCGCTCTTTAATTATTTTATCTTTTTTATTCCAAAGTCCCAAAGAAAAGACCAAAAACTGTTTATCGTCTGAAATGCCGCAAATTCCTTCCTCACCCCAACGATATGTTTTCACTTCTGCCGTATCGTGGTTGGTATAATTCCACGCGTCACCATTCGCACTATAATCTTCTCGGACTAAACCCCATTCGCGGTTGCTAACGTAAGGTCCCCATTTCTTCCAAGTGGTATCAGGAATTCTTTTGCTTTCTTCAGACATAAATATATTTTGAAATTAAAGAAGATTAAAAACGGTTTATCCTCCAGTAGAAAAGGATTCGAAAGTTGTCATCCCACCATCAATAAAGATACTGGTGCCGCTAATATAATCGGCTAAATCACTGGCCAGGAATACCGCAAGGTTTCCGATATCTTGTGGTTGACCGATACGATTATACGGAATTAAAGACATGAGCGAAGTTAATTCTTGTTGAGTTTCCCAAGCACTTTTATTAATTGGAGTTTGGATCGCACCTGGACAAATAGAATTTACTCGGATTTTATCTGCGCCATATTCCTGCGCTAAGGTTTGCATTAACATCCGTATCGCTCCTTTACTTGCAGCATAATTCGCGTGTCCTGCCCAAGGAATAACTTCGTGAACAGAAGAAATATGAATTATTTTTCCACAAGCAACCGATTTAGAAGGATCAATTCCGCGTCTTAAAAATTCTCTAATCGCTTCGCGTGCGCAGAGAAATTGCCCGGTTAAATTAACGCCCATCACCAAATTCCATTGATCTAAAGTCATGTCAACAAATTTCGAATCTTGTTGAATGCCGGCATTATTTACTAAAATATCAACCGTTCCTAATTCCTCAATGACCGTTTCAAACATCTTTAAGACTTCGTCTTCCTTTGAAACATCGCATTGACAAATAATGCCCTTACCGCCAGCATCCGTAATCTCCTGTAAAACTGCTTTTGCTTTGTTAGCCGACCTTTCTGAAGAATGATTAATAATAACGGTTGCGCCAGATTCTGCCATGGATTTTGCGATTCCAGCTCCGATTCCGCTTGAAGATCCTGTAATTATTGCGACTTGATTTTTTAATGAAACTTCCATACTATCTTAATTTTAAAGAGAGATTAAAGAGAAAGTATCACGCCAAAAATCAATTACAATTATAATGTAAAGCACTTAAACTGTACAAAGACATAAAATTTACATTGAAAAACTTCAACAAAGTTATTTTTTAGTCATGATAAACATCGTCGTACATAACGCCGGCTTCTATTCTGATCGGTAGAAAATTTTCTTCGGGCACGATTGGGCAATTGTAATTGAACGCGTTATAAGCGCAATACGGATGATACGATCTATTGAAGTCAATAATAATCTTGTCGGATTTCGGAACCTTTAAATCTAAATATTTACCGCCACCGTAGGTTTCTATTTCATTGGTTTCATCGCGAAAGGGCAAAAACAAATATTCTTTCGCTCCAGCCTTTTTGACGGAAAAACTTTGATATAGTGTTAAACTCAATTCCTGACCATCTATGACGAATGATGCTTTCCCATATTCTTTAAAAGATTTGGTTTTTCCCGATGAGGTGGGAAGTTCAAAGGGATTTGAATTCTCCGTTTTTATAAACTTTGCCACAACCCGATACTTCAAATTAATAGGAAAGAAAGGATGTTCTTTAAAATTGTCGAAATTCTTTCCGCGCAGCGGCGTATCTACGGGATCTCTATATTCCGAATTCAACTCTTTCTGAAATTTTTTTACGCTTGAAGTCAGTGATTTTGGAGATTGAGAAACACAGGAAGTCAAAATCAAAAGCAGCAATACGAAGTGGAAATTTTTCATTATTTATAATATTTCTTTCTGATCGTTTCGTAATAACTTTCATCTTCCGAAATATAAAAAGGCACTTCTATAAAATTTTGGTCCCGATACATTCCTAAATGTAAAAACAAGCGACCTGAGCCTTTTTCAGTTTTAATTTTAAAATTAAATACATCTAGAAAGTCTTTTGGTGAATTAAAAGTGTGTGCAGAGACGAACTTTTCAATCGTGATTTTTCCATTTGTACGAACGATTCTTTCACAATTTTTTTCCAGTGAATCCGAAACTAATTTAGCCTCAAATTTTTTGGAAATATTAAAACCGCCTAAGGCAGAATAATCTTTATTATCACATTTCTTAAGATAAGTTTCGATAAAATTTTGAGCAATCAGTTTTCTTTCGGAGGTAACTTTATTTGATGGAACTACGATGTAACGTGAATTACAACTGGCTAAGAAAAAGACAATAAGTATAAAAAGATAAATATTTTTCATATTAAATAATTTTAACTTTGTAAACATCAGTTCCGTTTCTTTTAATATTTGGAACTAAAAAACCTCCCTCTTGCGGAATAACTTCCTGTAAATCAAAACTCTTACATTCTTTAGGTAAACCAGAAAAAACTAAAGTAAACCAATAATCTTTCATGGCTGGAACTTCCGTCCAATACGGATAAAGAGATATATTCTCATGATGAATAAGCGAACTTTTATGTCCTAAACTTTCATCAATCAAAAAGGTAGACGACCAAATCCTAATCAGCATATCTGAAAAAGGCGTTCCCGGAAAACAGCAGTGCACAATAACTTGTTTTTCTGTTTCTACCTTTGGCTGAAGAGATTCCAAAATTTCTGGTGAAATTTTCGGTTTAGTAATGGTCGTCATTTGAGGTTCAAATAAACTTATATATTAATAATGAAGATCGAGTTTTTCTTTGGTGTATTCTCTAATTCTTCTGGTGAGTTCCGGATTATCAGCCAACTTCTGACCGTACGTTGGAACCATTTCCAGTAACTTTTCTCTCCATTCGTTTGCAACTTTATCGGGGAAACATTTTTCTAAAACTTGAATCATCGCAAATGCTGCCGTTGAAGCGCCAGGAGAAGCACCAAGCAAAGATGCGATTGTGCCAGTTTCATTCACGACAACTTCTGTCCCGAATTCTAATTTACCTCCTTCTGCATCGTCTTTTTTAATAATTTGCACGCGTTGTCCGGCGACTCTTAAATGCCAATCTTCTTCTTTGGCATCTTTTACAAATTCTCTTAAATGTTGAATTCTTTGATCTTTCGTCATCGCAACTTGGCGAACCAAATATTGAGTTAGCGGTAGATTATGCCACCACGCCCCAAAAAGTGACCTGATGTTTGTCAAGTTAATACTTTCAGGTAAATCAAGATAACTACCTTCTTTTAGGAATTTCGTAGAAAAGCCAGCGAAAGGACCAAATAATAGGGCTTTCTTTCCATCAATTATTCTTAAGTCTAAATGCGGAACACTCATCGGTGGAGCATCTAAACCAGCTTGCGTATATACTTTTGTTTGATGTTGTGCGACTAATTCCTGATTGTGCGTGACCAACCATTCTCCGGAAACTGGGAATCCGCCGTAGCCGTCACCTTCAGGAATATCTGTACTTTCTAATAATGGAAGTGCATAACCACCAGCGCCGATAAATACAAAATCAGCCGTTAATTCGCTTGATTTATAATGCATTCGATCTCGTACCTTTAACCACCATTTTCCATCATCTTGCGGATCGATATCTTTCACATCGTGATACAGATAAACATCAACATTGGAATCTTCTGCTAAAAAGCGAGCCATTTTACGGGTTAAAGTTCCGAAGTTCACATCAGTTCCTAAATCCATTTTTGTGGCGGCAAGTACCTCTGTGCTTTTTCTTTTAGACATAATTAAAGGAATCCATTCCCGAAGTTGATCATGATCAGTAGTGAATTGCATTCCTTTGAACAATTCAGATTTTGTCATTTCCTCATGACGTTTTTTAAGGAAAGCCTGATCGCTTTCACCAAAAACCAAACTCATGTGCGGACAAGAAGTAATGAAATCCTTGGGTGTGTCAATATGATTTTTCGTCAATAGAAAAGACCAGAACTGTTTTGAAATTTCAAATTGCTCTGCAATGCTTTCGGCTTTTTTAATATCAATAGAACCGTCTTCTTGTTGCGGCGTATAGTTAAGTTCACAAAAAGCAGAATGGCCTGTACCGGCATTATTCCAAGCAGCAGAACTTTCTTGCGCAAAGCGACCAAGACGTTCGAATATCACAATATTGAGACTGGGATCTAATTCATGTAAAAGCGTTCCGAGTGTGGCGCTCATAATTCCGCCGCCGATTAAGACGACGTCGTAGTGAGATTTTAAAGGTTTATGATTGGCTGTAATAGGCATAAAATATATTTTGGAATCACTAATCTCGGGAAAAATTTTGTGGTAGAGCGAAGAGTAATTGTTAAATTTTACTTAAATCAGAAGTTGAAAAACTTTAAATAAGAAATTCTGTTACTCTTTGGAATTAAAAAGGAGATTTGATAGCAGATAAAAACTTGTCCACTTCATTAAAGAGATAGGGAAATTTACTCTAAATGAAAAGTTAAGTAAGAACTCCTGTTGTTGGAATCACATAAAAATAAACCGAAATGAAATGGCAGAATGTACCGAGTAAAACGAAGAAATGAAAGATCGCGTGATTCAGTTTTAATTTGTCAATACTGTATAAAATAGCGCCAATTGTGTAAGCGATTCCGCCGGAGATTAACCAAACAACACCATTAAAATCGACGTTGATCATTAAACTTTTAAAACTTAAAATAATAAGCCAACCCATTGCGACGTATAAAACAGTCGATAAAAGATTAAATCTGCCCGTGTAGAAAACTTTAAAAATAATTCCCATTATTGCAATACTCCAGACAATCGATAAAATCGTATAACCTTCAGTGCCGTTTAAAGATACCAAAACAAAAGGCGTATAACTTCCTGCGATTAAAATATAAATGGATGCATGATCTAAAATATTTAGGCGGTACCTGAATTTTGGATTTTTTGAATTATGATATAAGGTTGAAGCCAAGTAAAGCAAAATCATGCTCAAGCCAAATATTGGAAAACTGATGATCGCCCAAATATCTTTAAGTTCAAAAGCGCGGAAAATGAGCAAAACTAAACCAATAACGCTTAATAGCAAACCTGCAAAATGAGACCAAACATTCATACGCTCTTCCAAATTGGAATAAGTATGAATAGGATATTGAGTCTCAGGTTTCATCAGTTCAACAATAAAGTTAATTTCTTAAATTCTGTTTCGGCATTTTTTTCTTCATACAGAATTCTGTAAATCGCATCGATAATCGGCGTATGTAATTTTTTCTTTTCAGACGTGTGAAAAACAGAATCCGCCGCGTAGTACCCTTCAGCAATCATATTCATCGATTGAATAGCAGATTTTACAGTGTATCCTTTTCCAATTAAATTTCCAAGATTTCTGTTTCTTGAGAAAAGAGAATAAGCGGTAACTAGTAGATCACCGAGGTACGCACTTTCATTAACATCACGGGGAACTTCGTAAACTGCTTCCAGGAAAATTTCCATTTCACGCACCGCATTTGAAACAAAAACTGCCGTGAAGTTATCTCCGTAGCCTAAACCGCTAGAAATCCCAGCACCAACTGCGTAAATGTTTTTTAAGATCGCGCTGTATTCGTTTCCTAAAATATCTTTGCTACCATGAACATTTATAAAATCAGACGAAAACAAGTCAAAAAGTTTCGTCGCAACTTCTTCTTCTGCCGTGGCAATCGTCAAATAAGAAAGTCTTTCCATAGCGACTTCTTCGGCATGACAAGGTCCCGCAATGACCGCCTGACTTCGAAAACCAATTTTAAATTCATCGCGAAGATAATGTGCGACGACATCATTCGCTTTAGGTACAATTCCTTTGATCGCAGAAACGAAAATTTTGTTTTCGTAATTACACGTCATTTTTTCCATCGCATCAGACAAATAAATGGACGGTGTTGCCAAAACAATTACTTCGCAGGCTGACACCAATTCATTAATATCGGTCGTTACTTGTAGTTTTTTAGTATCAAAAGAAATCGAAGTCAAATAGTTTGGATTATG
>JBBSRZ010000047.1:0-19344 GCA_038242555.1 Flavobacteriales bacterium | reverse complement strand
TTCATGCTTGGTTTGGTGAATCATACTTTAACAGAAGATACTGGTAAAGAATATATTTTAGGTTTTGGTTATATTTTGAAAGATTTAAAACTGAAATTAAACTTCAAAGGAAAAGAAAGAACTATAAAAAGTGATTTAAATATCCGAGGAGATTTTTCGATGCGAGATAGTCAAACGAGAATTACCAATATCTTACAAGATGATTCTCAGGTTACCGGCGGACAAAGATTGATGAGCGTTAAACTATCTGCAGATTATAATATGTCGCAAAACTTTAATGTCAGATTCTTCTACGATCAGTTGATGACGAAATATAAAATTTCTACGGCCTTCCCACTTTCCACGATACGCGCAGGATTAACAGCAACATTTACATTCGGCGGCACAAGCGGATTCTAATTATTACAATAAACTCAGGATTTCTATTCTGAGTTTTTTATTTTATTAAAAGTATTGATGTCTGTATCGGGATAAGTTCTTTTGATCGGAATAGTAGGATCGGACAATTAAATTGTATTTTCTTATGTAACAATCTGCAGCATACAAAAACAGAAATAATTCCTTAATTTTGCTCATCATTATATATACCTATGGATCAAGATATCGACTTTGACGATGATATGTTTACGGGAAAGGAGCATACTCCTTTACGGGACGACGCTTTCGAAAAATCTCCGGAAGAAAAAATAGAATTGATCCAACATCATTTCCATCAAATCATGGAAACATTAGGAATGGATATGATCGATGATTCGTTGAAAGATTCACCGCGAAGAGTTGCAAAAATGTATGTGAATGAAATTTTCGGTGGACTTTTGCCCGAAAACCAACCTCGAATTTCTACCTTTTCTAATAAATACAAATACCGCCAAATGTTGGTGGAAAAAGACATTACGGTTTACTCCTTTTGCGAACATCATTTCTTACCTATAATTGGCCGAGCACATGTTGCTTATATTTCCAATGGTGAAGTGATTGGTTTATCTAAGATTAATAGAATTGTTGATTACTACGCCAAAAGACCACAAGTTCAGGAACGTTTGACGATGCAGATCGTAGATTCTTTGAAATCTGCATTGAACACAAAGGATGTTGCCTGTATCATCGACGCTAAACATTTGTGCGTAAACTGTCGCGGAATCAAAGACACGGCGAGTTCAACCATAACTGCGGAACTAAGTGGTATCTTCAGAACGAATCCGATTACGCGTCAAGAGTTTTTACATTACGTAGGAAGTCATGCAAAATTGGATTAATCTCAAACTTTAAGCAAAATGAATTTAAAAATATACAATTCCCTGTCTGGCGAAAAAGAAACATTTATTCCAATACACGAAAACAGCATTGGCATGTATGTTTGTGGACCGACCGTTTACAGCAATGTACATCTAGGAAACGTTCGAACATTTATGTCGTTTGATTTTATTTATCGCTCACTGGTTCATTTAGGTTATAAAGTTCGCTACGTTCGAAATATTACTGATGCGGGACATTTAACCGATGACGGCGATGTAAATAACGATCGTTTCGTAAAACAATCCCGTCTGGAAAAATTAGAACCGATGGAAATTGTACAGAAATATACCGTTGATTTTCATAAAGTTTTAGAAGTGTTTAATTTACTTCCGCCGACGATCGAACCAACCGCAACAGGACATATTGTAGAACAGATTGAATTGACTCAAAAATTAATCGATAAAGGTTTTGCTTACGAAAGTAATGGCTCTGTTTATTTTGATGTTTTAGAATATAACAAACGAGGTCTTAATTATGGTGAACTTTCCCGCAGAAATGTAGAAGAACTTTTTGCGAATACCCGAGACTTAGACGGTCAAAGTGAAAAGAAAAATCCGCAAGATTTTGCACTTTGGAAGTCGGCTTCTCCTGCCCACATTATGCGTTGGAATTCTCCCTGGGGCGAAGGTTTCCCTGGCTGGCATTTAGAATGTACGGCGATGTCAACGAAATATCTAGGTGAAAAATTTGATATTCACGGCGGCGGAATGGATTTGAAATTCCCTCATCATGAATGTGAAGTTGCGCAAGGAAAAGCATGTAACGATGTTGCGCCCGTCAATTACTGGATGCACGCTAATATGTTGACCATGAACGGACAACGAATGAGTAAATCCACGGGAAATTATATTTTACCGATGGAACTTGTTTCTGGAAATAATGATTTTTTTGAAAAGCCTTTTCATGCGACGATTGTACGTTTCAATTTTATGCAGGCGCATTACAGAAGCGTTTTAGATATTTCTAATGAAGCAATGGTTGCCAGCGAAAAAGGTTTCCAGCGATTAATGGAAGCGATGAAAGTTCTATCGTCGACAGACTTTTCTTCTGCTGAGGTTTCAAGTTTTGATTTACAAGCGTGGAAAGAAAAATGTTACGTCGCCTTGAATGATGATTTCAACTCACCCATTTTAATTGCACATCTTTTTGAAGCGGTTAATTTCATTTTTAAATTAAAGGATGGAAAAGAAACTATAACAGAAAATGATCTGCACGAACTGAAAACATTAATGAATGGTTTTGTATTCGATGTTTTGGGCTTACAAAATATTGAAGAAAATAACAACGAGAAACTAGACCAGACTTTACAAGTATTAATTGACTTAAGAAACCAAGCCCGTAAATCTAAAAACTTCGATCTATCTGATCAAATCCGTGACCGTTTGCTTGCCGAAGGTATTGAGTTAAAAGATGGAAGAGAAGGGACGAGTTATTCGATTTCGTAGGTAATTTAGATTGCTTTTTTATTTTGTTCTCAAATCAGATTTCAAAATTTAATATGTAATTTTGAATTAAATATTTTTACAATGGATCTTCAAACACGAAAAATCGAATTTATTCAAGAATTCTTGAAAGTACAAAGTGAGGAATTGATTTCTCATTTAGAAAGAATATTGAAGAATAGAGAAAGTGATTTCAAACCGTTTACAATTGAAGAATTTAACGAAAGAATTGATAAATCAATGGAAGACTCAAAAAACGATAGGGTCACAGAAGGTTCGAAGTTGCGGTCAGAAATTAAACAATGGTAATAGAAGTTTACTGGACACATTTTGCCAAAAGTGAATTACAAAATATTTTTAACTATTACGAGTTAAGGGCAAGTCGAAAAATTGCTTCTAATTTAGTTGAAGGAATTTTAAATAAAGGAAATTCTTTGAATTTTCAAATTGAAATCGGTCAGAAGGAAGAATTACTTGTAAATCGAAAAGAAGAATTTAGGTATTTGGTTTTCAAGAGTTATAAAATTATTTACTGGTTTAATAATGATAAAAATAGAGTTGAAATTACAGATGTTTTTGATTCAAGACAAAATCCTGTAAAATTGAACCGATAAAAGTAATGAATTTCAGGTAATTAATAGAAATTTGTTACAGCAATGTTAAAGGTTATTCCAATTTGAAAAAGTCCGTTTCGCTAAATTTTAATGATTTATCGCCTATTTTAAAAGTGTCGATATAACAGTCTGGTTATCAATTATTAAACCAGTTTATTTGGATTTAAAACAAATCACCTATTTTCCATAACTTTTTATAAATTTCATAAATTGCATTCATTAAAGAGCAATTACTATGAAAATATATCTTAATATCAATTTCAGAACGAAAGACGGTGAGAATCTGCAAGTTCGCGTTTTTGAAGAAGGAGCAGATGACAAAATTCACGACCTAAAATATTCTGATAACGGAAACTGGTCTGTAGAAGTGGATTACTTCTCGAAATCGATTTCTTATAAATATCAACTGGTGAATGAAGAGGGATTTATTCTAGACGAAGAATTTTCTTTACATCACCTGAACTTTCCACATAATTACGATGAATTTGTTATTCAAGATTTTTGGAACGCCAAGAATTTCCCTGAGAATTATCTGAACAATAAAATTCTAAAAAATAAACTGAAAGATTTCAAACCCGAGAAAATTTCCGTTTTAAAAAAGCATACCCATCTTTTCCGCTTAGAAGCACCGATTTATCAGCAGAATCATAAAGTGGTGCTGCTTGGGAATTGTGACGCACTCGGAAATTGGCAATATTTGAATACCGTTCCCATGTCGCAGACTGACTTTGGAATTTGGGAAGTTGCAGTTATACTTCCACAAAATCAAATGATTCAATATAAATATGGCTTAATAAACACCGATTCTGGTGAAGTTTTGGATATTGAATATGGCGAGAACCGCTGGGTAATTTCAGATGCTGAGAAAAATACCTTGCAAATTCAAGCAGATCATTTTTTCAAATTTAAAGCTCACCAAATGTATCACGCTGCCGGTGTTGCGGTTCCGGTTTTTTCTTTAAGAACAGAAAATGGGTTCGGCGTTGGTGAATTTTCAGATCTAAAAAATCTAGCAAACTGGTCAAAAGAAACAAATCTTTCAGTTTTACAGATTTTACCGATCAATGATACGACTGCAAATTATACTTGGACTGATTCTTATCCGTACGCTGCGGTTTCAGTGTACGCACTTCATCCTCAATATTTATCGATTGAAAATCTAGAATATTCTTTATCGAATGATTTAGTTGAAGAGTTTCAGATCGAGAAAGAAGTGCTGAATTCTTTAAGTCTGATTGATTATGAACAAATGATTTTCAGTAAATGGAAATACATTAAATCGATCTTTGAAACGAATAAAGAGAACATTTTTAAAGACAGAAACTTTAAAAAATTCCTGAAAGAAAATGAAGGATGGCTAATTCCGTACTCGGCTTTCTGCGTGTTGAGAGATAAATATAAAACACCCAACTTTAACAATTGGAAAACGCATAAAAAATATATTTCTGGAAAAATTGCTCCGTTCTTTTCACCAAAAAACAAAGAGTACGAAACGTCAATGCTTCACGCGTGGGTTCAGTATCAATTGCATTTACAATTAAAAGACGCGATCGATTATACGCACGACTTAGGAATTTCTGTTAAAGGAGATTTGCCCATCGGAATTTATAGATATTCGGTAGAAGCCTGGACAGAACCAGAATTGTTTGGAATGGATTTTCAAGCCGGAGCGCCACCGGACCAGTTTACCGATCTAGGTCAGAACTGGGAATTCCCGACCTATAATTGGGAAGCGATGAAAGAAGACGGTTATCGCTGGTGGAAAAATCGTTTCAAAGCCTTGGAGCAATATTTCGACGCGATGCGTATTGATCACATTTTGGGTTTCTTTAGAATATGGAGAATGCCGATGAGCGCGACGCAAGGGATTCTAGGTTATTTTTATCCCGCGATTCCAGTAAGAGTTGCAGAGTTTCAGGCAAGAGGAATTAACTTTAATGAAAATCGATATTGCAAACCTTACATTAATGATCAGATTCTTTGGGATTATTTCGGCGAAGAAAGAGATGGAATTCATCATCAATTTATGAACAATCATTTTGATGGAACATATACCTTCAAAGAAGAGTTTGACACCCAAAGAAAACTAAATGATTATTTTAAAAAGAAACCGCAAGGTTCGGCCGAAGAAAAATTGATTTCGCTAGCAGCAAATGTTCTTTTCTTAGAAGAACGACTTTCTGACGATGAGGTCGTTTATCATCCACGATTTAATATTGAAAAAACAGACTCTTACAAATATTTAAACGTAGACGAAAAAAGCAAACTATCTGAATTGTATGTCGATTATTTCTTCAAAAGACAAGACGGATTGTGGTACGAGAAAGGCATGGAAAAATTACCGGTAATTTTGAATGCTACTGATATGCTGATTTGTGGCGAAGATTTAGGATTGGTTCCAGAATGCGTTCCTCAAGTAATGGAACGACTGGGAATCACTGCGCTCAAAGTTCAGAGAATGCCTTCTGATAATAGCGGTTGGTACAATCCTCAAGATGCTTCTTATATGAATGTCGTTACGGCTAGTTCACACGATAGTTCTACGCTGAGACAGTGGTGGCACGAAGACCGAGAATTAACGTCGCACTATTTTCAAGATCAATTGGGTCAGTACGGGACGGCACCGTGGGATTTAGAACCGCAGTTGGCGGAAATGATCATGAAACAGCATCTATATAACGACTCGATGTTGGCGATTTTTCCAATTCAAGAATTTTTAGCAACTGATAATGATTTAAAAAATCCAAATATGGACGAGGAACGAATTAATAATCCGGCCGTATTTCCGCATTACTGGAGATATCGGATGCATCTTAATTTAGAGAAACTTTTGAATCATCAAGATTTTAACGAGAAAATTTCTAGTTGGGTTAAAGATTCTAATAGAATTTAAATTTATTTTAAATCAGATTTATGATCGCTGAATAAAAGATTTATTCACTGATAATCAGTATTTTATATAAGAAGTTACGACCTAGGTTTTAACTTCTTTTTCAATTTGTTATCAAAAGAATAGAACTGGTACGAAATCATTGCTAATTTTCAGATAAATAGAAAGTTCAGTTAAAATATTGGCACGTTTTTTAGATATTAGTTATTAAATAATTTAAAACAGAAATTTATAATGAAAAAAATACTCCTTGGTTTCTCAGTGTTTTTAATGACATTGGTTTCCGCACAAAATTATCCTGATTATTATCCGAACAACGGAAATGGTAATAATTATTATGGAGATGTTGATGATCAATTTTATTTTCCAGATGATTACTATTACGAATATCCGGCAGATTATTACAATAATGATCTGTACAGAAATTACTACAGTGATTATCGTCAAAGCATCAACGATGTAAATTGGAATCGATTCTTCGCGAGTCATAGATTGTCACCGTGGCAAATGCAACAAGTTATGATGTTGAATAATAGTTATGATTCTTACTCCTCTTGGAATTCAGTTTACAGATACAATCCTGACCGTTGGTATTACGATCGATTTTATGCGTTGCAAAGAATATTAGGACCAAGCACGTTCGTGATTTTTCAAAACAATTATTACAACGGTTACAGCCCGGTCGTTTATTATCAGAATTATAACAGAAGACATTACGCCAGAAATATTTACGTGGTTCCGAGATACAGACAAACGAATATCAACATTTATAGAGTAAATAAAATCCAGTATCATCAAACCAATCCGAGACAGAACATTGGATTTAACGAGTCTTCAAGAACTGGACGAACTGCAAATTCTAACGGATTTCGTGATAACGGGTTTAGAAATGACACCGCAGTTCAGGGAAATAGTTCAAGAAGTAGCAATACTGCGAGAACCGAAAATCAAAGTTTTAGAAATGAAACTAAGAGTGGAACTGCAAGTACTAGAAATAGTAGTGTAAGAAATGAATCAAGAACGTCATCAAACAATAGTGGCTTCAGAAATGATTCGAGCAGTAGAGCACAAAGTTCACGATCTGCAGCACCTTCTAGAAAAGTTGAAAGCGCACCGCAGAATCGCGGAAATCAGAATACGAACAGCAGAACGCCAGGTTCTAGTTCACGAAACTCGGGTAACAGGTTTACCACCCGATAGTTTTAGATTTTAATGTTAGTAATGATGGAGAGCAGTTTTTTATAAGACTGCTCTTTTTCATTAACATCAATTTAACTTTTTTAATTTTTGAAAATAATAATTCATTTCTTTTATAAAATAACTAAAGTTTGTGACCGCAGAATTTAACTACTAAATGGTTTAGTTATCAAAAGAACAGATAGAAAAACATTTGAATTTAATTCTATCATTTTCTTTAACAAAAGTTTATGATTAAGATGTTTAACTATTTAACTGATTGCATATCAAACCAATAGATAACCACAAAAACAAATATTTAAGATGAAAAAAGTTTTTTTAAGTCTCGCTTTCGTAGCGATCGGAACATTTGCAATGGCGCAGAAAACAGATAAGATGCAAAAAATGGATCCAGTAAAAATGGAGCAGAAAAGAGCAGATCATTTAATGAAAATGAAAACTGAATACAATCTTTCTGATGCACAGGTTATGAAGATCAAAGGTTTGCAAGATCAGAGAATGGCGCAAAGAAAATTAGAGGCACCACAAAGACAAGCAGAGAGAAAAGCGAAAATGGAGATGATGAGAACCAAAAGAACTCAACATAATGCAGAAATGAGACAAATCATGACGCCTGATCAATACCAGAAATGGGAAGCAAAACAAAACCAGAACAGGCAGCAAAGAGGAAAAATGGTAAAGAATAATAGAATGCATCGTATGCATAAAGCAAAATAATCAGTTCATAGTTTTATTTTTTAATGTTAGGCGGGGCAAATGTCCCGCTTTTTTTTTGTTCTTAACTTTGGGTATCTTTGTTTTTAAATAGAAATTACGATGATCAGTACAAAAATAGCAGGTTTGCTTAATGACCAAATTACAAATGAGCAATATGCAGCACAATATTATTTATCCATGTCTGCCTGGTTTTCTGCTAGGGATTTAGATGGAATTGCGAATTATTTTCGCATTCAAAGCAAAGAAGAATTAATGCATGCCGACAAAATGTTTGATTTTCTAAATGATGTTGGCGCACATATTCAAATGGGTGCGATCGAAAAACCACCTTATGAATTTGCAAATGCAACCGATATCTTTGTGAAAGCCTTGGCGCACGAGAAAGTGGTGACAAGAAGTATTTTTAATATTCTTAAAAATGCGAATGATGAAGGAGATTTTGCGACCGTTTCTTTCTTACAATGGTTCGTAACAGAACAAGTAGAAGAGGAAGCGAATGCCTCACAACTGGTGACTAAAATCAATATGGTTTCTGAAAATCAGTCGGCTTTATATCTGTTCGATCAAGAATTGGCGCAGCGAGTTTTGCTTCCAATTGCTTAAATTAAAATTTTAGAACTTTCTGAATAAATAGAAAACCTGTCTCCGAAAAGAGACAGGTTTTTTTTAGACGTAAACAATTTGTGATTCGATTACTTTTTTACCGAGTTTTTCTAAAACCGATTGGTACTCGTCTAATTGTAATTGATGCTTTTCTTGCACCTCACCAGTTTTAAAATCCAAGATTATAATGCCGTCTTCTGTTTCAATCAGACGATCTGGTCGGTACATTCTTGAAGTTCCGTTTTCCGAGATCATGATATCTTTTTCATTAATGACATTCTGATTTTCTTTAAAATACTGAGAATATTCCTCATGATTGATGATATTAAATATTCTTTTACTGATTTCAGTTTGTTCTTCTAACGTGATCGTACCTTCCAACAGATAACTTTCCAAAACTTTTTTCACATCCTTGGCAGAATTTATCCGGGCTAAGATTTCATGCGTGAAAATTCCCATCCTTACTTTCTCCACTCTGTTTTGATAATTTTTCGTCGGAGTTGCGATTTTAATAGCATCCGCATATTTCACCTTATCAGTTTTCAGACTGATCGCTTTCGTGGTAAATTCTGTCGCTTTTTTAACGTATTGTTTTCTAAGTTGAACGGCTGAAACCTCGTATAAATCAAAAGATGACACGGTGTCGCCAGTTTCTTCAGTAGGAATTTTCGATTCTAAGAAATTATAAATTTCTAGATGATTCTTGGTCTTATTCGGTTCTTCGATATAAAAGAAAAGTTGTTCTGCTGCTCGCGTAGTGGCCACATATTGCAGACAGAAATCGTCTATTTTTTCTTGATAAGAATTTTCATTATTAAAGGTTGCAATTTGTTCATCATAAATTTCCAGCGTATTATCGAAGAAGTTGACGTTAACAGAATTCAATTTCTCTTCCGAATCGGTCCCAAACCAATATCTGCTTTTCTTCGAACTGGCTCCGTTTTTCATCGGCAAAAGTACAATCGGAAACTCCAATCCTTTGGATTTATGTATCGTCATAATTTGCACTGCGTCTACGTTCTCCGAGGCTTGAATTGTTTTCGTGTTCGCCTCTTCTTCCCAATATTTCAAAAATTCTTTTAATGTTGAACCTGCGTTTTGAGAATAGGCGTACATCATCTCTAAATAATTAAATAGGAAATCGGTTTCTTTATCTTTTACGGAGAATTCCTGCAGAAAATGTTCGATGAAATTATAAAGATTAAGTTGTAATAAATTGGTCGATTTTAATTGAAGTCCATATTTTTCTTCAATTAAAGTTTCCATCTCCGGCTTATTATTTAGAGAAAGTATTTCCATGATTTCACTGCTGAAATCTTCCATTTCTATTCGGCCTAATTCCTTTAAATAGTACATCATTTTAACCACAAACTGGAAGTTTTTAGGATTTTCTTCCCAATACAAAAATTCAGTTAGCGCCAATAACGTGATCGATAAATTGAGCGTTAATCCTGATTCTGAGATGGTTTTAATGTAAACTTCTTCGCCGTTATATTTTACTTTTAAATTTCCCAACAATTGAGAATAACTGAAAATGTCAAAATTTCCGCGGCAAAGAATCGTAATATCAGAGAATCGATATCCTTGCTCTAAACAGGTTTCAATATCGTCGCGCATTTTTTCAGAAATACTTTCATAATAGGATGACTTCTTTCCAGTGTTTTCGATGAGATTGATCCGGACGCGACCTTCCATATTAGATTTTGAAATCTGTTGCGAACCGTTTCCAAATATTTCTTGGTGTTGCGCTTCTGTGGACGAAGACATAAATTGATACAATTGATTATTAAAATCAACGATATTTTTTGCGCTGCGATAATTGTTTTCTAAATTTTCAACTTTAGCGAAAACCGGTGAGACTTCTTTTTGATTAATAATATCCAGCATTAACTGAGAATCACCACCTCGAAAACGGTAGATACTTTGTTTCGGATCGCCCACTAAAGTAAAACTCATGTTTTCCTGGGAAACGGCGTGATCACGCAAGGGAAGAAAGTTTTGCCACTGCAGCAAAGAAGTATCCTGAAATTCATCGAAGAAATAATGCGTGAATTTTGTTCCGATCTTTTCATAAATGAAGGCGGTCGGTTCTTCTCGCAGATTCTCGTGAATCATTATGTTGAACTTCGATAGTAAAACCAAATCGTTTTCCTGCTCAATTTCTGCTAATTTATCTTGAATATCTTTATTGACTTTCAAAGGAAGTAAGGCATTCAGGATTTGTTCTTTCTTCTGCGCAATTACATGATTTTCAATAATTTGTTTACGATGCGACCGTAAATATTCTAGAATTTCTAAAATTTCGTCTTGGCGATGTTTTGCTTTTGTAGAGCAACCTTTGCAATTACTTTCGTCTCTTTTATCTTCTTCTGCTTGTGTTTTATATAATTTAGGAATTTTAGTAGTTAGAAACTTCTGAAAGAACCCGCCAATTCCACTAGTTCCCCCAGAAAAATCTCCCACTTCCAAATTCTTTTCCTGCAACAGACTCATTACGTCTTCCGCAATTTTAAGAGAGTTTTCTCCTAAATCTTTGATGTCTTTTCGCAGCTTCTTTTTGGTGTTTTCATAAACTTCCCAGTCGAAATTTTTGTTTTCATTTAACCGAAAGTAGTGTTTGTCTTGAACGTATTCTTTGGCCGAATTATAAAGAGTTTTATTTAGATCGACACGATCATTATTATCCAAAGTATAATTCACAAAATCCATAAATGCATCGGAGATATTATTTTCTTCACCAATATCTTCCAGCATTTTATCAACCGCTTCTATTAAGAACGGTTCTGCATTAATTTCTAAATTAAAGTTTTGCGCTAAACCTAATTCCTGAGCAAAACTTCGGACCAGTTTCGCATTAAATTTATCAATCGTTCCAATGTTTAAAGTAGAGTAGTGGTGCAAAATATAATCAAGCATTTTCTTGGAGCGTTCGTGTAATTCTTGAAGAGAAATATCAAATCCTTCATCCCTTAATTTTGATTGCACGTTGATCAGATCATTGTTTTCTTTAAAGTTATCTAAAGAAAATTCCTTTAACCAATCAATAATCCGATGTTTCATTTCATTGGCTGCTTTGTTTGTAAACGTTAGCGCCAAAATATTTCTAATTTTATCTGCCTGCGCTGGATACTTTAAACAAATGGCTAACAGATTCTGAACCAAGGCGTAAGTTTTGCCAGAACCTGCAGAAGCATAGATTACTTTATAGTCGGGTTTCATATTTTCTCTTTATTGAGTTTAAAATTAGCAAAAAAATTTGTTAACTCAGAAAATAATGTTACTTTTGCAATCCAAAATGAGATGTAAATTATGTTAATAATCCCAGTAAAAGATGGTGAATCCATCGACAGAGCGTTAAAGAAATACAAAAGAAAATTTGACAAAACAGGAACTATCAGAGCTCTTAGAGGTCGTCAACAATTCAATAAGCCTTCTGTTGTGAAGAGAGCAGCTAATACCAAAGCAGCCTACAAACAAAGAAATCTAAGCATCGAAGAACAAGCTTAAGAATAAATTTTCTTTAGAAAATACTTAAATCACTTTTCAAATTATTATATTTGAGAAGTGATTTTTTGTTGGTTATAGTAAAATGGTAGAACGATTTTTAGAATATATACAAGTTGAAAAAAGATATTCGCCACACACCGTGACGAGTTATCGCAAAGACTTACTGGATTTTTCAACTTTTATGCTGCAATCAGAAGCGAATCAGGATTTTACGAAAGTCGATAAAAAGATCATTCGAAATTTCATGAGCGAATTAAGCAAAGCTGAAATTTCTAAAAGAAGCATCAATCGTAAACTTTCTACGTTACGTAGTTTTTTTCTTTTCCTTCTAAAAGTAGGCGATATCGAAGTTTCGCCCGTAGAAAATATACAATCATTAAAATTTTATGCTGAAAAGCAGATTCCGTTTTCTACTGCAGAAATGGAGGACTTAATTTCTGGTGATCTACAGCCAAAAAACGGAAGTTTTCTAAAGGAGTTAATTATTGAAACTTTATATCAAACCGGAATACGAAAAGCCGAGTTGTGCAATCTACTCTTAGAGCATGTAGATTTCAGTAAGAAAGAAATCAAAGTCATTGGTAAAGGAAACAAATCCCGACTCATTCCGATCTCCGAAAAACTGGTAGAAAGTTTTCAAGAATATTTGACAAAAAGAAAGCCGCTGGAAGCGAATGAGATGTATTTTTTCCTAAGTGAAAAGGGTAAGAAACTAAATGATAAGTTTGTCTATTCTGCTGTTAATTCCTATCTTGGTCAGGTTACTTCTAAGACAAAAAGAAGTCCTCATATTCTAAGACATAGTTTCGCAACGCATGTTTTAGAGAATGGCGCGGAAATCTCCAAAGTAAAAAAAATCATGGGTCATTCGTCGTTAGCGTCGACTCAGGTTTACACTACGGCGAATATCGAACAATTAAAAAAAGTGTTTAACAAAGCTCACCCTCGAGCAAAAAAAATCTAGATTATGAAAATTAAAATTCAGTCAATGGGAATGACTCCACATACACCTCTTGAGGAGTATATAGAAAAGAAATTGAATAAGTTAGAAACTTTTTATGATAAAATTTTAGGTTGCCAGGTGTTTCTTAAAGTAGAAAACACGGGTGAGAAAGGAAACAAAACGGCGGAGATAAAATTAGAGGTTCCAGGAGACGATATCGTGGTAAAAAAGACTTCTGCGTCTTTTGAAGAGAGTATTGACCTGTGTGCGGATGCTGCTAAAAAACTGTTAATCAAGAAGAAAGAACTAGGATAAAAACTTTTTCTAAAATAAGTAACTAAATACTTGTAGATTTAAAATAAACTCCCTTATATTTGCACTCGCAAAAACAGATAAGAAGTTCTTTAAAATCTTTGCCTCCGTAGCTCAGCTGGCTAGAGCAGCTGATTTGTAATCAGCAGGTCGTGGGTTCGAGTCCCTCTGGAGGCTCATAGTAAAATAAAAATTGGGGAGGTTCCAGAGTGGCCAAATGGATCAGACTGTAACTCTGCTGTCTTACGACTTCGTAGGTTCGAATCCTACTCTCCCCACATTTTTTATTAAGATTTTGTTTTGTGTATTTGTAAATTTAAATTAGATTTGCAAACCGTTTACCAACAGTTTTTTTGGAAACAAAAATGCGGAAGTAGCTCAGTTGGTAGAGCGTCAGCCTTCCAAGCTGAATGTCGCGAGTTCGACCCTCGTCTTCCGCTCAAAAGAATCACAACCATTACAGCGGCTTGTGATTTTTTTTTAATCTTTCGCCGACTTAGCTCAGGGGTAGAGCGCTTCCTTGGTAAGGAAGAGGTCGTGAGTTCAATTCTCATAGTTGGCTCTAATGAAGTCTCTCTTTTTTAAGAGAGACTTTTTTTTGTTTTAATTTCCCTAAATTTACTTACCAATCTTTACTATGAAAATCCTTTTATTAGAAGATGATCTTATTCTCTCCACCGAATTGGCTACCTTTTTAGAAGACAGTGGATTTGAGGTGAAGAAAGTATATGATGGTGATCTTTTTTTGCGTGAAGTTCGAATAAGCACTTACGAAATTTATTTACTCGACATCAATGTGCCTAAAATAAATGGCCTAGATGTTTGCGAAAAAATACGCAAAGAGGATCAAACCACTCCAATCATCATGATTTCTGCATACGGCGATTTAGCTGATAAGAAAGATGCCTTCAATCGGCTAGCTGATGATTACTTAGTGAAGCCATTTCAGTTTGAAGAGTTATTGATGCGAATTCATTCGCTCGTAAGAAGAAAGAGTACAGTAGGTAAGATCATCGATGAGATTGTTTCGGTCGAAGATTTAATCATTAATAAAAGTGAACAGAAAGTCTTTCGTGGCGGACAAGAAATTGCACTGACTTTAAAAGAATTTCAGCTCTTGCTATTTCTGGTGGAAGCACAAGGCAGGACGGTTTCAAAAATGCAAATTACCGAACATGTCTGGGAACAAAATTTTAACACCAATACCAATACGGTTGAAGTTTACATTAATTTTTTACGAAAAAAAATAGACAAAGATTTTGAGGTGAAATTAATCCATACCCGTTCTGGATTTGGGTATTATCTGAATGCGCTATGAAAATGTCTCTGAAGCGTAAAATCGCTCTGAATTTGAGTATTGCCTTTTCTTTACTCTTCGCCATCATAATGACCGTTATTTATATCTCCTTTAGTTCCTTCAGAAGAGAGGAATTTAAAGATCGCTTTGTGAAACGACTTGCATTTACGACGAATTTTATTTCCCAATCGGATGGATTTAAAGCGCAAGGCCCTCTTGTTTTTAGTGAAAACGCCGATAATATTCTGTTCGATGAAAACATTATTATTTTTGATGCTCAGAAGCAGTTGCTTTACAGCACAGTAAAAGGAGAAAATATCTGCTGGGACAAAAGTTTGTTGGATAAATTAGACGACCGCAAAACGATCTATACTGAAAATACGAAACCTGAAATTTACGCTGCCTTAAGAAGTATTGAAGGTAAAAATTATTACATCATTACCAGTGCGCTGGATTCTTCTGGCGAATCGAAGTTGGCTTATCTTAAATATATTCTGTTCTTTTCTTACCTGATGAGCATTGCGTTAATTTGGTTTTTCAGTTATTATATTATTGATAAATTTCTTCAACCGTTGGAGAAGTTGAAGCAGGAGATTTCTGAAGTTACCGCTCACAAACTCACGACTCAGATCCCAATGAAGTCTTCGAATGATGAGATCGGTGTCCTCGCCCAATCATTCAATACAATGATTGTTCGTCTGAATGATGTTTTTCAATCACAAAAGGATTTTACAGCAAGTGCTTCTCACGAAATGCGAACGCCATTGACCAGGATGGCTTTCCAATTAGAGAATTTAAAAAAGTCGGATGAACATTCAACTAAAACTTTATCTGTGCTTTCCCAAATTTCTCAAGAGGTTTACCAGTTGTCTGATCTTACGAACTCACTTCTCGTGCTGACAAAATTTGACAAAGAAAATATTCAGATTATTTACGAAGAGATTAGAATTGACGAAGTTATTTTTGATGCCTACCAAAAAATAGAGAAGAACTTCCCCAAACTGAAGATCGATTTTCAAATTTCTGAACAAAGCGTGGAAAGTTCTCAGTTGACCATTCAGGGAGTAAAGTCTTTATTAGAAATTGTGTTCATTAATTTATTTAAAAATGCTGCGATCTACTCTGATAACGATCTCGTTAAGGTGACTATTATTGAATCTTTGGATGATTTATCGGTAGAAGTTTTCAATTTCGGCAGCACTATTTCTGCGGACGAACAAAAGCGTTTATTCGATCCTTTTATGAGAGGAGGCAATTCTAAAAAAACTTCAGGTTCTGGTTTAGGATTAAAAATTGTAAAACGAATTCTGGAGTACCACAAGGCTACAATTGTTTACAGCAGTAGTTCCGACAATCAGAATATCTTCACGATTACTTTTCCATTGTAAAGCATGTCTAAATCTTTTTACCTCAAAAGATTGAAAAAAATTATAATGTAGTGAGTCATTTAAAAGTATGTAAAAGTTGTATTTTATAATCGTCATGCTTTTTCTTAATTTATCTTTTTCACATTTCGCGGTTTATAGCTTAATAATTTACTTTTTAAGGTTTTTTTAAGGTGAACTTAAGTTTCTTTTAAGGTAATCTATTCATTTTTGCCTTTGTTAAAAAGCGTCGATATGAATAAAATACTCGTGATCTGTCTTTTGGTTTCTTCCTGGACTTTTTCACAACAAAAAATCACTCTTCAAGAAGCAGAGCACGCGTTCGTTAAAAATAATCTGCAACTCATTGCACAACAATATGATATTTCTGCGGCTGCGGCAGAAATCGTGCAGGCGAAGATTTGGGATTTGCCAGAAGCGAATTTCGAAGCAAACGTGTTTAATCCTGAAAACAATTCCGTTTTTAATGTGGGACCCAGCAAAAGCATCGTGGTCCAGCAACTTTTTCTACTAGGAGGGAAACGTAAAAATGAAGTCGAATTCGCAAAATCCAATAAGGATTTGAGCCAACTTCAGTTTAATCAATTATTATTTGAACTTAAATCGCAACTGCGGGAAACCTTTTATTCCATTTTTTTTGATCAAAAAAAATTAGAAAACATCGACAGTCAGTTGAGTTTTCTAACCGATTTGGTAAAAGCATATAAAGTGCAAACGGCGAAAGGCAACATCGCGCTAAAAGACGAAGTAAGATTACAAGCGCTGGTCCTAGATCTTAACAATGAGAAATTACAAATTCGAAACGCTATTTTTTCTGATCTTCAACAATTGCAAACTTTAACCGGAATCAGCATTAATGTTTTTCCTGAAATTTCGGAAAGTGAAGTGCAATCATTGATTAAAAATCCGCCTCTGATTTCTTTAATTGAATTAAAAGAAATTGCCCTCGAACATAATGCCGATTATCTGTACACTTTAAAATCGATTGAGAATAGCAAGTACTATTACAAATGGCAAAAATCCCTAAATACTCCGGACGTCACTACAGGTTTACAATGGAATCAAAACAGTGGGATTTACCGCAATGAAATTAATTTCACCGTTGGGATTCCAATTCCTCTATGGAAAAAAAACCACGGAAATGTACAGAAAGCTCAAATCTTAATCGAGCAAAGTCAGAGAAATACCGACTATCAAAAGCAAAAACTTGAAAATCAAATTACGGCCGCTTATCAAAACTGGCAAAATAACTATGACCAGTATTTCAGCATCAAGCAAATCGACCTTGATAATTTGAATGCCGTTCAAAAAGGGATTCAGGATAATTTCAGGAAAGGAAATATCACCTTACTAGAATTTACTGATTTCAGTAACAGTTACAAAGAAACCGTTCTGCAAATCGACGAAATAAAAAAGCAGGTCGTCATCTCGGCTGAAGAACTAAACAAACTCATACAAACTCCTATTTTCAATTGATCATGAAGAAAAATATAATCCTAATACTCGCCTTTTTTGTCATCACGAGTTGTAATAAAGAGGACGATACAAAAGAAATTGATGCTGAAAAAAGTTTTGTAATCAGCAATTTAATGATGGAAACGACCACCGTCGTAGAGGTGCAAAATGAATACATCAAAGATGAAACAAGTTTCTTTGGAAAAATCGCAGCCGATAAAAATCAATACATCGATATTTTCCCATTGGTTGGTGGTAATGTTATTTCCGTTAATGCAGAACTGGGCGATTATGTGAGAAAAGGTCAAGTGTTGGCGACCATCAGAAGTACAGAAGTTGCAGGTTATCAAAAAGATTTGAGTTATGCGAAAACAGATTTGGTAGTTGCTCAGAAAAACCTTCGGGTTGCACAGGATATGTACCATGGTAAGTTAACCACCGAGAGAGAAGTGCTGGAGGCGAAAAGTCAGGTTCAGAAAGCGCAAGATGAATTGCGCAGATCACAATCCGTGAATCAGGTTTATAATATGGGAAAAGGAAATGTATACTCTGTAGTTTCACCCATCAGCGGATATATCGTGGAGAAAAACATTAATAATGGAATGCAACTCAGAAGTGATCGGAGTGATAATATCTTCGATGTGGCCAATACGACGAATGTCTGGGCCATCTTAAACATTAATGAAAGCGACATTCATAAAATTTCTTTGGGAATGAAAGCGGAGGTTTCCACTTTGACCGCACCTGATAAAATATTTCATGGTAAGATCGATAAGATTTTCAAGATCATCGATCCTGAAACCAACTCGATGCAGGCAAGAGTGGTTTTAGACAATGCAAATGGGGAACTCATTCCCGAAAGTAAGGCGACAGTCAAGGTTTTTAAAACTGAAGATAAGACGGCGCTTTCTATTCCCTCCAACGCTATAATATTCGACGACAACAGACATTATGTAATTCTTTTTAAAAGTAAAAGTAATGGGAAAATCCAGGAAGTAAAAGTGGCGAAACAGACCGGTGAGATTTCTTATATCTCAGACGGACTCATGGAAGGCGATAAGGTCGTAACCAATAATCAACTTTTATTCTACAGATCATTAAACGAGTAATTTAAGTTCTAGTTTACTCAAAAGAAACCGACCTATCGTTGGTTTTTCGCAAAATATAAAGTTCATGAAATCGCCATTCCTAATTTTTTATGAGATACAAACGTGAAAACTGGCGATACCATCTGACCTGAAAAAATTAAAATTTACTTATGAATAAATTTATAAAAAACATCATTGCTTTTTCCCTTAAGAATAAAGCGTTTACATTTATTTGGGTTTCGCTGCTGGCAATTGCGGGTTACATCAGTTTTAAAAATATGCCGATTGAAGCATTTCCTGATGTTACCAATACTCAAATGGTCATCATAACGCAGTGGAATGGCCGAAGTGCAGAAGAAGTAGAACGTTTTGTAACAACACCGGTGGAACTGTCAATGAGTTCAGTGCAAAAGAAATCCAGCATCAGAAGTACAACGATGTTTGGACTTTCCATCATTAAAATAATTTTTGATGATGGTGTTGATGATGCTTTTGCCAGAATCCAGATTAATAATCAACTGCGGACCGTGCAGTTTCCTGAAGGTGCAGAGCCGGAAGTTCAGCCACCATACGGTCCAACCGGCGAAATATACCGGTA
>JBBSRZ010000046.1:0-19391 GCA_038242555.1 Flavobacteriales bacterium | reverse complement strand
CACCGAATTAATCAACTGATAAAGAATCTTTTTATCGGTGGTATAAGCGGCCGTTAAAGAAAGTTGTCTCGCGTAATTTTCTGGTTGCAAACGATGCGTTCCCAGCAAATGCAAGGCTCGTAAACTTTGAATATAAGGATGTTTGTTAATTTCACTACTCAGCAATTCCAAATCTTGAATCTGAAATAAATCTGGGTTTTTTACTAATTCTAAAATTCTTCCGTTCATTACCAATTGGCTACAATATCATTAAAAATTTTATTGATGATTCTCTCATTCACCAGTTTCACTTGCGAAGTTTCGATGGTGTTAATGTCTAGATCACTGCTGAAAACCGCTTCGTCAGAATAAACGCGGTCGAAACTTTTATCAACCTCAATTGAGTTTTCATAATGTACTTTCACTGTAATCGTTAGTTTATTCTGCGCCGCCTGAATATTTCCACCTGGCGCTTCAACCGAACTGGAAATAGTGGTCGGGGTTATTGAATAATCTGTGATTTCTCCTTCTATTAAAATGTGCGGTTTTTCTGTTGTTCCTTTTAAGGAGGTTCTTAGAAATCTATTTTGAATATCCGTAGAAAACTGCTGAGATAAATTTGGATTCATCAGCGCTGAATTATTAGGAAACTCTTTAATTTGGATCGTTTCATAGCGACTATCTAAGTTCACATTAGTAAACGAATAGCAACTCGTAAGAAATAAAAGTAAAGATAAAACAGAAAATATCTTCAATTCTCTATTTAATTTGAATTCTTTAATTTGAAATCTCTTCATCAGTCTTCTAAATTATATTGTTTTATTTTACGATAAAGCGTTCTTTGTGAAATTCCCAATTCATCTGCTGCTTTATTCCTCCGACCTTTATGTTTGTCTAATGCTTTGACAATCAGTTCTCGCTCATTATTTTGCAAGGAAAGAGAAGCAGCTTTGGTTTCTTCGATTTCGATATCTTCCACATCTTCGTATTCTTCATCTGGTTTAGAAATACCCGTGGAATTCTGATATTGATTCTGCTTTTCAAAATAAAGCATAGAATTAGGATTCTGAACGTGAGGTTCTGGCGTGAAAACACGGTTAATTAAGTTCTTTTCCTGACGACTTAGATCGCCATCCCCACGATTTTTGATCAATTCTGAAGTTAAAGATTTCAAATCATTAAGATCATTACGCATGTCAAAAAGAATTTTGTACATAATTTCTCTCTCAGAATTAAATTCATTTGAAGAAATTCCGCCTCCTTTTTGAATAACCGCCGGAAGTTGTGAGTGAATCGGAATGTACTCCGCTAATTTGACCGCATTCACAGATCTGTCTTGTTCTACGACCGTCATCTGCTCAACTAAATTACGAACCTGGCGCACGTTTCCGGGGAACGGATAGTTTTCTAAATACTGAACGGCATCATCAGTTAAAACCAATTCCGGCATTCTGTATTTCTCAGCAAAATCGATTGCGAATTTTCTAAACAATAAGTGAACATCACCTTTTCTTTCGCGTAACGGCGGCATATCTATTTGCACCGTATTCAGTCTATAATATAAATCTTCGCGGAATCGACCATCATTAATGGCTCTGAGCATATTAACATTCGTTGCTGCCACAATACGCACGTTGGTTTTTTGAACTTGAGAAGAACCCACTTTCATAAATTCCCCACTTTCTAAAACTCTTAGCAAACGAACTTGCGTTTGTACGGGTAATTCTCCAACTTCATCCAAGAAAATAGTTCCGCCATCTGCAACTTCGAAATAGCCTTTTCGTGTAGAAGTAGCGCCCGTAAAAGCACCTTTTTCGTGTCCGAATAATTCAGAATCAATCGTTCCTTCTGGGATCGCACCACAGTTGACCACGATATAAGGCTGATGTTTTCTTTTCGATTCACCGTGAATTATTTTAGGAATATATTCTTTTCCAACACCACTTTCGCCCATTACTAAAACGGAAATATCTGTGGGTGCAACCTGAATTGCTTTTTGTAAAGCACGATTGAGCACCGGATAATTTCCGATAATCCCAAAACGTGTTTTTATAGATTGTAATTCTGTCATTTTTTTCTTTGTATAATGTAAGAGGTAAAAGGAACAATGAATATAAACTCTAATAATCGGTTTCTGATTTTTAAACCGTTTTTGCTAAAAGCGTTCCCTGCGTATTTCCATGCACGAAAACGGTAACCAAATCGCCTAGTTTTTGTCCTTCTAATTTATCAAAAACGCAAACAGCATTTTGGGAATTTCGTCCTTTCCATTGGTTTTCGTTTTTTCTCGAAGTTCCCTCAATCAAAACTTCGTGGTTTCTACCGACGTAACCTTGCATTCTTTTACGGGAAAGTTCACCTTGCAAAGCGATTACTTCTGCCAATCTTCTTTGTTTAACATCTGCCGGAATATCATCTATCATTCTTTTTTCTGCCGGCGTTCCCGGTCGTTCAGAATAAGAGAACATGTAACCATAATCGTATTCTACTTCACGCATTAAACTTAAAGTCATTTGGTGATCTTCTTCGGTTTCGCCACAGAATCCGATGATCATATCTTGCGAAAACGAAACGCCTGGTAGCATTTCTTTTGCCGCATTAATTAAAGTCAAATATTCAGCACGCGTGTGTTGACGGTTCATTTTCTCCAAAATTCTGTCACTTCCACTTTGTACCGGAAGGTGAACATATTTGCAAATGTTATCGTACTTCGCCATCACTTTGAAAACATCCGTACTCATATCGTGCGGATTAGAAGTTGAGAATCGAAGTCTCATCTGCGGAACTGCAATCGCAACCATTTCCATTAATTGAGCAAAATTAATTGCGGTTAATTGTTGAATTTCGCTGGCTTTTTTAAAGTCTTTTTTAGCGCCACCTCCGAACCACAAGTAAGAATCTACGTTTTGTCCGAGCAATGTAATTTCTTTATAACCATTGGTCCAAAGTTCTTTACATTCTTCGATAATGGAATGCGGATCACGGCTGCGCTCCCGACCTCTCGTAAAAGGAACAACGCAGAACGTACACATATTATCGCAACCACGTGTAATGGTCACGAAAGCTGTTACGCCGTTTCCGCATAAACGAACCGGACTAATATCAGCGTAGGTTTCTTCTTTGGATAAAATTACATTAATCGCATCTCTTCCGCCTTCGGTTTCCTTTAGTAAATTTGGTAAATCACGGTAAGCGTCAGGTCCGACGACTAAATCAACTAACTGTTCTTCTTCTAGAAATTTAGTTTTTAAACGTTCCGCCATGCAGCCCAAAACGCCAACAGTTAAGTTTGGTTTTTCCTTTTTTAAATTCTTGAATTGAGAAAGTCGCATCCTAACAGTTTGTTCTGCTTTTTCACGGATTGAACACGTATTCAATAAAATTAAATCTGCTTCTTCTAATTTTAAAGTGGTGTTGTAACCTTGCTCATTCAGGATCGAAGCAACAATTTCAGAATCAGAAAAATTCATCTGGCAGCCGTAACTTTCTAAAAATAATTTCTTAGTATTTTGCGGTTTTTCTGCGATTGCGAAGGCTTCTCCCTGTTTAGTTTCGTCTATATATTTTTCTTGCACTTGATAAATTTTAAACTTTGAATTCAATAATTGAATTCAAAATGAGAATGCAAATATAAGAATTTCTGTGACAAAATGTCAGAGTGATAGAAACAATTCGATCGCATAATCAATTGAATTTTTACAATTGAACTGAATAATTGTACTAAAATCTTATTGGTTTTAAACACAATCTGAAAATAAAATGCAGATTTAATAATAGAAAATTGGTTGATTTTATTTTCAAGTATTATCAATTTAAACTTCAAAAAAAAACTTTGCAACAGTTCACAAAGTTTAACAAGTTTAAGTAATCGTTTTACCAATGTTATCCGTGATCAAATTCATTTACGTGGTATTTATAGGACTTCAATCTGGTTTTTCAATAAATCTTCGAATTCCTCTTTTCTTCTGATCAAATGAGGTTTTCCGTCTAGAAATAGAACTTCCGCTGGTTTTAGTCGAGAATTAAAATTAGAACTCATTTCAAAACCATAAGCGCCCGCATTTCTGAAAACCAAAATATCACTTTCGCGAACTTCATTCAACTTTCGATCCCAGGCAAAAGTGTCGGTTTCACAGATATTTCCGACGACGGTATAAATTCTTTCTGCTCCTTTTGGATTCGAAAGATTGTCGATAATGTGATATGAATCGTAAAACATCGGACGAATTAAATGATTAAATCCAGAATTAATTCCAACAAAAACGGTCGCGGTAGTTTGTTTGATGACGTTCGATTTTACTAAGAAATGTCCGCTGGCGCTCACTAAATATTTTCCTGGTTCAAACCACAGTTCGAATTTTCGACCACTTTCCTGGTGAAAATCCGCTAATGCTTTTTCAACTTTTTTACCTAAAGTTTTCACATCCGTTTCCAGATCACCTTCTTGATAAGGAACTTTGAAACCGCTTCCCATGTCGATGTATTTTAAATCCGGGAAATACTCGGCCATTTCAAACATAATTTCGAGACCTTGTAAAAACACATCAGTATCTTTTATTTCGCTGCCAGTATGCATGTGAAGGCCTTCTACTAAAAGATCCGTCGACTTCATGACACGTTCGATGTGACGAAGTTGATGAATCGAAATTCCAAATTTTGAATCAATGTGACCGGTCGAAATTTTGTGATTTCCGCCAGCGTAAATGTGTGGATTGATTCTAACGAAAATTGGATAAGTATTTCCGTACTTAGTCCCAAACTGTTCTAGAATAGAAATATTATCAATGTTGATGTGAACCTTTAAATCCATCGCTTCTTCAATTTCTAATAGATCAACACAGTTGGGAGTGAAAAGAATTTTATCATTTGGAAAACCTGCTTTCAATCCTAATTTCACTTCATTAATAGAAACGCAGTCTAAACCGGCACCCAAATTATTGATGTATTTTAGAATATTAATATTCGTAAGCGCTTTAGCAGCATAGAAAAATCGGGTGCTTTTGTGAAATGATGAGGTTAGTTTTTCGTAGTGAAACTTGATGCTTTCTGCGTCGTACACATAAGTTGGCGTTCCGAATTCTTCTGCGATTTTCAGTAAATTTCTATCTGTCATATTCTTTTTTTTTCCAATTAAAAAAGCAGACCCAAAAAGAGTCTGCTTCACAATATCTTGTTGAAATCTGCTCTTATTCCACGAAGTTTGCTTTAGAGAAAAACTTTTTCTCTTTTGAAGCAATCTTTTTTATGGATTTAAGAACCGTCATTATTTTAGTTTTCTTGAATTTTCCTTAAAATTATTTTTTTTTATTTAATTCGCTGCAATTTATTTTGTGGGAATAGGCACTTTCTCGAAATCACCTCGTAAAAGTCCCAATTTTAAATCATTTTGTAAATCATTTGTAGGAAAATCGATGTCAATTTTTAAACTGTTTAGTTTTTTTAGAGATTCAATTTGAGTGTACAATTCGTAAAATCCATAAGCGGTCAATTTTCCTTGCTCAAAAAGTAAGAAAGATTTTTCTCCCAAAACCCGACCGGTTGACAACCACAATTCATTGTTTTTATTAATGGCAATTAATTGCTGGAAGTTTTTGAGATCTTTTAATTCTGGTTGGTTGTTAATAAAACTGACTGCTTTTATCCCTTGCGTAAAAGATTTAAACTGTATTAAAGGTTTATCGATTTGATGATTGCTGATTTTATCAGCGAAATATCTTTCATTTTTATGAAAAAGTCCAAACTGTAGTGATTCGCGTTTTTTCAAACCTTTTGTTCGCATCATGAGTTTAGCTAGAATATCATTTCCAGTTAGATCATACTGAATTTGTTCAACCTCATCTTGAATTATTTTCCATTTCTTCGATTTCGAATAAAAGATATTTTTCGCAGATTTATTAAGATCATCTACGAATTCTGAGTAAATAATTTTGCCGTCTCTATCTTGAAAGTATAAAATTCCTTTTTCGGCGGGTAAATCTTGAGTCAGATCCCGTACTTTATTTAAATACGTTTTGGCATTTACTTCGTCGTGGTGTTGCTGAATGATTTCAGAATTTCTATCTTTAATCATTAATAATTTAAACAATTCCAAAGTCGCTTTTGCATCTCCAGACGCGCGATGTTGATCAACTAGCGGAATTCCCAAAGACTTTACCAGTTTCCCCAAATTATAACTCTCAGCGGTAGGAATTAATTTTTTCGCTAACGGAATTGTGTCGATGGTGTTGATTTTAAAATCATAACCGAGTCTTTTAAATTCCTGGCGAAGCATCCGATAATCAAATTCTATATTGTGCCCGACCAAAGTGGTATGCTCTGTAATTTCTACCACGCGCTTGGCTAACTCGTGAAATTTCGGTGCTGTTTTGACCATTTTCTGGGAAATATTGGTCAACTTCTGTACAAAGGGTGTGATCTCACTTTCGGGATTCACAAGTGAAATAAATTGGTCCACAATGCGGTGACCATCATATTTATAGACGGCGATTTCTATGATGCTTTCTTTGCGAAAAGGGGCACCGTTACTTTCTATATCGATTACTGAATACAAATTCTTCTTGATTAAATTATCTTCTTCTTCCTCCTAAACCGAACATCCCCAACACAAATTTCGCGCCTTCTCGCGCTAAGGTTGTAGTAAACGTTCGTCCTGCTCTAGACTTAATTACACTTTCGAACATGCCAGGTTCTTCTTTTATTGTTCTTGTTTTCTGAGTAGGTTCCGCATTTTTTACCGCCTGCTCCATTCTGATGGTTAACATTTCGTAGGCAGAATCTTTATTGACCATTTGCTCATATTTGGCAACCATGGCAGATTTACTTGTTAATTCCGAAACTTCTGCATCATTCAAAATATCCATTCTTGATTCTGGCGACATCATAAAAGTATGAACCAATGGTGTTGGAATTCCCTTTTCATCTAAAGCAGTAATGAATGCCTCACCAATTCCCATGTTTTGAATTAAATTTTTGGCGTCGTAATATTCTGTGATCGGATAGTTTTCAACGGCTTTAGAAATTTCCTTTTTATCCTTCGCCGTAAACCCACGAAGTGCATGCTGAATTTTTAAACCTAACTGAGATAAAACATTTTCGGGTACGTCACCGGGGATTTGGGTAATGAAATAGATGCCGACTCCTTTTGAACGAATCAATTTTACCATCGTTTCAATCTGACTCAAAAGTGTTTTCGGGGCTTCTTTAAAAATCAAATGTGCTTCATCGATAAACAAGACTAATTTTGGTTTTCCTGAATCTCCTTCTTCGGGAAACATCATATAAATTTCCGCAAATAAAGACAACATAAATGTTGAAAATAGTTGTGGTTTGCTTTGAATATTGCCAACTCGCAAAATATTGACCACTCCTTTTCCCTCTCTCTTTTGCAGTAAATCTTCCACATCAAAACTTGGTTCACCAAAAAATGAAGTAGCACCTTGTTGTTCTAAAGCCACTATGGAGCGAAGAATAGCGCCCAAAGAAGCTGGTGAGATGGAGCCATAATTACTTTTTAAATCTGCTTTTCCCTGTGGATTATCGGTTACGTATTGTAAAACTTTTTTTAAATCATCTAAGTCAATGAGCGGCAAACCTTTGTCATCACAATATTTAAAGACAATCGAAATGATGCTTTGCTGCGTATCATTTAAATTAAGAATTTTCGATAATAGAAGTGGTCCGAATTCGGTAACGGTTGCCCTTAATTTAATTCCTTTCTCTCCTGAAATCGACATTAATTCTACCGGAAATGCCTGTGGTTGATAAGGGAATTTTGTTTTAGCATATCGTTCTGTAATAATGGCATTCTCCGTTCCTGGTTCGGCAATACCTGAAAAATCACCTTTAATATCGAGAACCAAAGAAGGAATTCCAGCGTGTGAAAGTTGCTCAGCAAAAACCTGAACTGTCTTCGTTTTTCCAGTTCCAGTTGCTCCAGCGATTAATCCGTGGCGGTTAATGGTCTTCAGCGGAATCGTCACGTTAATTTCCGTAACTACTTCACCATCGAACATTCCCTTCCCTAAAGTAATAAACTCCCCTTTGGGAGAATATCTGCTAGAAAGTTCCTGGATGAATTTTGCTTGGTCTGCCATCTTTAATAATATTAGAAAGGTTAAAGATAAAAAATAATAGAGATTATAAATAAATCGGTAAAAATATTACTTCTTCTGAGATGATTAAAGTTATTATAAACTAAGACTAAATAGTCTTAACTTTGACCTGTCATGAAATCCATTACAACGATCATATTATCACTCATCCTTTTTGGAGCAAGTTTTCAGAACTCGCTTTTTATGATTGATTATAAGATCAACCAAAATTTCTACGAAATTCATTGTATTAATAAGGCAGAACCTCAATTAGATTGTCACGGAAAATGCCAAATGAAAGTAGAAAGTGAGAAAAATACGAATCCTTTTAATTTGGTGAAATACGCATTTGAGTTTAATATATTACCGACAGCACCTGCTGATTACTTTATTAAGAAACAAAATTTCGTTCATTCTCAAACGACCGATTTCATTTATAAGGAACTTTTTATTCCTGAGATTTTCTTAAGTATTCCAGCACACCCCCCGCAAGTATAATTTGATTTATGCAAGTAAGTCCTTCTTTTTCAATTGAAACTGAAGCGCATTCACCGTCTCTTTTAGAAGAGAAAAATCTTAAATCAAATTATCACTAAAATTCAAACAAAATGAAATTCTCATTCAAAACTATAGTTGCCCTATTGGCAATGGCATTCCTTGTACTCTCTTGTCGAACTTCTGATAATGATGAAGTTACCCTTCCTGCAAATCCAAATACTGAGATCGAGGGCTTATTAAAAATTAAAGAAATCAGCAATGATACTCATATTATCGAAATGTATTCTAAATCTGGCTCGACCAATTTGGGCTACAACGATATCAAACTTCGTATTAAAAATAAGTCGACCAATCAATATGAAATAAATGCTACTATTAATTGGAAACCAATGATGCACATGACTTCAATGAATCACTCTTCTCCGAATTCTGCGGTCCAAAAAGTAACCTCTGAAGGAACTTTATATTCAGGATATATCGTTTTCCAAATGCCTGGAAACGCGACCGAATATTGGGACTTAAAAATCGATTATACCATTGGATCCAATTCTTATACTGTAACAACGATAATTAATGTTCCTGTTGAAACTAATAAAACAGTCAACTCTTTTATGGGAAGCGACGGTGTAAAATATGTCGTGGCGTTTATCGAACCGAAATCGCCGAAAGTTGCAACAAACGATATGGTTATAGGAGTTTGGAAAATGCAGGATATGAATAATTTCCCGATTGTAGACGGCTATACCGTAAAAGTAGATCCAAGAATGCCGGGAATGGGAAATCACAGTTCACCAAACAACGTAAATGCAACCCAACCGTCTGCCGGGAAATTATATACTGGAAAACTTGCGTTGACCATGACAGGTTTGTGGAGAGTCAACCTACAATTAGCGAAACCAGATGGAACTATTGTCGCTGGTGAAGCAGTAACGGATAGCAACGCTGCGAGCAGTATATTTTTCGAGTTCAATTTTTAATTCTTTACAACAAAATATCAAGGCTAATTGCTTGTAATTAGAACAATTAGTCTTGGTTTTTTTTCTTAACTGCTACATCTTTTTAATAAAGGTTTATAGTAATTCTATTAATCAAAACGCTTTATCATGAAACGAATCCTACTTGTGAACATTTTCGTTCTTTTCTTTATTAATGGTTTTGCACAACAATTTGCATCAGATACTACGAAATCACACCATATTCAAGAAGTGATTGTGATTGGAACGACCAAAATTTCGAGCAAAGAAAATAAACCCTTAGGTTCCATCGATGAATATTTACAAAAATCGGCGAAAGTAGATATGGTGAAACGTGGCGCCTATGCTTGGGAGCCGCTCATTAATGGTTTGCCGACCGAAAGAACTTTAGTCACCATTGACGGAATGAGGATATTCGGCGCTTGTACTGATAAAATGGATCCAATTACTTCTTATATCGAAGTTTCTAATTTAATGGAAGCCAGCATTAGTTCTGGTCAGGAAGGTTCTTGCCACGGAAATACCATCGGCGGCTCTATCGATTTGAAAAGAAATAAAATGAGGTTCGGCCAAAAGCGGTGGAACTTTAATGTAAATTCTGGATATGAAACAATTAATCAACAAAAGATTTTTGGAGCCGGAACAAACTTCAAAACAGAGAAATTTTACAGCGATGTTAATTTCATGACCCGTGATGCCGAGAATTATAAAGCCGGTGGTAATATCTTGGTTCCTTATTCTCAATTTCAAAAAATAAATGTTTCCGGAATTTCGGGAGTGAAATTGGACGAAAACAAATTGTTAGAAGCGTCTATAATTTATGACAAAGCCAATAATGTCGGATATCCTGCCTTGCCGATGGATGTTTCGATAGCAGAAGCCTTAATCACTTCTTTGAAATTTCAAATGTTGCCACATAGTGACTTTCTGAAAAGTTGGGAAACCAAAGTTTATTTCAACAACATCATGCACCGAATGGATGACACCAAAAGACCCAACGTCGCAATTCACATGGATATGCCAGGTTGGAGCAAAACCTACGGTTATTATTCTCATTTGAAATCAGTTTTTGACAAACACAATTTGTTGTTAAATATTAACGGTTTTTACAATAAGTCCCGTGCAGAAATGACCATGTATCCAGAAGATAATAACGAAAACCTAATGTTTATGTTGACGTGGCCAGATGTGAGAACACTTGCTCAGGCAATTTATCTGGAAGATCAAGTAAAGTTGAATCAAAATTCGAGTTTCAAATTATCTGCTTCCGTAACGATTCATCAAAATAAAGTGGAAAGTGAATTTGGTTTAAATAGTTTGCAGATTTTTTATCCGGAAATGAAGGCTGAGAAAACCAGCGTTCTGAAAAGTTTTGCTGCGAATTATCAGTTTGATAAAAACGGATTCCAAGCAGGGTTTGGTTTAGGATATGGAGCTCGCGCTCCATCAGTTTCAGAAGGTTACGGATTTTATTTATTCAACAGTTTTGAGCAATACGATTATATTGGTAATCCGAATCTTAAAAACGAATCTTCTAGGGAGGCGAATGCTTTCGTAGGTTTAAAAAAGAAAAAATACAGTGCTAAACTTTCTTCTTCTTATTTTCATATTTCCGATTATATTGTTGGAAAAATTCTTGATAATCTAGTGCCCATGACGATTGGAGCGAATGGTGTTAAAGGTTACACAGCGCTGGATTATGCTACTTTATTTAACATCAGTCTGTCTACAGAAATACCAATTGCAGATCCTTTAAAATGGTCGACCCAATTCGTTTACACCCGCGGAAAAGATAATGAGAACGGAAACTTACCCCTTATGAGTCCATTCAGTTACCAAACTTCTTTGCGGTATGAAAAGAATAAATTTTCATCAGAAGTTTCAGTTTTTGGAAATACAAAACATCAGGCTATTGCACCTCAATATGGCGAATCTGAAACTTCGGCGTATGCTATTGTCGGTGCAAACTTTGGTTACTTGCTGCCTCTCGGACAAACTAAATTATATACAAAAATTGGCGTAGAAAATATCTTTGACAGAAACTTTACCACTTATTCCGATTGGAATAAAATCCCACAGCCAGGTAGAAACATCTTTGTGAACCTTAATTTTAAATGGTAGGAATTACTGCAATGATCTGCTAAATATTGGCTGTAATAAAAATGTTTTCCGAAAAAATTCAGTAAATTGCTAGATAACAAAAAAAGAGAATTATGAAAAGAAAAGATATTATCAACATTATTATTGACGAACAAAATGTAGTCATCAAAAGTTTGCAACAATCGGTCGACCGCTACAAAACTGCTTCTGATTTAGATGAAGAAAGCACGCACGATCCAGAAGATTTCTCGCACCAAACTCAGGCAAAAGATATGCAGCTTCGGTATGAGAAAATGTTGAACGAAGCCGAGCAAAATCTTTATTTTTTAGAAGGAGAACATAAGATAACCCACGATAAAATTGAAAGAGGAGTGCTTATCGAAACTGATAAAAATTACTTGTTTGTCGGTATTTCTGTGCCTTCATTCGTATTGGAAGATAAAGAAGTCATGTCATTTTCTGAGCACGCACCTGTATTCCAAAACATTAAGGGAAAGAATAAAGGGGATACCGTCGAGGTTGGCTCTAAATCTCTTAAAATTATTGATTTTAAATAAGGCATCATATTCGTCTGTGACTTAGGTTACGGTGCAATCTGGAATTAAATAGTATTTTTGTTAAAATTATTTGGATGGAGTTATTAGGATATTTTTCAGCAATCATTATTGGTCTTGTTATGGGATTGATCGGTGGCGGTGGAAGTATTTTAAGTGTACCCATTTTCGTCTACGTCTTTGGTTTTGATCCAGTAACTGCAACTACGCTGTCACTTTTTGTGGTGGGCATTACCAGTTTAGTTGGTTCAGCAGGATTTGTAAAAGAGAAAATGATCGATTTTCAAACAGCCATGATTTTCGGGATACCGTCTGTTTTAGGCGTGCTGTTTTCGAGAAGATTAGTTCTTCCACATTTGCCGGAATTCATTATTAATCGCTGGGGAATTACCATGACCAAAGATATGTTTTTGCTTTTGCTCTTCGCTATCTTGATGCTGGTTGCGTCTTTTAAAATGATAAAGAAAAAAGAAAGACCATCTGGCAGAAAGCAAAACGGAAACAACTATACGATCTTAACTTCACAAGGACTTTTGGTCGGAATTATTACCGGATTAATTGGAGCTGGTGGTGGATTTTTAATTGTTCCAGCTTTAGTGATGCTCATCGGAATACCCATGAAAAGAGCCGTGGCAACTTCACTGTTTATTATAGCCATGAATTCAATTCTAGGGTTTTTGAGCACTATGAAAATGGTCGCGCATGACTGGGATTTCCTAGCCGTCTTTACCTCACTTTCTGTGGTCGGCATTTTTGTAGGAATCGCATTGGGAAAGAAAATAGATGGCAGAAAACTGAAACCTTTATTTGGCTGGATCGTCCTAAGTATGGGTTTATTTATAATTATTAAAGAAATATTTTTTAAACAACAAATAGCAATATGAAGAAGTTAATGCTTTTTACTTTTACACTTTTTTTATTATCTGCCTGTCAAAAAGATCAGGTAGATGGAACTAATGTGACCGAAGTTGGCGCAAAAGATCCCAATGAAGTTAGTTTGGTTCAAGAATCAACGAAATTGAAAAACGAACAGGGCGAAATTGTCACCGTAACATATTTTGCAAAAGGTGATAATATTGCCGTGAAATTAGAACGAGCTGGTCAACCGGAAGAAATTCTAATTGCCAAAAAAATCAACACGAAAGGTGAACCTGTTTTTGCAAATGAAAAGATGATGTGGGAAGGAGCGCTCGGAGCCGGCGGAACGATGACCGATGGTGAAGGGAACTCTACCAAATACAGGGAAATCGAAGAAAGCAACTAAGATTTATATCTTAATTATTTAGTTCAAGTTTCTTTAAGATCTAATTCCTTTTTAGACGTTAAAGTTGCATAAATTGAAATTCAAATGAAAATAGAACAAATTTATACGGGATGTCTTGCTCAAGGCGCATATTATATTGTCTCAGAAAATGAGGCTGTAATAATAGATCCATTGAGAGAGACGAAACCTTATACCGATCGGTTAGAAAAAGATGAGGTTACCTTAAAATATATTTTCGAAACTCATTTTCACGCAGATTTCGTTTCGGGACATGTTGATTTGTCGAGAAAAACCGGAGCACCGATTGTTTATGGACCAACGGCAAATCCGGATTTTGAAGCAATTATTGCAGAAGATGAGCAAATCTTCGAAGTCGGAAAAATTAAAATCAAAGTTCTGCATACTCCTGGACACACCATGGAAAGTTCAACCTATCTTTTAATTGATGAAAACGGAAAAGAAACTGCGATCTTTAGTGGAGACACTTTATTTTTAGGTGATGTCGGTAGACCAGATTTGGCCCAGAAATCAGCGAGCATGACGCAAGAAGAATTAGCTGGCATTCTTTATGACAGTTTGCAAAATAAGATCATGCCTTTAGCTGATGATATCACGGTTTATCCAGCGCACGGTGCTGGTTCTGCTTGCGGAAAGAATATGCAGAAAGAAACGGTCGACACTTTAGGAAATCAAAAGAAAACGAATTACGCACTGAATCAGCCCGACAAAGAATCTTTTGTAAAAGAAGTTCTTGATGGTCTATCTGCGCCGCCGAAATATTTCGGAATGAACGTCGCTTTGAACAAAGGCGGCTATGAAGATTTCGATGTCATTCTTAAGAAAGGAAGTCATCCCGTTTCTGCCCAAGATTTTGAAGCCGTAGCCGAAGAGTCTGGTGCATTAATTCTAGATACTAGAAAAGCCGCAGATTTCCATAAAGGATTTGTTCCTAATTCAATCAATATTGGATTACAAGGAGATTTTGCACCTTGGGTCGGAGCGATGGTTTATGATGTAAAACAACCAATTTTACTGGTGACTGATCTTGGACTTGAAGAAGAAGCAATTACGCGATTGGCTAGAGTTGGGTTCGATAATGTGATTGGCTATTTAGAAGGTGGTTTTCAATCTTGGAAAACCTCAGGTAAAGAAAGCGATCATGTTAGCAGAATTTCTGCTCAAACTTTTTCAGAAGAATTCAAGCAAGATGGTAAAGTAATTGATGTAAGAAATGAAACCGAATATGCTGCAGAACATGTGAATGAAGCGTTTAGTAGACCTTTAGTTAATATCAACGATTGGGCAGATACGTTGAATTCTGAAAAGCACTTTTTCCTTCATTGTGCCGGCGGTTATAGAAGTATGATTGCAGCAAGTATTTTAAATTCTCGAGGAATCAGGAACTTTACCGAGATCGAAGGTGGTTTCAATGCTATAAAACAAACCAGTGTTCCTAAAAGTAATTTTGTTTGTCAATCTAAAACCTTAAAATCATGAGATTAAAAAGTTTATTTATCCTGTTTTCGTTTTCAGTACTGGTGTGGTCGTGTAAACCAGCAACACCGACTGCAGAAGTTTCTCGAGTAGAAATTAAAGATATCGTAAACGACTCAGAAACCACATTTGTTGATGTCAGGATTCCAGAACAATTTGCAGCAGGAAGTGTTGAAGGAGCAGTTAATATTCCTTTGGCAACCATTTCAGATAATTTAGACTATTTCAGGGACAAAAAAGAAATCGTTCTATTTTGCAATTCTGGAAGACAATCTGGTGAAGCTATGGAAATCTTAAAAAAGAACGGAATCACTAACGTTAGCAACGCAATAAATGTTAAAAACATTGAAGCGATAAAAAACGAAACGAAGTAAGAATATTTTAGATAATTTTACCTTCAGTATTTTTTATCAAAGAAAATCTATTTTTATTCTGTCAAAAATTATAATTGATGACAAATTTTCTCGTGAAATATAAATTTAGTTTGGTCGGCATTGTAGTCGGTGGCTTCCTTGGTTACGCCTATTATCATTTTATAGGATGTGTGTCCGGAAGTTGTGCAATTACATCTAAACCGTTGAACTCAACTGCTTACGGAATGGTAATGGGATATTTGATGTTTTCTGTCTTTCAAAAACCTAAAGCAAAAGAACAAAATGTTTGATTTTATCAAAAATATTTTCGGCTCTAGAAAAATTGACTTTAAGCAATTAATGTCAGAAGGTGCGCAAATTATCGATGTTCGTACTCCGGCCGAATTTAAAAATGGTCATATCAAACAATCTAAGAATATTCCTTTGCAACAACTTCAAAATGAGTTGAAAAAACTAGATGTAAAGAAACCAATTATTACGTGTTGTGCGAGTGGAATGAGAAGCGCATCAGCGAAATCCATTCTAGAACAAAATGGTTTTCAAGCGTATAACGGCGGCGGTTGGAATTCGCTTCAAAATAAACTGAAAGGATGAAAACTTTAATTCAAACTTGGACACTAAGTAGGTTTTTATACCTAGCCGCTGGAATATTTTTCGTTCTCATCGCTCTAAATGACCGTGTCTGGTTGATGATTCCATTCGGAATTTATTTTATGGCGATGTCAATTTTTAAATTTGGATGTGCCGGCGGCGTTTGCGAAGTGCCAAGAAAGGAAGTAAAAAATCCGAATTAAATAACATTAAAAATTAAAAATTATGTCACAAAAATTTAAAGAACTTATCGACTCTGAACGTCCCGTTTTAATTGATTTTTTTGCTACTTGGTGCGGCCCGTGTAAAGTACAATCATCGGTTTTAAATACGGTAAAAGAAAATATTGGTGATTCTGCTCGAATTGTAAAAATAGATATTGATTTATTTCCATCAATTGCCTCAGAATATGGTGTGCGAGGTGTTCCAACTTTGGCGGTCTTCAAAAAAGGAGAAATGCTATATAAGGAAAGTGGCGTGCACGATGTGAATAGATTGACAACGCTATTAAAGCAATACGTCTAACATTTATTTAATGGTAAATTCATCACGATCAGACAGAAACGGAAATTTAGTTTTAAAATTTTTCAGTTTTTGAGGGTTTAAAACTGCAGTCACCACATTATGATCTGCTGTGGAAATTTCAGTTCCGTCTGCAAAAAAACAATAAGAACTTTCTGGATATTCAAGATTGTTACCATCCACACCAATTCTATTTAGGCCAAAAACGTACGCTTGATTCTCGATAGCTCGTGCTTTTAGTAAAGTCTGCCAAGCATCAATCCTGCTTTTAGGCCAATTAGCCACATAAAATATGGCATCATAATCATCCTTATTTCTCGAAAATATAGGAAACCTTAAATCATAGCAAACCTGCAATAAAATTCTCCAGCTTTTATATTTTACAATTATCCGTTCTTCACCTGCGTTGTATTTTTTGTCTTCCCCCGAATAGGAAAACAAATGCCTTTTATCGTAAAAATGGAAAGTTCCGTCAGGTTCTACAAAATAAAACCGGTTGAGATACTTGCCGTCTTCTGAAATTGATACGCTGCCGCACACTACTGTGTTTTTCTTTTGAGCAAAGCCTTGCATCCAAGTTAGAGTTTGGCCATTTTGATCTGCTATTTCTTCGGGATCCATAACAAACCCTGTGGTAAACATTTCTGGGAGAATTAGAATATCTGCCGAGTTATCCTTAAAAGATTCTTCTATTTTTTTAAAATTTTTGTCTTTATCTTTCCAAGAGATATTTAAATTTAAACCTGTTAAAATCAATTTTTCCATAAGTACTATTTGTAAATCACCTTAAATGTAACAAATTTTATTATAATGTTAAATAAATCCCAAAAAGGTCTTATATTTGCCGGTGGAAATAGACATTAAAAATTAACATTAAAATTTTAAACATTATGAAAAAGTTAGTATTAGTATGCTCAATGTTCTTCTTAGGACAAATGGCATTTGCACAAGCGTGGCAAGGAAAAGGAGATCAGAAAATCCAAGTTGGTTTTAATGGTTGGGGATACGGTACAGGAATTACTGCAACGTATGACTACGGTTTGTCAAAACTAATTTCAGTTGGAGCGGGTGCTAATTTCTTCTTTGATCATGATAATGATAAATATGCAGATGATGACTTTGGCGTATTCGGTAGATTAAATTTTCACTTGCAAGAGCCTTTAGGTTTGCCATCAAACTGGGATATTTATCCAGGTGTTGATGTAGGTTTATTAGGTAAAAGCGGAACTTATTTCGGAGCGCATTTAGGAGTAAGATATTTCTTCAACAATAACGTTGGTATTTTCCTTGAAGCAGGTAACAACGGAGCTATCGGAGTTTCTTTCAACTTGTAGTAAATACAGACTAATTATATAAAAGGTTCTCATTTTGAGAGCCTTTTTTTATTGGCATACTTTCGAGAATTTGTATCTTCGCAAATCTTTAAAATAATCTAATAATTTTCGATGACATTAATACAGTTATTTCAATTTATATTGAGCATCTCAATTCTAGTGGTTCTACATGAATTGGGACATTTTATTCCTGCTAAACTCTTTAAAACAAAAGTCGAGAAGTTCTATCTTTTCTTTGATCCTTGGTTCTCATTGTTTAAGATTAAAATCAAAGGAACTGAATACGGTATCGGCTGGTTGCCTTTTGGTGGATATGTGAAAATCGCCGGAATGGTCGATGAAAGCATGGATACCGAGCAACTGAACAAGCCGGCAGAACCTTGGGAATTTAGAAGTAAGCCAGCGTGGCAACGATTGATTATTATGATGGGCGGTGTGACGGTTAATTTTTTTCTGGCGTGGATCATTTATTCTTCTCTAAGTTATTTTAAAGGAGAAACTTTCCATGAAAATGATAAGTTTGAAAATGGAATTTCAGTTTCGCCAGCGGGTGAAAAAATGGGTTTAAAAGCTGGAGATAAAATTTTGAAGATAGATGGTAAACCTGCTGAAAGAATGGAAACATCTACCATCAATATGTTATTTGCTGATGAGGTTACTGTTTTGAGAAATGGTAAAGAATTTACTTTTCCCGTTAATGAAGATGGTGTTGCCGATGTTCTAGCTGAAAATGAAGCAAAAATGTATTTTGGCCCACGCTCTCCGATTGTGATTGATAGTTTGGTTGCGAAAGGACCAGCGCTGGTTGCTGGTCTACAAAAAGGAGATAAGGTTATTGGTTTAAATGGTAAGAGAATTCAGTTTTTCGATGAATTGCAATCACAACTTACCCAGTATAAAAATCAAGAAATATTATTAGATGTTGAGCGCAATCAAGAAATAGTAAAAATTCCTGTTAAAGTGAATTCTGAGTCAATGCTTGGTTTTGGAAATGACAGTTCAATTACACTAAATGAATACGAAAAAACAAAAGTTGTAAAAAGTTATACGCTCGCGGAAGCAATTCCTAGAGGTCTAACGAGAACAATAGATGTTTTAACCATGCAAGTCAAGCAGTTTAAGATTGTTTTCAATACAAAAACCGAAGGATACAAAAAAGTTTCAGGTCCAATTGGAATTATCAAGCAGATGCCAGAAACGATTGATTGGGACTTTTTCTGGAGTTTTACAGCAATGTTCTCCGTTTGGTTGGCGTTCCTTAATTTAATTCCGATTCCAGGCTTAGATGGTGGCCACGTGGTTTTCACCCTTTGGGAAATGATTACGGGAAAACCAGTACCGCAAAAAGTGTTAGAAAATGCCCAAATGGTCGGCGTTATATTCTTGCTTGGATTAATGATATTAATCTTCGGAAACGACATTGTAAAGTGGATTACCGGAAAATTTTAAAATTTTCTTGAAAATGTTTTGGCAAAACTAAAAAAGTTTTTATATTTGCAGACGCTTAGCGCAAAGAGCAACACTCCTCTTTAGCTCAGTTGGTTAGAGCATCTGACTGTTAATCAGAGGGTCCTTGGTTCGAGCCCAAGAAGAGGAGCAAAACCATCACAGAAATGT
>JBBSRZ010000045.1:0-19721 GCA_038242555.1 Flavobacteriales bacterium | reverse complement strand
TGGATTCGGGCTGTCGGAGAATGATGAACGGGAAAAGAGTGATCCCTGAAATTTTTGTATTTTTGAGAAGTCGTTGCCAAACCAATATCATGAAACAAAGATATTAATTTCAGCAATTCGGCTTTAACTTATGTATCAAAAAATCATCAAAGAAAACGAAGACTTTTACTATAACGAACAGGGTTATAAAGTATTTACGGAGCAATATCACTTGAAACGTGGTTATTGTTGCAAAAGCGGATGCAAGCATTGTCCGTACGGTTATGATAAAAAGACGGATACTTTTAAAAAGATGCCGAGACCTGAGATGAAAAAAAATGCAGACGGATCGATGAGGGACTGATAGAATTAGAATTAGAATTTTATTATACAAAAAACAGTTAGACAAAATATACCAATCATGAGCAAAAAATATATCTTACTTTTATTGGCTTCTGCCACTCTGGGCTTGACTTCTTGCAGCCCTTTTCAGGTCAAATCTGATTATGCAGAAACCGCGAATTTTAACACTTACAAAACGTATAAATTACGGATTGATGATTTGAAACTAAACGACATCGACAAAGATCGTGTGTTGAACGAAGTTTCAAAACAGTTACAAATGAAAGGTTTGAGCGTTTCTGAAACGCCAGATTTATTAGTCAATGTAAAAGCGAATCATAAAAAAGTGCAAGACATTCAAAGTTCTCGTCCATATGGAATGTATGGTTGGGGCGGACCTTTCGGTTACGGCTTCGGCATGAGCAGAACGTGGACGCAGAATTATAATCGAGGCGCATTGATGCTCGATTTAATTGATGCAAGAACGCAGAAATTAGTGTGGCAAGGAAGCGGAACAGGGATTTCTGTAGATTCTCCAAAATCGAAACAGAAACAAATTCCAGAAATCGTTGCTGAGATTATGGCGAATTATCCACCGAATAGAAATAGATAATAATCTATAAATAATTAAAAAGACTGATTGAAAGATTGGTCTTTTTTTTGGGAAAAATTTAAGCGTAGAAATATAATTACGAGGTTGTGATTTAATGTTTTCTAAAATAACTGTGCTGTCATTCTGACGAAGGAAAAATTTCAGGGATTATTCATTTCATTCTTTAACATTCATGATGACAGGAAATCATAAAATATATCTTATTCTTTTTCATAAAAAAACCGCTCGAAAGCGGTTTTTAATTTTCTTAATGTTCTTACTTTAATAGTATAATTTTATTTTCCCAGTGCTTCTACAATGGGATTTCCGATATTTCCACTTGGGAACTGGACTTTTAGTAATGCAGACAACGTTGGAGCGATGTCGGTCATGTTGTACTCTTTATTACTTTCGCCGTTCTTAATTCCCCAACCCATGAAAATTAACGGAATATGAGAATCATAAGAATTCCAAGAGCCGTGGGTTGTTCCTAGTTTTGAATAGGAAGGCAACCAAGAATCGTGATAAATTACTTGAATATCTCCACTTCTTTGCCAGTTGTAACCGTTGACAATTCGTGTTCTGATTGGTTCTGGAATAGAAGAAGATCCTGCTTTTTTCATATCAACAGCGAATAAAACAGATTTGTCTTTGTTTAAAATATCAAGTAAATGTTGTTTTACTTTATCAGCGTCGAGTTTGTTATTAGCAATTAGTTGATCATCTAAATACACCTGGTTATTGGTGATTTTGCTGATCAGTTTATCAACTTTGAACTCATCGTTAAGCATTTTATTAAATTCCTTATTGTCTTCACCATAAAACCCTGTTGGCATTTTGTGCTCATCCATAAATCCTTTGGAATGCGCGCCACCATGATCTGCCGACAGAAAAACCGTGTACTGATCTTTTCCTACGGTCTGATCTAAATAATTGAAAAATTCTGCTAAGTCACGATCTAATCTTAAATAAACATCTTGAACTTCAATAGAATTGGGTCCGTATTTATGTCCAGCATAATCGGGCGAAGCTAAATTGACCGCTAAGAAATCGGTGATTGCATCTGCACCTAATTGCTCTCCTTTGATGGCGGCTTTTGCAATGCCAAGCGTTAAGGTGTTTCCGAAAGGCGTAGATCGAATATCTCCTTTCTTATTTTTGTAATCTGCTGCTAAGTTTTTGTAAGGAAAGGTTGGAGTTTTTGCACTTCCCAGAAGCCCTTCCCAAGCAGAATTGTCTGGTGAGCTTTCCGTATATTCTGCAATTGGAAGCAACGTGTTCCAACCGTTTTTAACCAGTTGTTCTCCAATTTTTTGATTATTAAAATCATTCACCCACTTTGGCAATTGGTTCATATAATAAGAACTTGTGATGAAGTTTCCGGTAGTATCATCAAACCAATACGCCCCCGTTGGATTATGTCCCGCCGGGAGAATTGAAGCACGGTCTTTTAAAGAAACGCCTACAACTTTCGCTTTAAAGTTTGTCGCCAAAAGAAGTTCGTCGCCGATGGTCGTTGACCATAAATTTCTTGGGGAGTGATTGCCATTTTCCGAACTTGTTGTGCCGACTGGTTTTACAGTGTCATCGCCAGTGCAGTACACATTTTTGCCCGTTTCTTTATCAAACCAATTATTTCCAGAAATTCCGTGAATTGCGGGAACAGTTCCTGTATAAATGGTGGTGTGACCAATTGCAGTATAGGTTGGAATATAATTGATGTGAACATTATTCAAAGAATATCCATCTTTTAGAAGTCTTTTGAAACCGTCGTTGCCATATTTTTCGTAATAGCGATAGAGATAATCCCAGCGCATTTGATCTACGACTAAACCAACGACTAATTTTGGTCGATCAACTTGGTTAGATTTATTTTTTTGTGCATTGAAGCCGGTTGATAGGACTGCTAATAGAATGAAGGTTACTTTCTTCAACATAGTTTAAGATTAAATGGTTTTATATATAAAGAGACAGACAAATTTAAGGGTTTAATTTGAAAGCATAGAGCGAACCTTATGTTAACTTTCATTATTAAAGAGAACGTCAAAAACATAAATCTAAAAAGCAATGAAATTTTTACCATTAAGATTTGGAGAAGGTTTTAAGAGCATTAAGATTTCCACCGGAAATTGGTGGGTCATAATTTTTATTGGTGCAGAACTTTGGCGAAAAGACTTCGATAGGCTCAGTCTGACAAATGACAACGCAGGATGTAGGATGTAGGATGTAGGATGTAGGATGTAGGATAAATTGAAATTACGAGATGGAAACAAATTAAAATTCTAGCCGCGATGGAAGCGGTATCCCGCGAAGCGCGAAAGCGGTGAGCGGATATAGCGGACAGCGGGACTGGTTTTGTAAGAAACAAAAATCTTGTTGCTCCAAAAAAAAACGCACCTTCGAAAAGATGCGTATGTATAATTAATGAAAATTGAATTAGAATTTTAAATCTCTATTCACTTCTCTCACTGCTTTTGCAGCGGTAGAGAATTTTTCTTTTTCTGAATCTGTTAAACTGATCTCAACGATTTTTTCAACACCATTTTTACCGATGATCGCTGGAACGCCAAGACAGATGTCGCTTTCGCCATATTCCCCGTCTAACATTAGCGAGCAAGGAATCATTTTTCTATGGTCGCAAAGAATCGACTGAACCATCACAGAAACTGCTGCACCTGGCGCGTACCAAGCCGAAGTTCCTAATAATTTAGTTAACGTTGCTCCACCAACTTTGGTTTCTTCTTCCACATGATCTTGCTTAGCTTCATCTAAAAATTCAGTTACTGGAACTCCATTTCTGGTTGCTTTACTCATTAAAGGAAGCATTCCCGTATCGCTGTGAGCAGCGATGACCATTCCGTCAACATCTGAAATTGGACAATCTAAGGCTTCTGCCAATCTGTATTTAAAACGTGCAGAATCTAGCGCTCCACCCATACCGATAATTTGATTTTTCGGTAGACCAGAAGTTTTGTGAACCAAGTAAGCCATCGTATCCATTGGATTAGAAACCACGATGATGATTACGTCTGGCGAATGTTTTACCAAGTTTGCCGTAACTTCTTTCACGATTCCTGCGTTGATACCGATTAATTCTTCACGCGTCATTCCTGGTTTTCTTGGAATTCCAGAGGTGATAACGGCTACTTTAGATCCAGCAGTTTTGCTGTAATCTCCAGTTGTTCCGGTAATTTTGGTATCGAATCCATTTAGAGATGCGCATTGCATTAAATCCATGGCTTTACCTTCGGCAAAACCTTCTTTAATATCCACTAAAACAACTTCTGCGGCGAAATCCTTCATCGCAATGTATTCTGCGCAACTTGCACCAACTGCTCCTGCTCCTACTACGGTAACTTTCATATTTATTGATTTATTTATTTTAATGGAAATATGTAATCTGACGATTTCATATCTAAATTTTTATTGATTTTATTGGTCATATGGAAACTTTCGTTTTCATATTTATTTGTTTATTGATTTTGCTGTGAAATAGAAACTTTCGTTTTCTTGTATAAATTTTGATTGTTTATAAATTAATTTAAAAACCTGAGTTTTGGTATTAACTTTCACCTTGCTCAACTGAAGTTCAAATTTACGAAATGTTAAAGTTTTGCGCAATTTTGTCTTTGCTAAAGTTTTGCCAACTCTTAACAAAAGAGGAGAATTCTGCTATCTATTTCTATCATTGAATTTTAATTACAACTTGTGAAAGACCTCCCTAAAATTTTTTACTAAATTTACTACTAATTACAAATGATAATGGGTTTTGCTACACGGTTGCACGAAGGTTATTCTAACCGAAAATATGACATCGACAAAAAGAAGATTGAAGAATTCATTGATCAGTTTTTTCTTTTCATATTTTTTCTAGAATTTCAAAGATGCTCGGACATCAAGAGCATCGAATCCCGTTTAAATGAATTTAAAACTGAATTTGAGGAGTTATTATCTTTTGTAACTTCAAAAAATGAAAGCATCAAAACAGATCTTTTCTTTAAAAGTTTTCCGAGAATATACGACTCTCTAGAAAATGATGCGCGTACTATTTTAGAAAATGATCCGGCGGCAAAAAGTCGTGAAGAAGTAATGTTTTCCTATCCTGGTTTTTTTGCCATCGCAGTCTATCGATTTGCTCATGAACTTTATAAAAGTGATGTTCCACTAATTCCGAGAATTTGGACAGAATTTGCGCATAGTAAAACTGGCATCGATATTAATCCTGGTGCAAAAATTGGTACCAACTTTTTCATCGATCACGGAACCGGAATTGTGATTGGCGAAACGACCGTGATAGGAAATAATGTCAAAATATATCAAGGCGTTACTTTAGGCGCGCACTCGGTCGCCAAAAATTTACAAAACACCAAGCGTCATCCGACCATTGAGGATGGAGTGGTCATTTATGCGAACGCCACTATTTTGGGCGGAAAAACGGTAATCGGAAAAGATGCGCTGATTGGTGGAAACGTTTGGATCACAGCAAGTGTGGAACCCAATTCTGTTGTTTTCCACAAAGGTCAGGTAACGGTGAAAAATAAATTTCCAGGTAACGAACCTATTATATTCACTATATAAAAAGCGAATAATTCGCTTTCAAATTTTTAAATAGAAATCGATTAGTTAAACACACAAGTAAAATACCAATTATGAAAATAAATAATATCCTAGAAGCCATCGGCAATACACCAACGGTGAAACTGAATAAAATTTTCCCAGACAACGTAGAAGTTTGGATGAAATTAGAAAAACAAAATCCTGGTGGCAGCATTAAAGATCGAATTGCTTTAGCTATGATCGAAAAAGCGGAACAGGAAGGAAAAATCGATAGAGAGACTTTAATTATTGAGCCGACTTCTGGAAATACCGGGGTTGGTTTAGCAATGGTTTGTGCGGTAAAAGGGTATAAATTAGTTCTGGTAATGCCGGAAAGCATGAGTATCGAGCGTAGAAAACTGATGAGTTCTTATGGAGCGCAATTTGTTTTAACACCGAAGGAAGAAGGAACTTCTGGCGCGATAAAGAAAGCAATGGCGATGGCAGAAGAAATTGAGAATTCTTGGATTCCACAACAATTCGAGAATGAGGCTAATCCGGAAATCCATGCAAAGACGACGGCACAAGAAATATTAAATGATTTCCCAGACGGGATCGATTATTTAATCACGGGTGTTGGAACGGGCGGTCATATTACTGGAGTTACCGAAGTCTTAAAACAGAAATTTCCTAATATGAAAAGTTTTGCGGTGGAGCCAAAAGATTCGGCAGTTATTAGTGGTGGAAAACCTGGACCTCATCCGATACAAGGAATTGGCGCCGGTTTCGTACCGAAAGTTTTGAATACCGACATTCTCGATGGAACGATTGAAGTTGAAAAAGCAGAAGCGTTTGAGTTCACAAGAAGATTAGCCAGCGAAGAAGGAATTTTAGCCGGAATTTCTACGGGTTCTTCTGCGGCAGCCGTTCATAAAAAATTAAAAGACATTCCAGCCGGATCAACAATTCTCACTTTCAATTATGATACGGGCGAACGTTATTGGTCTGTAGAAGGACTTTTTGAAGAGAATGTTTTTAAAGGTTAAGAACTTATTGATAATCTTTTCAAAACAAAGATTTAAATAAATAGAAATCAATTTTTTAGAATTAGATGCCTAAAATAACAAATCCTGCAATAATGCAGGATTTGTTATTTGTACAATTTCTGGCATTTCGGACAGATAAAAATTTTGCTTTTTTCTTTTCTGATTTCTGAAACCACAAGAACCGATCGGTCTTTTGGACAAGTTTTCTTTTCAAAAATTAAAGCATTTTCTTTTACATCGTCGGTCTTTAATAAAGTTAAAAATTCTTCACCATAATCGACTAAAAGTTTTAATAAGAAAATCATTTTCTTTTCTGGAATGGCTTTGATTATACTTTCAGGATGAATTTTCGCGTGGTATAAAATCTCGGTAGCAATCAAATTTCCGACACCTGGAAAAATATTTTGGTTGAGTAAAATAGCTCCAATCATTTGGTCGGAATAATTGCTTACTATTTCATTTAAAATGAATTCAGCGTCGAATTCCTTTTTTAAGAAGTCAAGTTTAAAATTAAAATGTTCACCGACTTTTCCTTGATAAAGTTTAATTTCTTTAGTGTAAAAATTGAGTTCACTTTTATCAAAATGCAGAGAAAACGTGGAATCTACTTTCTTTTTTTTATTTACTAACAGAGTGGTCATTGTGTCTAGTTCGACCGTGACGAAAAAATCTTTAAATACGATAATGAGTTTCTGCCCAAAAGTTTCAATATCAATTAAGATTTGATTTTCAAATAAAGAATAATCTAAATCTAAAGTGCCAGAAACTTTTGTTAAGCTTCTGCCTTTATTTCGCTGGAGTTTATTTTTAAGAAAAAGTATCGATGGTCCTTCTAACATTTTACGTTTGTTTACCAGTTTATAATTCTAACTGAGGTTTAAACAGTTTCTGAAATTTAATTTGTTATTTAATTTAAAATTGGTGCTATTTTTCTTCATCAAAATAGAGTCGATAATATTTTCCTTTTTCATCACTTCCTTGCTCGATCATTTTTCGATCGCCATGGACATAAATACTGAAATTTTTATCGAGTTTGATGATGCTTTTAAAACCTCGGCTTTGTTTTTTAACAGCAGATTCGTTGATTGCAAAATCCTCTGAAATAGAAACTTGCATTTCCTGTTCGTAATCGGATTTAAAATTACCGAAACTTTCAATGACATTTTCGTCTTGCAAAACTTCCTTCGTAAATTCATCGTAATCGAACTTTTCTTTTTCTTTGAAAAATTCAATAGATTTATTAAGGAATTCTGCTTGATCGGCTTTCGTAGTTTCAAATTCCTGCGGAAGTTGTTTCGTGATAAAGTCTTTATAAACGGAGAGCGTTTCCTGCGTATGAAAGTATTCGTTGTCGCGCTGTTTTACTTTCAAGAAATCCTCGAACCAGTAATACATATCGCCATTTTTATTATTATCTATAACAGACACTGCGTAACCAGATTCTTTAAAACTATTATAAATGATACACCCTTTATCTAATTTCGTTAAGCCAATTCCATAGTCTTTTTCGATCTCAAACGTTTCTCCTTCTGGGAAAATTTTGAGGAACGGTGCTTTGTTTTCAGTTTTGAAAATCCCAATTGAATCGATTCTTTCACCATCTATTTCTTCACCTTCGAAATAACAAATGAAAAGTTCACCGGCTTGAACGCGAGGATTTTCAGAAATGTCATAAAGGTGTTCAGCGATGTTTTCTGATTCTTCTTTAAACTTAGAAACATCTTCGAAAATTTCTGCGGCCGCACTATAAATTGGATTATTGGCCAAATAAGAATCGCTGTAGAACTGAAATTGCTCTTCAGATTTAAAGGATTTTAAAAAGAAATCTTCCAGCATTTCGGTCATACCTTCGTCAGGTCGATATTCGTCTTGCGAGAGAATGAGCGATTCCTGATTTATTTTATTTCCGACTTTATGGATGATGATTTTGGAAAGCATTGTTTAAGAATTTTTAATGAAGGCGAAAATAAGTTAATATTTTAAATAAAGCAGATAATGCTATATTTATCTGAGTGGTCTATCTTTATTGCTACTAATAATGAAATAAAAATCATAGATTGTATTAATCAATGTTAATATTGCAAATATAACGAGACTAGCACTTAAAGAAAAAAACCATATGTAGTTACCTGAAAAACTCGTTATAATAATGGGGAATATAAAATTAACAATTAATAGAAAACCTAGTAGACTTATCAAGAAAAGGAAACTAGATACAAGTTCGTCATATAAATATGTTTTCGTTTTATTATATAAACCTTTTATGACTTTAGCTTTAGCTTTATCAACGGATTCTCCAGAAATCGTTATAACCACAGTGAATACCGCTGAAACAAAACCTAATAATATTCCTAGGAGAGTAATTGTATTTGCTGTTAAAATTTGTATATCTCCAATACTTAGTTCCATACTATAAAAGCTTATAACTGAATATAAGAATATTACCAAAGAAAAATAGAAAAATAACCTTCTTCTTTTAAAATAAAAGAATTCCACTAAAATTAAAAGATAATTGATATTCATTAGAACTCTTCTGAAATTATTTTTAAGTCTTTTATAAAGTCCTGGCTTATTGTCTCTCCAGTTTCGCCGTCTAAATTAGCTCTAACAAAATCATTTCTTCCCATGAAATTTGTGTCTACATACGAATTATTTCCATGTTGATCGACGCCATAAATTCTAATTCGGTTAATTCCGGCATCTTCTTGACCATTAAGTTTGTTGAATAAATCTACACCAAAACTAGTAATATCTGCTTTAGCATCTGCTTTTACAACCAGTTTTATATCTTGCTTAATTTGTATAATCTTTTCGGAAAAATTTAATGCCTCATTTCCTAATAGTTGTTTATCTATATAAACTTCAGCAACTTGCGCTCTCTTCATTCGTTCTAATTCTGTCAAAAAATTATTATTGGCAATTACTGCATACACGATTTTATAAGCGCTAGTTTTTTTATCTTTTTCATCGATTTTCTTTGAAAAAGTCTGAACATAATTTATAAAATTCCTGATTGTTATCCCGAAGTGATTGTATTCAAGCAATAAAATAATCTCACCACTTGAATCTTTTTTTATTAAAAAATGAGTTTTTTCAACATCACCTTCAGATTTTTCCTTTGGATTATTCCTTTCTTTTAATGTTTTTCGATCTATCAGATTAGGACGAAATTCATTTCTAGCACTCTTTATAAAACCATAACATATAGTGTCATCTACTTCTAATTCGCCTAGCAAGCAAAATTTATCACCCTTTAAATCAAAACTTCTTTTAATTCTTGATTTCTTCTTAATTTTTTTAAATATTTCGAAAATTTCATCAAAATAAAACTCTTCATTTTCTTCTTGTCCTCTGGTCTTATACAGTCTTTTGATAATAGAGTAATAATGAATTTTAGTTTCTTTTGTTGCCATTGTTTTATTTTTTACTAATATAAAACAATAATTCCCCAAGTTGACACTTGAGGAATTAATGTTATCATTATGCGAAATGGATCGCTTTGATGTTAAAGTCTTATTTCACTTCTTCGAAGTCAGCATCCTGAACATCTTCTGTACCTGCATCATCACCTGGATTTCCTTGCGCTTCTTCAGCACCTGGTTGTCCTGTGTTTCCTGCAGCATACATTTCTTCAGAAGCCGCCATCCACGCTGCGTCTAACGCTTCAGTTTTAGATTTCACACTGTCCATGTCTTTTGCTTCGAAAGCAGTTTTTAATTCGGTGTGCGCAGTTTCGATCGCTGCTTTTTTATCATCAGATAATTTTTCACCAAACTCTTTCAATTGCTTTTCTGTTTGGAAAATCAAACCGTCTGCTTTATTGAAAATTTCAACTTCTTCTTTTTTCTTAGCATCAGATGAAGCATTTTCTTCAGCCTCACGTTTCATTTTTTGGATTTCTTCTTCAGAAAGTCCTGAACTCGCTTGGATTTTAATCGTTTGTTCTTTACCGGTTCCTTTATCTTTTGCTGAAACATTCAATATTCCGTTGGCATCAATATCGAAAGTTACTTCAATCTGAGGAACTCCTCTTTGTGCTGGTGGAATATCGGAAAGATCAAAACGTCCGATTTCTTTATTATCATTAAACATTGGTCTTTCTCCTTGTCCAACTCTAATTGAAACTGCTGGTTGGTTATCACTTGCAGTTGAGAAAACTTCTGATTTCTTCGTAGGAATAGTGGTGTTCGATTCAATTAATTTCGTGAATACAGAACCCATTGTTTCGATCCCTAATGAAAGTGGCGTAACATCTAATAAAAGAACGTCTTTCACATCACCAGTTAAAACTCCACCTTGAATCGCTGCACCTAAAGCAACAACCTCATCTGGATTAACTCCTTTCGATGGTTTTTTACCAAAGAATTTTTCTACTTGTTCCTGAATTACTGGGATTCTAGTTGAACCACCAACTAAGATTACTTCGTCAATATCTGAAGTTTGAAGACCTGCATCAGAAAGCGCTTTTTTACAAGGCTCCATAGAACGTCTTACTAAGTCTGCTGCTAATTGCTCGAATTTTGCTTTAGTTAAAGATTTAACCAAGTGTTTCGGCCCTGTTGCAGTTGCTGTAATATAAGGAAGGTTAATTTCTGTTTGTGTAGCAGAAGATAATTCAATTTTTGCTTTTTCTGCCGCTTCTTTCAATCTCTGAAGTGCAATCGGATCTGGTTTCAAATCTACTCCTTCTTCAGTTTTAAATTCATCTGCCAACCAGTTGATAATTACATCATCAAAATCATCACCACCTAAGTGAGTATCTCCATTAGTTGCTAATACTTCGAAAACTCCATCTCCTAAATCAAGGATAGAAACATCAAACGTACCACCACCTAAATCGTAAACTGCGATTTTTTGGTCTTTGTGACTTTTATCTAAACCATAAGCCAATGCTGCTGCTGTAGGCTCATTAATAATTCTTTCTACCGTTAAACCCGCGATCTCACCTGCTTCTTTCGTAGCTTGTCTTTGCGCATCGTTAAAGTATGCTGGAACAGTAATTACTGCTCTTGTAACTTCTTGCCCTAAGTAATCTTCAGCAGTTTTCTTCATTTTCTGAAGCGTCATTGCAGAGATTTCTTGTGGCGTATATTCTCTATCGTCGATTTTTACTTTTACAGTATCGTTCGGCCCTTTAACTACTTTATAAGCAACTCTTCCGATTTCCGTAGCGTCATCTTTAAAATGCGTTCCGATAAATCTTTTAATCGAATATATAGTCTTTGTAGGGTTAGTTACTGCTTGTCTTTTTGCAGGATCACCCACTTTTCTTTCTCCATCTTCTGTAAATGCTACAATAGACGGAGTCGTTCTTTTACCTTCCGCATTCGGGATCACTACTGGATCTTTCCCTTCCATTACGGCGACACATGAATTGGTCGTACCTAAGTCAATTCCAATTATTTTGCTCATTTTATTTATATTTTATTGTTATTAAGATTAATATTTTACAGAGCATACTTCTCCAATTTTATACCACGTAAAAAATTAAGACAAATTGACAGATTTGAACTTTGCAACAATAAAAAAGACATCTTAAATAACTAAGATGCCTTTAATTGAAAGTAATTTTACTTCTATTTTTTAAGAGTCATAATGTACTCTACCATTTTTTTTGCGTTTTCTTTACTCATTCCCACGTGAGGAGTCATAGGAATTTCTCCCCAATTTCCTTTTCCACCTTCAATGATTTTACTAGCAAGCATATCAAGATCTCCTTCTGTATATCTATCTGCAACCTCCTGATAAGATGGCCCTACTACTCGCACATCCATTTTATGACAAGTTAAACAATCTGCTCCCTCGATAAGTGCCAAACCTTCGTTCTGCCCTGCTGCAGATGAATCTACTACTTTAACTACTGGTTCTTCTAACATGATATTGCTATCCATATCTGGATTAATTTCTTTCTTGCTACAAGACACGATCGCTGCCGCTACTCCGCAAATCATTAAATACTTTTTCATTACTTTTCTATTTTATATCTGTTATATTTCAGTGGCACAAATTTACACGATAATTATCATATAATGTATATGATTACAGTCATAACATGGTTCATATAAACTGTGGTACTTTTGAATATACAAAAAATCATTAAAATGAAAACATTAAAAACTATTGCAATTGCAACGCTGGCCTTCACGTTATTCTCGTGCGGGGGTGACAAAAACACTGATTCGGTTTCAACGGAATCAACTGAAACGACTGCAACAGCAGACGGTACTGCAGAAATGGATGCTGCTAAGTACGATCCGAACAGAGGTCTTGGTAAGCACGAAAACATCGACGTAACTAAATTTGACGCGGCTATGGCTGCTTCAGGTAAACAAGTTGCTGAAGTAAAATGTACATCTTGCCACAAAACAACAGACGAAAGATTGGTTGGTCCAGGTTGGGCAGGAGTAACTCAAAGACAAACTCCAGAATGGATCATGAACTTTATTTCTAATCCTGATCCAATGATCGACGTAGATCCAGAATTACAAAAACAACTAGAACTTTGTTTGGTAAGAATGCCAAATCAAGGTCTATCTGACACAGAAGCTAGAGAAGTTCTCGAATACATGAGAGAGATCGACGGCGCTAAATAACATTTCCTTTTAGATGAATGGTAAATCCATTCTGAATTTATCATTCATCTTTTTCCTTTTCCTTTCTATTCAGAAAGAATTAATCAAAAATATATGAAAACTTACCAGAAAATTGGACTTGCAGCTTTTGCTGCGATGAGTATCGTTGCATGTAAACCGAAGGGCACACAGACTGCTGTATCGGGTGATGCTGCGCAGAAAGTCTACGTTGCACCAGGAAAACATGATGAAGTAATGAGTTTCGTCAGTGGTGGCTTCAACGGACAAATTAGTATTGTTGGACTGCCAAGCGGTAGAACTTTAAAAATCGTTCCTGTATTTTCTGTACACCCAGAAAATGGTTATGGTTTTAGTGAAGAAACAAAACCAATGCTTGAAACTTCTCACGGTTTTATACCTTGGGATGATCAACATCACCTTGCACTATCTCAAACAAATGGAGAAATTGACGGCAGATACTTATTTGCCAATGCGAACAATACTCCACGTGTTGCTAAAATTGACTTGACTACGTTTAAAACGACAGAAATTTTAGAAATCCCTAACTCTGCGGGTAATCACTCTTCTCCTTTCCTTACAGAAAATACGGAGTATGTTGTAGCAGGAACACGTTTCGCTGTACCAGTAGATAATGAAGGTGACGTACCAATTGACTCTTTCAAAGAAAACTTTAAAGGATATCTTTCTTTCATCGGAATTAATAAAGACGATGGAAAAATGGACATTACGTTCCAGATTGAAGCGCCAGGATTTAACTTTGACTTGTCACACGCAGGTAAAGGTAAATCTCACGGATGGTTCTTCTTCTCCTGCTATAACTCAGAACAAGCAAACACGCTTCTTGAAGTAAATGCTTCCCAAAATGAGAAAGATTTTATCATGGCAGTGAACTGGAAAAAAGCTGAGGAATATTTAAAAGCTGGAAAAGCTAAGAAAATGGCCGTAGAATATGCTCATAATACTTGGGATGAATCTACGCACATGGCAAAATCTGAAATCTTAAGAGAAGTATCTGTACTTTCTGCTAAAGAATTGAAAGATATCTGTTATTTGATTCCTTGTCCAAAATCTCCACACGGTTGTGATATCGACCCAACAGGAGAATATATTATTGGTTCTGGAAAATTGGCAGCTTTGATTCCTGTATTCAGCTTTGATAAATTAATGAAAGCTATTGAAAAGAAAGATTTCTCAGGTGAATTTGATGGAATTCCAATTCTTAAATATGAATCAGTATTACACGGTGAAGTTCAAAAACCAGGTTTAGGACCATTGCATACTGAGTTTGATGGAAAAGGAAATGCCTATACCTCCATGTTCGTTTCTTCAGAAATCGTGAAATGGGATATTGAAACTTGTAAAGTTTTAGACAGAACGCCTACTTTCTATTCTACAGGTCACCTTATGGTAGTAGGAGGAGATACTAAAAAACCTTACGGAAAATATTTAGTAGCGTATAACAAAATTACGAAAGACAGATATTTACCAACAGGTCCAGAATTGGCGCAATCTGCTCAACTGTTTGACATTACTGGAGATAAAATGAAATTACTCCTCGACTTTCCAACAATTGGTGAGCCTCACTACGCACAAGCAGGACCAGCTGAATTGTTCACGAAAAACCAGGTTAAATTCTATAAATTAGAAGACAACAAGCATAAATATATAACTCGAGGTGAAGGTGAAAGTAAAGTAGTACGAGAAGGAAATAAAATTCATGTTTACATGACATCAATCCGTTCCCACTTTGCACCAGATAATATCGAAGGAGTTAGAGTTGGTGACGAAGTTTACTTCCACGTTACGAATCTAGAGCAAGATTGGGATGTACCTCATGGATTTGCGATCAAAGGAGCGCAAAATGCGGAACTACTGATCATGCCAGGAGAAACCAGTACCCTGAAATGGGTTCCGTTAAAACCAGGAATGTACCCGATGTATTGTACAGACTTCTGTTCTGCCTTACACCAGGAGATGTCGGGATATGTACGAGTATCACCAGCAGGCAGCAACACTCCTCTTATTTATTCATTGAATAATAAAAAGGATAATGCTCAAAGCCCAGTAAAACAAGGTGAAACCAAATAATTGATTATAACAAAGGGGCAGTTTTTACTGCCCTTTTTTCTTTTTATGATTCATGTCATTTTGTAACATAAATTACAAAGCAAGTGGGGAAAATTTACCGAACTTTACTCAAAGAATCATACTCTTTTATCACCTAAAAATATTAAAATGAAAACAAAACCTTTATACAAAATAACCAAAATCCTGCTTGCTGTGCTCGGTATCGGTTTGATCGTAGCGATTTTTGTTCCCATCTGGTCCATCTATTTAAGTGCGCCGCAATATCCAGAAGGTTTATCCATGTTCATTCATTCAGATAAAGTTTCCGGCGAATATGAGATCATTAATGGTTTGAACCACTATATCGGAATGAAAGAAATTCATGCTGATGAGTTCTGGGAATTTACAATATTGCCTTATGCACTTGGATTTTTTGCGATATCGTGTTTTTTGACTGCCTTTCTAAATCGTCGAAAACTTCTCTACATCCTGACCAGTATATTCCTGCTTTTTGGGGTCGGATTCGTGTTTGATTTCTGGAGATGGTTATACGATTATGGTCATAACCTTGATCCACGCGCAGCGATCATTGTACCTGGAATGTCTTATCAACCACCACTTTTTGGCTACAAGCAACTTCTTAATTTTGAAGTATGGTCTTATCCTAATATCGGTGGCGTGATAATGATTGCAGCCGGTGTTATTTTGTTTATCTTAGCATTTATCGAATTTAAAAATGCAAAAAAAGCAGTTTAATTTCGATTCCATTTGTCTAATTATTAAAAATTATAGAACATGAAATTATTAGGAAAATTATTGGCTTCGAGTGGTTTACTTATTTTGGCTGCTTGTGCTCAAAGCGGTCCTCAGGAAATTGCAGTTGGTAAAGACCAATGCGATAATTGTAAAATGACCATTACCGATCCAAAGTATGCGACGCAATTAATTACGGAAAAAGGACGCGCTTATAAATTTGATGATGTAAGTTGTTTGAAAGATTACGAAAATTCTAATGCAGAATCAACCGTAAATGCTACAACATATGCTGCAGATTTCCCAAGCGGAGAATTCAATGAAACCAGTACATTAACTTTTATTAAAGGTGGTTTGATTAAAAGTCCAATGGGCGGAAATAGCCAAGCATTTAAAGATAAAGCGGAAGCCGAGAAAGCAGCCATTGAATTAGAAGCAACTGTACAACCTTAATTTTAAACTCATTCGCAAGTGACAATTCATTTGGATTGAGGATAAAGCATGAGAAATAAATTATCTTACTTCCTGTTTTTACTTTTACCGATTTTTGCGTTTTCCGCAGTTTTAAAAGTCGGTAAAAATGAACAGTATAAAACTGTACAACAAGCAGTCGCCGCAGCACAAAGCGGCGATACTATTTTCGTCTATAAAGGAATGTATCGAGAAGGAATGATTACCCTTGATAAACCCCTAACCTTAATCGGAATTGACCGACCTGTTTTAGATGGAAATCTTGATGGAGAAATTGTAGCGATCCGAGCAAACAATATTGTTTTAAGAGGTTTTAAATTGATTAATAGTGGTCGAGACGAGATTAGATCCGTTGCAGCCGTTCATATTTATACCAGCGCCGATTCGGTGATTGATAATAACATTTTCGAAAACAATCATCACGGAATATATGTTCAGCGAGGCTTACGTTGTCTAATCAGTAATAATAAGATCACCACCAATCGCGGAACTTCTGAAGAAAACATCGGTGACGGAATTCACCTTCTAGGAAGTCGAGAAATCTGGGTGAAAAACAATTATATTACTGGACACAAAGACGGAATTTACCTTGAGAAGAATGAAAAATGTTTTATTTACCATAATTTATCTCGACATAATCTTCGGTACGGTTTACATTTTATGTTCTCTAACGACAGCGTTTACACCTCCAATGTTTTTGATAGCAATGAAGCAGGGGTTGCAGTGATGTACGCAATGAACGTAAGTATGTACAACAATAAATTTATTAATAACTGGGGCGATAGCGTTTTCGGTTTATTATTAAAAGAAATTTCTTACAGTAAAATTAAAGGCAACACATTCCAAAATAATACTACTGCCATTTTCGCTGACGGTGCCACAAAAATCGATTTTTACAACAACCAATTCGAAGATAACGGTTGGGCGATCAAGATTAATTCTAACTGCATGGAGAATAAGGTATATACCAATAACTTCATCAACAATACTTTTGATGTTAGTACCAATGGAACCATCGTAATGAATGATTTCCGTTTTAATTATTGGGACAAATATGAAGGGTATGACCTCGACAAAGATAAAATTGGCGATGTGCCATTTCACCCTTTAAGTTTATATTCTGTATTGGTAGAACTTAATCCTTCCGTGATGTTACTCTTTCGAAGTTTCTTAATCGATATGTTAGATCGTACTGAAAAGATAATTCCGAGTCTTACGCCTGAAAGTTTTGTGGATGATCAACCGCGCATGAAACGGATCGAAATATAGAATATCTTATTTCTCCTTACGTTTCAACTCCACTATTTAAATAAAATTAATGAAAGTTGATGTTGCTGAAAACATCTCAGAGATATGATTGAAATTCAAAACTTAACTAAAAAATTCCAAAAATTTACCGCGCTAGATGACGTTAGTTTATCTTTCCAAAATGGCCATTCTATTGCCTTAATTGGGCCAAATGGCTGTGGGAAAACCACCATGATTAAATGTATTTTGGGCTTAAATGTAATTGAAGATGGGGATATTCTGGTTGATGGTAAAAGTGTAAAAGACGATTACAAATACCGTGAAAACATTGGTTATATGCCGCAGATCGGTCGTTATCCTGAAAATATGACGATTCAGGAAACCATTAAAATGATTAAAGACACGCGGAAAAGCAGCGGCGACAATCTTGACACCGAATTATTGGAAGCTTTCGAATTAGAAAATATTTACAGTAAGAAAATGCGGACCCTTTCCGGCGGAACAACTCAGAAAGTAAGTGCTGTTCTAGCGTTTCTGTTTAATCCTAAAGTCATCATTCTTGATGAACCTACGGCCGGACTTGATCCTTTAGCGACAGAGATTCTCAAGAATAAAATCATTAAAGAAAAAAACAAAGGAAAATTAATTATTATTACCTCTCACCTTCTTAGTGAACTGGATGATATTATAACGGAAATCGTCTTTATGAACGAAGGCAAAGTAGTTGTTCATCAATCTGTAGAAGATTTGAAAAAAGAAACGAATACGCAAAAGATCTCCGACGGAATTATTTCCATTTTAAAAGCCATGAAAAAATGAACAAAATAGCGCGCTTTATCTTATTCGATATTTTAAAAAATAAAATCGTCATTCTTTACACCATCTTACTTTTCATTATTTCCTGGTCTGTTTTAGGTCTTGATGACAATTACACCAAAGCAACGCTCAGTTTGCTTAATGTTGTCTTGTTGGTTGTTCCACTAGTAAGTATTATTTTCTCGACGATTTACGTCTATAACAGCAGTCAGTTTATAGAATTACTTCTCAGCCAACCGGTCCCTCGTGGAAAAGTTTGGTTCAATTTATTTCTCGGGCTTTCATCTGCTTTAATATTAGCCTTTCTCATCGGTTGTGGAATTCCAATAGTTCTATATACTTCCATCGACACGGGCGCTTCTCTTCTAATCACGGGAATATTTCTGTCGATTATCTTTACTTCTTTGGCAATGTTAGCGGCGATCTTCAGTCGTGATCGTGCGAAAGGAATTGGAGTTTCCATTTTCATCTGGATGTTCTTTGCGATTATTTACGACGGAATTTTATTGGTTTTAATGTTCCAGTTTGCGGATTATCCGATAGAAGGAATAATGGCGACAGTCGCCGCAGTTAATCCGATCGGTTTATCACGAATTTTTGTACTACTACAATTAGATGTGGCTGCAATGTTAGGTCAAGCAGGCGCAATTTTTAGAATGGTGTTTGGATCTGGTGGCGGAATGATTATTTCAATTATCATCTTAGCGATTTGGACGATGGTTCCTTTTCTCTGGTCGCTCATCATGTTCAACAAAAAAGACCTCTAATTTGGTAATAACGTTGCAGAGCGAATAATGATATAACTCACTTATTTATAGGTACTAATGTGATTACAGTCATACCTTTTCTGCCCTATTTCAGCTTAATTTTATCTCATCAAAAAGGGAACGATTACCTCAACGATTCTTAAAAAATTAACAAATAAAATAAACGCTATGAAAAAATCAATCATGATGCTTGCAGTTTTTGCACTTGCATTATCTTCTTGTGAAAAGAGCGAAACAGCCGCAGAAACTACAACTACCGAATCTGCAGGAATTGAACCGACTTCAGTTGGTGGACAAGAAGCAGTAGTCGATAATGACAGTGCGCCAGATATCGTAAAATTGGCCGTCAGCAATCCCGACTTATCAACTTTAGTAAAAGGAGTTCAAGCAGCAGGCTTAGCGAGATCGCTTAGTAATGCAGGACCTTTCACCGTATTCGCACCAACTAATGAGGCGTTTGATAAACTTCCCTCAGGTGCTTTAAAGGATTTATTAAAACCTGAAAATGTTG
>JBBSRZ010000044.1:0-20092 GCA_038242555.1 Flavobacteriales bacterium | reverse complement strand
AGTTCCGTTGGATTTTTATAATAGGCGTTTTTCAACAACTCGATCCACAATCTTAGTCGGCAAATTTTCACAGAATTTGGATTAATATCTACGCCGAAAAGACAATTCTCAATAATGGTTTGCTTCTCATGGAAAAGCGTCTCCTGAATGCGCTGACTTTCTCTGTTGGTCGGTTTATATTCGAATAATTCATCTTCTTCATCAATTACAATCAATTCATCATTTACCACTTCGACATGATATTCTTTTAACCGTTTTCCAGCTCGATCTTGCAGAATTTTTAAATCACTTTTTACGGCAATCATTTCATTTAAAGACGAGACCAGAAAATGTCCGGAACCCACGGCAGGATCACAGATTTTCAGACTGTTTACAATGGTATTTGCTTCTTGCCGATCTTCAATTTTGTCGTATATTTCTTCAATCGTAGTACACGTCCAGTTTTTGGTTTCATTAAATTTTTGAACCACGGATTTTCGAATGGTTTCGCGACACATATACATCGTGATAAAACCGGGTGTGAAGAAAGAACCGTCTTTGTAGCCATTGATCTTCTCGAAAATCAAGCCCAAAACAGAGGCGTTAATCAAGGATTTATTGTCTTCCTGAATGTCTTCGGAACCTTCACTTGCAAAATCGTAGGCATTTAAAAAATCAAATAAATATTCTAAAGTGGTTAAAGTTCCGGTGCGTTTTTTCCCTTGATCATTTTTTAGAACGGTAGAAGAAAGGACGGGAATCGATTTGTCGTCTTTTAAATTGCTGATGAATAAAGTGAGTTGCTCAATTTCTGTCGGTTCAAAAAGGGAACTGTTCAAGTAAGGAACTTTTTCGAAAGCTTTTTTTACATCGTCATTTCTTTCCTCCTGTTTACGCGCTAAAACCTGAAAAAACAAACTGTTCAGATCATCATAATTTTTAATCTTCTCGAAGTTTAAAAACGAATACGATTTGTCACCTTTACTGGCAGTGAGCTTGTCGAATCTGTGATACGTTATGAGTTGCGCTTCTAATAATTTCAGAAATAAAATCCGGTTGATCCACGTAATTGAAAGCTCTAGACCGACGTTAAACAAGCGTTCTTCCTGCGTTTTCCCGAATTGACTTGGTTTTTCTAAGCGCGTCAATTTATCTAAACTATCGAGTTGAATAATGGCATCTTCCAGAATACTGCCGGAATTTCTTTCGCCTTCTTTATTTCTCTGGATGAGTTTTTTGCTGCCTTCTTTGGTTTCCCTTAAACCGATAATATGCAGTAATTCTGTGTAAAATCTTTTGTCTAAACTATTGCTGTCATTGGTAAAAGGAAGTTTCAGCAGATGTTCCGCAGATAATAATTTAAATAAAGCGATGAGTTGATTGTCATCTTTTTTATCTGCATTCCGAAGTGGATTTTGATAATCCTGTAAATTGAAGTAGGTAAATTCGATTTCCGTTTCCAAACCAGCGATGAAAGGTTCTGCGATTTGTCTGTAGAAAAAATCTGTTTTTGTGTCGGCTAATCTTCCACCTTCAAAATCGGTAAATTGCTTAACGAAGGTTTTATTTTGCGCGAAGAGTCGGTCGAAAATAGTGGCGTCGAAAATAAACCATTAGTTGATATTGGTGGCAATTAAATATTTGACTTCCAGATTTTTGTGGGTAATTCTTTCCCGTAAATAGTATAAAACCAATTCCTGAAACGCTTTTACATTCAGTTTTTTGGTCGTGATCATTTCGGCTCTGTTCGTCGGTTTTTTAGCTTCAATAATTACTCCAACCGAAGTTTTCGCCGTGTTTCCGTTATGAATTACCAGATCGTTTCTTCCTTTGGTGTTTATGAAATGATTCGGTTCATAATAGGTTTTCTTTAAAAAATCAATGACCAGATTTTTATGAAATTCCTCTGATTCCGTGTCGTTGGTCCGGTCTAGTAACTGAATGAGATTTTCCTTGAAGGCTTCAATTTCAGTTCGGTTGGGTTTTACTTTAAGGAAAGCTTTGTTGAGTGCTTTTCTGGGTTTCAGTTCTTTAATTACCATTTCCTGTTGGATAGTTGCGTTTCTTTTGCTAAGATAGTTTTTAAACTTCAAAAAATTGTTGTGGAAATTCGTAGAAAAGTATGGAAATGAAAAAAGTGAAGCAGTTTTGAAATGCTATCAAAAAGTTTATAAAACAGGAAATGTTTTTACAAAATAAATCCACTGAAATAATCAGTGGATTGGTCTTTTTTCTAAAAACGAAGCGATCTATCATCTTTTCGTCTTTTTGAAATTATCTTTCCATAATTCGCTTCACCGCTGTTGTCACCGCATCAGAATCAATTCCGTATTTTTTCATTAATTCTGCGGGAGTTGCAGATTCTCCAAAAGTATCGTTGACCGCTACGAATTCCTGAATGGTTGGTCTTTTTCTAGATAACATTCCTGCAATAGATTCTCCTAAACCGCCAATGTAATTGTGTTCTTCGGCAGTAACAACTCTTCCGGTTTTTTCCACAGACTTCAAAATGATTTCTTCATCTAAAGGTTTGATGGTGTGAATATTAATCACTTCACAAGAAATACCTTCTTTCTCTAATTCTTCTGCAGCCAATAAAGATTCCCAAACTAAATGTCCGGTTGCTACGATCGTAACATCAGTTCCTTCCTGAAGCATAATTCCTTTTCCAATTACAAACGGCATATCTTCTGGAATAAATACAGGAACAACTGGTCGTCCGAATCTTAAATAAACCGGTCCTTCATAATCTGCAATGGCAAGAGTTGCTGCTTTAGTTTGATTGTAATCACAAGTATTGATCACGGTCATTCCGGGAAGCATTTTCATCATACCGATGTCTTCTAAAATTTGATGCGTTGCGCCATCTTCTCCCAAAGTTAAGCCAGCATGCGACGCACAGATCTTTACATTTTTATTGGAATAAGCGATCGACTGACGAATTTGATCGTACACTCTTCCGGTTGAAAAGTTGGCGAAAGTTCCGGTAAATGGGATTTTTCCGTTAATGGTTAAACCGGCGGCAATTCCCATCATGTTGGCTTCTGCAATTCCGATCTGGAAAAAACGTTCTGGTGCTTTTTCTATGAATTTTTCCATTTTCAAAGAACCGATGAGGTCTGCACAAAGTGCAACTACATTAGGGTTGGTGTCTGCAAGTTCTGCTAATCCAGCGCCGAATCCGCTTCTGGTATCTTTTTGTTCTGTATAAGTATATTTCATGAGATGTTTTGATTTCTCGAATTTCTTCGAATTTTAATATTTCTGTATTTAAACTAAAAAAAATTTTTAACGCAGAGGGCGCAAAGTTTTCTGTACAAATTTGTTGGTTTTCCTGTGCTTTTAAGTTCACAAAGCCGTTTCACTTAGCAAAGATCACAAAGGATTAAATTCCTACTGTTTAGGACAATTTTAATTTAGATTTTTGTTAGCTTAACTAATCCGCAGCCCGGCCTGAGTGGAGCTCTTTTTAATTGTTGCCTGAGCCTGTCGAAGGTAACAGTTAAAAAAGCGGGAACGGAGGACGGAATTTGCTGCCCAAAATAAATTAATAATCCGTCGGTGCTTCTAAATATAATTGTTTAAATGCCGTATCTAGTTGTTCGTCACTCGGTGCTTTTCCGTGCCACGCGTGCGTTCCTACCATATAATCTACGCCGAAGCCCATTTCGGTATGCAATAAAATACAAACTGGTTTTCCTTGTCCGGTTTCTGTTTTTGCTCTTTCTAAAATCCCGATAACGGCTTCTAAATCGTTCCCGTTTTTTTCGTTTAAAACGATCCAGCCAAACGCTTCCATTTTTGCGTGTAAATCTCCTAAGTCTAAAACATCGTCGGTATCACCATCGATCTGACGTCCGTTATAATCAATGGTCGCAATAATATTATCTACTTTTTTCGCGGCCGCATACATAAATGCTTCCCAGTTTTGACCTTCCTGAAGTTCGCCATCACCTTGTAATGTATAAATCAAACTGTCATCGCCATCTAGTTTTTTACCTAAAGCAGCGCCAATCGCCACAGATAAGCCCTGACCCAAAGAACCTGAAGCAACACGAATCCCAGGTAAACCGTCATGCGTTGTTGGATGTCCTTGTAATCTGGTTCCCAATTTTCTAAACGTCGCCAATTCTGCAACTGGAAAGAAATCGAATCTCGCTAAAGTGGAGTAGAAGACCGGTGAAATATGTCCGTTGGATAGAAAGAAAAGATCTTCATTTTTTCCTGCCATGGTGAACGGTAATTTGTAGTTCATCACTTTACCGTAAAGGGCGGTGAAGAATTCGGTGCAGCCTAAACTTCCGCCAGGATGTCCGGAATTTACGGCGTGTACCATTCGTAAAATGTCTCTTCTAATCTGTGTGGTAAGAGATTTCAGCTCTTCAGTAGATTTACTCATTATTGTTGATTTATTAGAGAGCGAATTTACAAATTTTTTGATGGTTTGGGGACAGGAAAAATCCCGCTTTTCGTGGCGGGATTTTATGGCGTATAATTAATGGCTTAGTGCTTTTAAATTAATTGCATTTAATTTTCATTGAACTTGGCTCATCCATAGAGGGTTTGTTTTCTCCACCTTTATAGGTAATGGAATCACCTTGAAAACCGGTCTTGGTATAGAAAGTAACGGTCGTGTTCTTTCCGGATTTAAAGGAATCAGCTTCATCTGTCCAGTCCTTTTTAGAACCTGGTAGATTTTTTAAGTCGGTGTATTCTGCGGGACCTTCAATTTTAATTTGATCATCTGTGTAATTATCGCCATCAAATAGTTCCACAAAGCAGCCGCTTTCCGATGAGGTAGTACTTGCTTCCTGTACAGTGTTGCTTTCGTTCTTACAGTTGACCGCAAGAAAGAGGACAGAAGAGCATAGTAATAAAGTCATTATTTTTGCAATGTTTTTCATTTTCAATATTTTTTGGATTAATACTTTTTAGATCGAGTAAACGGAGTTGCACCAATTGCAAGAGAGGTGTTATATTTCAGATCTAAATTGAATTTTAATAGATGAAATAAGTATACTAAGAATATCAATCGTTCCTATTTCCAAATAATTGGAAATTATGAACTGCTACAGAAATACATTGCAATTACTGGTGCAGCAAACCTTATAAAGGTTAAACTAAGTTAAAAGAGTTTATCAAAATTGATAATCGGATTCTTTGTTGTGGCATAATATGAAGTTATCAACACCGCCGAACAAGTCAATCACTTCATTTCTTCGCAGGGAAGTAGTTCCGTCGCTTAAAATAGTTTTATAGGAAGAATATAAAAAGTTTTTATAATCTTCTGAATTAGGATTTTGATGGATGTATATAATGCAGCGTCTTAAGTAATCCTCAGACGAAATAAGCTTTCTCTTAAATGGTGATTCGATTAAAGCACCGTGACGATTATTTTCTTTGTTAAATGCTTGGGAGTATGAGTTGAAAATCCTTGCAAATTGTTTAGAAAAGATATGTTGCGGGGAATACAACCCTTCAACCTTGTCAAGGTTCAGAACCTTGACAAGGTTTTGCAAGTCAGTGTCAGATTTAATTCTGACTAACAAATGAAAATGATTTGGCATCAAGCAGTAAGCGTAAATATCGCAGACGCTAAGCAAATTGATCTTTATTTTATTTAGAAAAAACAGATAGTTCCGTTCAGTTTTAAAGATGATTTCGCCATTTATTCCACGATTATAAATGTGATAAAAAGAATCTGGTTCGAGAGAAGTTAATCTGATATCCATTTTTATCTGTATGATTTCGAACAACCTTGTCAAGGTTCTAAACCTTGTCAAGGTTAATTAAGTTTAAACTTTTATTTGAGATACAAATTAATTAGGCGTTTCAATTTGATAAAAAGAATCTGGTTTGATGGAAGTTAGTCTGGTATCCATTTGTTTTTTTTAAAAGTGGTTCCTAACCTTGTCAAGGTTGTGAACCTTGACAAGGTTAAAAAGCTCTAATTTAATTTAAGAATTTTCTAAAGTTTATTTCTTCCGAATCAACCACAATCCGAAGAACGTGATTAAACCATTGATAATTAACAACTCTAATCCAATTTTAAAGTCACCAAAAAATGTTTCTTGGTACTTATCGATTAAAAACGAAATAAGTGGAGAGGCAATACAAACATAAGGAACCCATTTGTCCTTCACTTGGAACTTGGTGAAAATTCCAAACGCAAATAGTCCGAGTAAAGGTCCGTAGGTAAATCCGGCCATTTTCAGAATCAAACCAATCATCGAATTGTCATTGATCAATTTAAAAATGATGACCATGACCAAAAACGCTGCAGCCACAACCAAGTGAATTCTTTTTCGGAATTTCTCCTGTTCTTTCTGCGAAATCGGTTTTTCTCGCAGCCCAAAAATATCAATACACAAGGAGGAAGTTAAGGCCGTCATCGCTCCATCTGCACTAGGGAAAAGCGCGGAAATTAAAGCAATAATAAATATAATGGAAATAAACGGCGGCATGTGATTCAGCGCAATGTCCGGGAATAATTGATCGCCAGAACTTACCACATGTTCAGTATTTCCGTACAGGTGAAGAAGTCCGCCCATAAATAAAAACATAGAAATCACCACGACTAAAATAAAACCGAGCGTGACCATATTTTTCTGCGAATCTTTCAATCTCGTCACAGAAAGTGATTTCTGCATCATTTCCTGATCAATTCCGGTCATCGTAATCGTAATAAAAGCACCGGCCAAGATTTGCTTAAAAAAGAAAGCTTTGCTGTCGACATCAGTATTAAAAACTTCAGTATAACCCAATCTGTTCATCTCAGAAATACTTTCCATAAAGCCCAGATCCAGATGATCCATCATATAAACAGAACAAATAATCAGACCCAAAAGCATACACGTCGTTTGCAAAGTATCCGTCCACACAATTGTTTTTACACCGCCTTCGTAGGTATATAAAATAATCATCAGCAAAATCACCAAGGTTGTTACGATAAAAGGAACGCCTAAACTATCCAAGATTGCGAGTTGCAAAATATTTACCACCAAATATAACCTGGCGGTCGCACCAACTAAACGTGAAACGATGAAAATCCAAGCACCGGATTTATAGGAAAGTTGACCCATCCGATGTTGAAGATAACCGTAGATTGAGGTTAATTTCAAGCGGTAATAAAGCGGCAAAAGAATATAAGCAATGACAATATAGCCGATCAAATAGCCAATCGTAATCTGTAAATAATGAAATTTATCCGCGCCAACTGCACCTGGCACCGAGACAAAAGTTACGCCCGAAAGTGAAGTTCCGATCATTCCAAATGCCACGAGCATCCAGTTGCTTTTTCGGTTTCCAATAAAAAAACTTTCGTTGTTACTGCCTTTTCCGGTACGGTACGCGACCCAAAGTAAAAGTCCAAAATAAGCAACAATAATCAACAGCAACACGATCGGATTCATAGAAATTATTTTAAAATTCTGACAAATATAGTTTTTTTTGCTATGATTTGGGCGCCTTTATCCGGCTTTCACTGCTCGCTTTTTTTTGCCGGCAATCTCGTTTTTGCAAACTCGGCTGCCACCAAAAAAAGAGCTCAAACAAACCGTTCAATCCGGGGCGCAGATTGCAGCTTCTTTGAAGTGGTAGATAACAAAAACCTTTCAGTTTAATCTGAAAGGTTATGTTATTATTTTTTTATTTTAAAATGAAATCTCCAGTGAAAGTGTTCCTTTTTAAATTGTTAGTTTTTTTCGTAAACATCAGTAAAACTGGCGTCACTTTCAAAAATATCTTTGGCAAAACTTGAAGTGGCGCTTATCTTCTTTTTATATTCTCTGGCAAATTTTACAGCCGCATTAAGCAAATCCATGCCATAACCTTCGCCTTCATATTCCTTATCAACGTCGGTTCTAAATATATCGAATTTCGAATCGCTCAACCATCGATATTGCATTTTGCCAACTTCTTTACCATCTTTGGAAAGTGTCCAGCGACCATTCATTTCTTTTTCTGATCTTTCAATGTTTGTCATAATTCTTTATTTTCGGTTTTTAATTTTAATCTACATAGACATCTTTTACGCTGCTGTCTTTATCTAAAACAGACTTCGCATAAGAACAGGTTGCCGTTAATTTTTTTCCTTCTTTCCGTGCATAATCAACTGCTGCATCGACTAAATTGCGACCTAAACCTTTACCACTTTGCTCTTTGTCAACTTCAGTATGCGTAATATCCAACACACCGTTTTCTTTTTCCTGAAATTCCATTATTCCGACACTTTTATCATCCTGATAAACTTCGAAACTATTTTCATTTTTCTTTACTTCTGCCATAATATTCGTATTTTAATTAAGTTTTTCTTCTATTCTTAAGTCAGGAATGATCCACATCAGTGCAGATACCACGTATAAAATTACGGAAACAATCGGATACACAAAAGAGAAACCAATTCCTGCGATATAAATTGCGATCGATAACTTCTCCTTTAATCTTGAACTCAGAGCATTTGCGAGGGTCGAGTCTTTTCCTTCATTCCCAATACAAAGATGTTCTAAGATATTGAAAGCTACTCCACACATTAATAACACGAATCCATACAATGCAACCGGGTTTTCTGCGAAATTATGTTCACCGATCCAAGATGTTGCAAAAGGAAGCAGAGAGATCCAGAATAGTAAAAAAAGATTTGCCCACATTATTTTTCCATTGACTTTCTCAATCGCCTGAAACAAATGGTGGTGATTATTCCAGTAAATGCCTACAAATATAAAACTGAAAACATAAGACGGAAATATATAAAGCATTGGTTTCAAATTATTGAAAGTTGCTCCTTCCGGAGTTTTGAACTGCAAAACCATGATCGTAATAATAATGGCGAGAACGCCATCACTGAAGGCCTGTAATCTTTCTTTGCTCATGGTTGATCAATTTTCATATCATAAAAGTATCATTAATTATATAAAACACATAAACAATATGTTATTTGTATGATTCTAATCTTCTAAAAACCCAAATTTGCCGTTATTATAATCATCAAAAGCCTGATGAATCTCTTCTTTAGTATTCATCACAAATGGGCCGTGCGGAACAATTGGTTCATTCAAAGGTTCGCCACTTAATATCAAGACGATACTTTGTTCAGATGCTTCAATAGTAAATTGTTCACCTTCATTTTCGAACATTACAAAATGATCCGTTGGAACTTTTTCAGAACCATTAACGGTAATGCTTCCTTCGATAACTATTGCTGCCGTATTGAAGGTTGCCGGAAAATTAAATTCTGCTTTGCCACCTGAATTCAATTTCGCATTCATCAAATGAACTTCACTAAAAGTTGTGGCTGGACCTTTTCGATCTTGGTAATTTCCAGCGATCAATTCGATAAAACCATTTTCTCCTAAATCGATCTTTTCTATTTTCGAATTGGCAACGGCCTGATATTGTGGAGCGCTCATTTTATATTGTGCCGGAAGATTCACCCACAACTGAACCATTTGAAATATTCCACCTTCTTTCGCCCAACCTGTTTCGTGGAATTCTTTGTGAAGAACTCCAGAAGCCGCCGTCATCCACTGCACGTCGCCCTGACCAATAATTCCACCACCACCAGCAGAATCATGATGTTCAATTTTACCTTGATAAGCGATCGTTACCGTTTCAAATCCACGATGCGGATGTACACCAACTCCTTTTGGAATCGACGTCGGACCAAAATTAAATTTAGAATTATAATCCAACATGATAAAAGGATCCATTCTTTTCATCTCTAATCCATTAACGCTGGGAATAAAATTATGCACCCGAAAGCCATCGCCAACAAAATGAGCAGGTCTTGGTGGTACTACAATTTCTACTTTTTTAGTTGCCATCTTTTTATTGATTTAATGATTACAAATTTAGCGCAGAAATGTCTGAATTATATTGATATAAGATAAGTTAGAAAGATCCTTATTTAAAAAAAATATGAAAAATGATTTAAGAAATCTGGGATTTCATATTGTCTCCATCTTTAGAATGTAATCTTCTAAAAACAATTCCTGTAACTACGGTCAACAATCCTACCACGTAAAAGGTGTAGCGGAAGGCTGAATGCGTATCTGCACCTCCAATTGATAGGTTGCTTTCAAATGTTTTCAAAACAATTAAACCGATCGCGATACCAAATCCTACTGCAAGTTGCTGATTCACGGCTAACAATGAATTCCCGCTGCTTGTGTGGACTTCTCGTAAATCTGCGATGGCAATTGTATTCATCGAGGTAAATTGAATGGAGTTAAAAAATCCAAGAACTGCGATGATCGGAATAAACCAATAAATAGATGTGTTAATGCCCGGAATCCCTAAACAAGCAATCAGAATTCCAATGATGAAGGTATTGACCATCAAAGTTTTACGGTATCCAAAAAAGTCGAGAATTTTAATGACAAATGATTTCCCTAACATCGCTGTTAATGCCATCGGCGCCACAATCCATCCCGAAACCACCGCACTTTCTCCGTAAGAGATCTGAATCATCAGTGGTAATAAAAGCGGAATTGAACTAATTCCCAAACGCGTCGCTAAATTCCCTACAATTCCAACTCTGAAAGTTCTCACCTGAAATAAGTTTAAAGGGAAAATGGGATTTTTAACTTTCTGCGCATGTTTGTAATAGTAATAGATCATCAGGAATCCTGAGATGAAAATCAATAAAATGGGCGTGGTATGTCTGGTATTTCCAAATAATTCGAGAGATATTGAAAGTAGAAGTGATGCGGACGCAAATATTAAAAAGCCCTTTAAATCAAATTTAATTTTAGTCGCTCGATAGTCGGGCATATATTTTAAACTTAGTAGAATTCCTAATAATCCGAAAGGAATATTAATTAAGAAGATCCAGTGCCAGGAAAGATAATCAACCATATAGCCACCGACCAATGGTCCCAGGATCGGGCCGATTAAAGCGGGGATAATCGCGAAGTTCATCGCTTTTACCAAGGCATTCTTTTCAAAGGTTTTTATCAGCGCCAATCTTCCCACGGGTGTCATCAAACTTCCGCCAAGTCCTTGTATGACTCTCGACATTACGAGTTGTGATAAATCTTGTGACAACGCACAAAAAACAGAACCGAGACTGAATATAAATAAGGAAATAATAAATATTTTGCGCGTTCCGAATTTATCTGCTAAGAATCCACTCACCGGCATAAATAACGCCAATGTCAAAACGTAACTGATGATCGCGTTCTGCATATTTAGAGGAGATTCATTTAAATCCTTCGCGATCGATGGCAAAGAAGTGTTAAGAATCGTAGAATCTAACATCTGCATAAAGATGGAAACCGCAAGAATAATGGGAAGGAATTTTTTAACAGATGGAGAAGCGTTTATCGGCATTCGGCAAATTTAGCGTAACTGACATCAAAGGCATTGCCATCGTATAAATCTTTATAAAATTCTTTCATCGACAGTATCTTTTGCAAAAAAGTATCCGCAGCGCGATCTGCAGATATTTCAATACTAATACGAATCTTCGTGTACCGAAATTACAGATCGCCCACTTGGATCGTTGGCGTTTTTGAAGGCTTCATCCCATTGCAACGCGATTGGGGTAGAACAAGCAACCGACGGAACTGAAGGAACGGTCGCAGCAGCAGTTTCACTCGGGAAATGTTCTTCGAAAATCGTACGGTAGCGGTATTCTTCTTTGTTTTGAGGCGTGTTCAATGGAAAGCGGAACTTCGAGTTGGTCATCATTTCATCGCTTACTTCATTTTCTGCAACTTCCTTAAGAGAGTCAATCCAGGAATATCCGACGCCGTCCGAAAATTGTTCTTTTTGTCGCCACGTAATACTTTCTGGTAAAAGATCTTCAAATGCTTTTCGCAAAACCCATTTTTCGATTCGTGGTTCGTGCGCACTAACCATTCTATCTTTCGGATTAATACGCATGGCAACATCCATACATTCTTTATCTAAAAACGGAACGCGACCTTCAATTCCCCAACTCATCAAGGCTTTGTTGGCTCGCAAACAATCGTACAGATGAAGTTTACTTAGTTTCCGAACATTTTCTTCATGGAATTCTCTCGCGTTTGGTGCTTTGTGAAAATAGAGATATCCGCCAAATATTTCATCACTTCCTTCTCCAGAAAGAACCATTTTTATTCCCATTGATTTAATGACTCTGGCTAATAAATACATTGGCGTGGAGGCACGAATGGTGGTCACATCATACGTTTCTAAATGATAAATGACATCGCGAACCGCATCTAACCCTTCTTGTACCGTGAAATGATCTTCATGATGAATAGAGCCAATATGTTCGGCTGCTTTTTGGGCCGCAATTAAATCCGGACTTCCTTCTAAACCAATTGCGAAACTATGCAATCTAGGATACCATGCTTCTTGCGTGTCGCCACTTTCAATTCTGTTTCTGGCGTATTTGGCTGTTACAGCCGAAATAATCGATGAATCTAAACCTCCAGAAAGTAAAACGCCGTAAGGAACATCACTCATCAATTGCCGATGCACTGCATCTTCTAAGGCTTTTCTTAAAACTTTAATATCTGTTGAGTTATCTTTTACATTTTCGTAATCTTCCCAGTCTCTCTGATACCATTGTTGCATTTCGTAGCCATCTAAACTGAATAAAAGATGTCCTGGGAAAAACGTTTCGATGGATTTGCAAACTCCTTCCAATGCTTTTAATTCTGAGGCGATGTAATAACTTCCGTTTTTGTCCCAGCCTTGATATAAAGGACAAATTCCCATGTGATCGCGAGCGATCATATAAATATCGTTTTCAATATCATAAATAGCGAATGCAAAAATTCCATTTAATTTATCGACGAAGTTTTTTCCGTACTTCTGAAACAGTGGAATGATCACTTCGCAATCGGATTCTGTTTGAAAGTCATAATTTGGAAATTCTTTTCGCAGTTCTCGATGATTGTAAATTTCACCGTTTATGGCTAAAACTATTTTTTTGTCTTTCGAAAATAATGGTTGTTTTCCAGAAGTTGGATCCACGATCGCCAAACGTTCATGCGAGAAAATTACTTTTTCATTTTGAAAAATTCCACTCCAATCCGGACCTCGGTGACGGATTTTTTTAGACATTTCTAAAACCTGAGGTCTTAAATCATCAGTCTTTTGTTTCGCATCAAATAAACATACAATTCCACACATCGCTATCGGTTTTTAAGTTATTTGTAATGATTAATTAAAATCATGTAGCAAACATATTGTATAAGTTTATAAAATAAAAGCGTAGTATCGAATTGGTTAATAATTTACTAATCTTAATTTTTAATTAGTAAAATTTTCAGTTGAAGGTGAAATAAGGAATGATTTAGTTAAAATAATTTATTCTTAACGGAAAGTTTCTAAACTACTTCATCCGAAAATGTAAAAGTTTCCGCGCCAAAATCTTCTTTGATAATATGCTCAATGCAATATTCTGCCAACGCGGTAATCGTTACAAAAGGATTAACGCCAATCGTGCCGGGAATTAGTGAACCATCGAGCACATATAAATTTTGGTGATTGTTTAATCTGCCAACGTGGTCAGTTGCTTTACCTAAAACAATTCCGCCCAACGGATGATAACAAACATCTGCCCCAAAACCATTGTGAAATAATAAATGTGAACGCGTCCCACCATTTGCTTTATTCATCGTTCTTAAGAAATATTTAGCGTTGTCCTTCATGTGCGCGGTATGCGATTGATCCCAATTTAATTGGATATTCTGACTTTTCGAATCAAAACTCACCTCACCAAATTTCTTTAATTTATTGACCATTAAGTATAACGAAGTGGCGACATTCATTCCCATTGGTAATGGCGCGATCTCTACAAAAAACGGATGTTTTTTATCGTCCCAATGGTCGATCCCACCAACCGGAATGGTCGACTGACGAAAACCCGTTCCGCCAGAAAAGGCTTTTACCCAATTTCTACCCGTCATAAAATTCCCGTTGTTTCCCCATTCTTTACCAATATTTTCATCAACTGGGAATTGGTTTACTGATTTTGATTTCAATAGTAATTCGATCGAACCCATCGTTCCTGCAGCCAATATTAATTTTTTGGTATTAATGATTTTATGTTGAATTTCTTCTCCTTTCGTATTAATTACAGAAATATCTAAAGAATAACTTTTATCAGCATTTTGAGTAAGATGATTTACTTTATGCAACTCTAGAATTTCTAAATTCCCGGTTGCTACCGCTTTCTTTAAATAAGTTTTATCGAGAGAATTTTTGCCGTGGTTATTTCCGTAAATAACTTCTCCCGCCAAAGCAGATCTTGGAACCTCATTTCGATACTCTTTCTCCATATAGTCGAAATCATAAACATTCGGAACTCTAACTGTTTTGAAACCTGCTTCCCTTGCTTCTTCTTCACCAACTCGATTGAATTTATAAAACTCACAATCTTCCAAAAACTCCTCCGAAGCAACATTGGTTTTCAATTCTTTATTGGCCAAAGGAAAATAATGCGAGTAGAATTTTTCAGAATCTAAAGTCGGAAATATTTCTTGGAAATATTCCTTCTTCGGCGTTACGGCCATTCCACCATTAACAAGCGAACCACCACCAACTCCGCGTCCGATCCAGATTTTGATATGTTCGAAATCTAATCGATCAAGTGCTCCCGTAAATTTTTCTAACTTAAATAAATTGAAAAAGGGCGCAATTGTTTTTGTTTTTAACCAGGCTGCAGAATGTCCCGGATTAATCATGGTAGAAAATTTTTCTCCTGATTTTTCCCAGTCCAAGCCCATTTCCAAAAGCGTCACTGAATTATTATTTTCACATAGTCTCAGCGCCGCTACAGAACCGCCATAACCAGAACCGATAATGACGACTTCTTTGTCTAGGACGATGGTTGGTTGATCAGATTGTTCTGGTAACGAGTTCTTCGATTGACTAAGAAAACCGCCCGTTCCTAAAAAGAAGAAAGCGGCAATTCCCAAACTGCTGGTTTGAATAAATTCTTTACGATTCATGCAGAGCGATAAACAATAACCGTACTAGAGTATAACTGGCTTAGGAGGGAAGTAAGGAGTTCCATAACAAATAAATATTTTAAGATGATGCCTTAGAAATTTTGTAAGAAAATAGAATCTTTTTTGATATCCCCGGTTGTAGTGAAAATCCCGCAGGGAGGCGCGAGCGCAGCGAGCGCCGAAAGAGGAATTGAAACGAAAAACGGGACTACGTTTCGAACACAGCAACAATCTTGTTGCTCCTAAAATAGAAATTATTCCTCGCCCAAAAGAACACCCGAAACATTCCAAGAACTGAAACTGCTTCCTTCATTTTCGCCTTGTGGAATCACAATCTGAATTTGATGAGTGCCGGCTTTCAAATCACCTAACGAAATATAAATTGGGTTGGTGGTGGTGCCAGGACACCAATTGCTGCGACTGTAATCAGACGATGAAAGACCATTTTCAAAGTTGCCCGAAGCCGGATTGTACAAACGATAACTTCCACAATCGGTGCGCCACGGAACAAAAGAAAAAACTGGTTTTCCATTTAAAATGATCGTGTTTTCTTTGGGTACAAATTCGTCCCCTTTTCCCCAGCCGCCATGCCCAGTTGAGATATAACGAAGCTTTGCGTTTTTCAATTCCTTTTTGAGAGTGAAGTTGGTGATCAATCCTTTTGGCGAATTGAACATCGTAGCATATTCCTGACCATCCATCTCCATGATGTTGAGCGTATTAAAAAGTGGAGTCGCCGTATTGTTTTTGAAAACTTCCAAACCATCTTGATGCACCGTCATTTCTAAAGAAATTTTATGACCGTTTTTGTCGTAATTTCCAATGTAAACGCCTGTCCAAAATTCTTGTCCGCTCATCATTTCTGTCAAATCTGAAATATCTTGCCGATAATGAACTTGATTGTGCCACTCTTTATCTTTCAGTTTGAGGTGATTAAACTGCTTAATGCCGAACGGTGTAAAAAATCTCATTAATTCTAAAGCAGGTTCATAAATATCGGTAGCAACAACACCGTGATAAGATTTACCGTTTCCATTTTCGAAACTGTGAACGGTTTTAATTCCATTTTGTAAAGCATCGAAAAAACTTTTTTCTTTATTTTGTGGAATGATAAAAACGGTGCCAGTTCTATCATAAGCATCGCCGGCGGACTGTTCAGATAACTCCAGGAAGATATTGCTGTTTGCTTTGATTGCTGGGAATTTCACTTTTTTAAGAATTACCGTTCCTTTCGCAAAACGAAGTATTTTATCGTCTGATTTTACATCATTCGTGAAATTAATTGTTTCATTTTCAAAAATCGGAATGGTCGTAAATCGACTCTTCCAAAGTAAATCTTTGTAGGATAATTCATCGGTTGACGTAATTTCTTTTTTAGCAAAAATATTTTCGACGTGGAAGTTTTTCACTTTAGAAATTTCGGTCGTTCGGGTAGTGGTGTTTCCATTTCGAGTAATTTCTAAAACCAATCCTAAATCCTGTCCTAAGATCGACGGTCCGCCTTTAACTTTTAACTCGTTGGTGTACCAAACTTCCATGGTATTGGAGTTAATAGAAGTGACGGCCTTTTTGCATAAATATCCTAAAATCTTCTTCGTTTCGCTTTTTAGGTCGAATTGCTGCTTTTGTAAAATTGCATTATTTTGATAGTGCGAAACTTGATTATTTTGTAAAAAAGCAAACTGATTAACCAGATTATATGCTCTATCTATTTTCTGAATTTCAAATGGAATTTCTTTGGAATTATCTAGTATTTTGTCTGATAATATATAAGTCTCTTTGGTGTTCGTGTAAACAATGATCGGATCTTGCTTCGGATTCTCTTTCCCTTCGAAAAACGTTTTATAAATAATTTTAAAGTTTTGCGCTGAAATTATTTGACCAATAAATAAGAGGAGAAGCAGTAACGATTTTTTCATGAATAAGATTTTAAGCGATTAGATATTCCAACAAAAATAGGAATATAACCGACTATAGAAAAACAGTGAAATATTGTTGAGATGATTTCCAAACAATATTTATTTAAAAATATGAAAAAGAAAAAGGAGCAAAATAAATTGCTCCTTAATTAGTTAGGCGTTTCTTTCGATGAGCGCCATATAGAATCCGTCGAAGCCTTCGCTCGGCATCATCTTGACTTCTTTTTGTAAAGAATAACCTTCATTATTTTCTAGAAAAGTTGCCACTTGTTCGTCATTTTCACTTGGCAAAATAGAACAGGTCGCGTAGATCATTTTTCCGCCTTTCTTTAAAATCTTAGCATAATCCTGAAGAATCTGCTGTTGCTCTTTTTTAATACGGTCGATAAATGCTTGATCAATTTTCCATTTAGAATCTGGATTTCTTTTTAAAACTCCCAAACCTGAACAGGGCGAATCAATCAACAAACGGTCTGCGGTGCCGTGTAATCTTTTGATGGTTTTCGTATCATCAATAATTCTTGTTTCAATATTGTGCGCGCCAGCTCTTTTCGCTCTGCGTTTCAATTCTGCTAATTTCCACTCGTAAATATCAAGCGCGATAATCTGACCTTTATTTTTCATTAAAGCAGCTAAGTGCAATGTTTTACCACCGGCTCCCGCACAAACATCTACTACACGCATTCCTTCTTGCACATCTAATAATTCTCCGATTTTCTGCGAAGAAGCATCTTGAACCTCAAATAAACCATCTTTAAAGGCAGAAGTTAAAAAGACATTTTTCTTTTCTTCTAACTGGATCGCATCCGGATAATTTTTAATTTGGAAACTTTCTACATTCTCATCTCTTAAATCAGAAACCAATTCGCGAGCCGTAGTTTTTAAAGTGTTCACCCGCAAAATTGTTGGTGCCTGTTCATTAAGCGCAACCATTTCGCGTTCCCAACTCGGCCCTAATTCTTTTTCCAAAGTTTCAGCCAACCATTCTGGGATCGAATATTCGACCGCTTTCGTGGGAATCGTATTTTTCTTTAATTTATTGATGATATCAGCGGTTTTCACGCCGTCAAATTCTTCAAATTTCTTATAATGAATTTTGGTCCAAAGACAATAAGCCAAAATCAGTTTGTAAATATTAGCCGGTTTTACACCTTCTCCCATGTAATATTCCAGGCGTTTTTTCCAGCGAATAATGTCATAAAAGATTTGTGCAACCACCTTTCGGTCTTCGCTGCCCCATTTTTTATGGGCTTTTAAAAGTCGTTCGATTACTTTGTCTGCGTATTTCCGATCTTCGAAGAATGTTTCTTGCAAAGCGTCATGAATTCCGATCAGTAAGTTTCTGTGTATGAGTTCCATATTGGATAATTTAAAGTTTAATTCAATCTCGAATCTCCGGATTAAATTTTTGCAAAAATAAGGTTTTTCTACCTAACGACACTAAGGGTTTTTGGGCGCCTTTCTCCGTCTTCCACTCTCAATCTTTTTTGGCCTCACCTTTTCCACCACCGAAAAAAAAGGATTTCCGTTCAAGCCGGGGCGCAGATCATGTGTTCTTAAACAAACTGGGATAACCAAGAATAACAATATCCTTTTTGCGAGTTCAGGATGAAAAAAGTAAATAAATTTTCACTTTACTAAGTGAAACGCCTTTGCGCCCGTTATAAATTAAAAAGTAATGTATCATCTTGCGTCTTTGCGCTTCCGCGATTTCTCCGTTGTTTTCAACTTGCAATCTCTTCCTATTAATAATATCTTTGTAAAAATTAAAATTATGAGTGATACAGTAGTTTGCCCGAAATGCGAGTCAGAATTTACTTATGAGCAAGATGGCAAAATGGTTTGTTCCCAATGTTTCAATGAATGGACGCCCGGAGAAACAGCAGATGAAGATAAAATTTTAGATGCCCACGGACACGAATTGCAAAACGGAGATTCTGTCGTTGTGATTAAAGATTTACCAGTGAAAGGTGCGCCGAAACCCGTAAAAGCAGGAACGAAAGTGAAGAATATTCGTTTACGTCCAGATTCTGATCACAACATTGATTGTAAAATCGATGGTTTCGGATCAATGGCTTTGAAATCAGAATATGTGAAAAAGGCTTAATTAGAAAGATATATTTAAAGGAAAGTCACGCGACAAGTCGATTATTAGACTGTCAGTGACTTTCTTTTTTTTGTTTTAAAACTTGATCGTTATCGAGTTTTCTATTTGTTCGGCGGTATACATAATCAATTTCTTATCGTTCAAGGAAATTTTATTCCAGTAGTGACTTCCGGCGAAACGACTTTCGATGACTTCAGCCTTTTGTCCGATTTCGGCAATTTTTATTTCGCGGGGATAATAAAATCTTTTTGAAAGTTGTAGAGATGACATTTCGTCGGCAGAAAACACATTTACTTCTCCAAACAGTTCAGCGACATATTGATTGTAAGGATTCTTATAAGTTTCTTCAGCATTATCATTTTGAATTAATCTTCCTTCTTGTAAAATAATAATTTGATCCAGCCACGGCATAATTTCCTGTATTTCATGCGTAGAAATCATTAATGAAATATTCTTTTCTCGCACGTAACTAAATAATCGTTCGCGCAATTCTATCGTTCGCGAAAAATCCAGATTGCTAAAAGGTTCGTCGAGCAATAAAAGTTTCGGCATTACCGAAAGCGCTCTCGCAATTGCAACTCTCTGCATTTGTCCGCCACTCAAATATTTCGGTAAAATTAAAGCATAATCCTCAAGTCCTACAACATTTAAAAGTTCGAGAACTCGTTCTTTTTTTTCTTCTAAATTAATATTAGAAATAAATTTCCCCACATTATCTGCGACAGTGGAATAGGGCATGAGGTCGTAATTTTGTGCTACCAACTTTATATCATCTTCACCTGGAACCAAATTTTTTTTTGGTCCTAAAATCGGTGAGCCATCAAAAATAATTTCACCTTCTTCCCATTCTAGCAGTCCGTAGATCAAATTAAGTAAAGTTGATTTTCCGCAACCACTTTCTCCGGCAATTGCGATAACTTTCCCTTCTTCAACTTTAAGATTAAAATTCTGAAAAAGTCGCTGATCTTCCCGATGTGAAAAAAATAAATTTTTGATTTCTAGTAGCATATTGCAAAAATAAGATATTTGTCTATAAGTAAATTTATTTTTGTTATTTTAGCAGAAACAATATAAAATCAGCAACTTAATGACACACTCAATTAGAAAATCTGTATTCTTAGCCTTATTTACTTCGGTTATTT
>JBBSRZ010000043.1:0-20563 GCA_038242555.1 Flavobacteriales bacterium | reverse complement strand
TTTAAATGTTCCTGTTTTTGGGGAAGATTACAAATCAAATTGAACAAGTGGGGATTATTGTCTCCTTTAATGGAGTTGTCGGTAATAATACAAAAAGACCTTTAAGTGTTGAAGAATGTAGAGGGTTCGTAATTGTTAATAAAAAAGCTCCTTTCCTATTTATTAATGCTGCAGATGCAAAGGCCGCACAAATGTTCAGTATCGTTCACGAATTAGCACACGTTTGGCTTGGGGAAAGCGCAGGTTTTGATAATCAAAATTTATTACCTGCTAATCATCCACTAGAGTTGATGTGTGACAAAATAGCAGCTGAATTTTTAGTTCCGGAGAGATATTTTCAAAACAAGTGGAACACAACTCAAAATTTCCAATATTTAAGTCGAATTTTTAAAGTCAGTCAAATTGTAATTGCAAGACGGGCTTTAGATTTACAGTTAATATCTAGAGCAGATTTCTTTGAATTTTATAATTCCTACATGCAACAAGTTGCGTATAAAAAAGAAAATCAAGGTACTGGGGGCGACTTTTATGCGACATCCAAAAAAAGAATAAGTTTGAGATTTGCTGCATTTGTTAATAATGCAGTAAAAGATAACAAACTTTTATATCGAGATGCATATAAATTATTAAATCTCAAAGGTGAAACATATAATAGATTTGTTACAGAATTTTTATACTGATGAGTAAATATTTGTTAGATAGTAATGTCTTAATTCAGGCTCATAGGATGCACTATCCATTTGACGTTGTTCCAAGTTTTTGGAACAAATTGTTAGCATTAGCAAATAATTCAGTTATAAGTATTGATAAAGTAAAAAAAGAATTATGTGATGTTTCTACTGAAGATCATTTATCTCACTGGTGTAAAAATGATTTAGATGCCACTTTTTTTAATGACACACAAAGTTGTATTGATAAGTATGCCGAAATAGCTATTTGGACGAACGATCAAATTCAATATACACAAGATGCAAAAGATGAATTTTTAGCAACTGATTTAGCTGATCCTTGGCTAATAGCATATGCTTTAAAAAATGACTGCGTTATTGTTACGCATGAAACTAGTCAACCATTAGGGAAAAAGCGAATAAAAATTCCTGAACCTTGTAATCATTTTGGTGTTAGATTTATCTCACCAATTGATATGTTCCGCGAATTGGGAGAACAATTTTAAAATTTTCAACTAGAGTGGTTTAGGAATTTGGTGCTTAATATAAAATATTCTCGTATGACCAAATTAACTACAATTAAAAGTTGCTTCTTATTAGTAGATGACATGGAAAATCACAAATCTATTTCTAATAATTCTAACCTAAAACATTCCAAATATTTTCAACTTTTACAAACCAAATGTCCAACAAAATAATCGTCACCGTCGGTACCAGAAATCTAAGAGATCGTAAGTAGTCAATGAAAAAAGCAGTATTCAACTGGAGTGGCGGAAAAGATTCTGCGCTAGCACTTCAAAAAGTTCTGGAAGAAGAAGAATTTGAAGTTATTGCATTATTGACCACCATGAGAGAAGAAACCTCAAAATCTTCGATGCATGAGATTACTCTTCAAATTTTAGAAAGACAGGCAGAAAGCATTGGCATTCCTCTTTATACGGTTTCCTCTTCAACAGCAAAGAAAAATTACGAAACGAAAATGAGCGAAGCGGTTCATCATTTCAAAGAACAAGGCGTTGCTCATTTCATTTTTGGTGATATCTTTTTATCAGATGTTAAAACGTACCGCGAAAGCAAACTGAATCCGTTAGGAATTGATGTTGTAGAACCACTTTGGGACATGACATCTCAGGAAGTTATTGACGATTTTTTACGATCCGGAATCAAATCAAAAATCATCGTAACCCAAGCCGATCTATTAGATGAAACATATATCGGAAAAGATCTAGACGTCAATGTAATCAATTCATTTCCAGATAACATCGACGCTTGTGGCGAGAACGGAGAATATCACACTTTGTCTTACGACGGAGGTTTGTTTAAGAAAGAAGTTGAGTTTTCAATTTCTGAAACGGTTAAAATCTCCTATGATTTCACCTTAGACACGGGAGAAAAAAAGACTTTTGACTATTGGCAAGCCGAACTTACTTTTTAGATGCATCACTATCATTATTTAAGATAACAGACTTTAAATCTGATACTTGCCAGCAAATCATCATTAGGCACATTAGGAATTCCGCAAAAATAATCGTATATTAGCGTTATTGCTTAATTATAAAATTCCGTGAAATTAGGATTATGATTTTTTAATCATCTAATTTCTTAGAGTATTCTACTCTTCAATCTGCTTTCTGCAGAAAATTTTACAAGCTATTATTTAATCATTGAAAACTCACTTTTTAAAAAAGTTGAATTTTCATGCAAAGAAAAAAATTATATGAATAATAAAAATATCATGAAAAACAAGCGCGTAGGGATTATTGGTGCAGGACCGAGTGGTTTAGCCCAAATTCGTGCGTTTGAAGCATTAAAAGATCAAGGTTTCGCAATGCCCGAGATTATCTGTTTTGAAAAGCAGGACAATTGGGGCGGAATGTGGAATTACTCTTGGAGAACAGGAGTAGGAAAATACGGTGAACCATTGCATGGCAGTATGTACAAATATTTGTGGTCCAACGGTCCGAAAGAATGCTTAGAGTTTTCTGATTATTCTTTTGATGAACATTTCAAAAAACCAATTTCTTCTTACCCGCCACGGCCAGTTTTATTCGATTACATTCAAGGTCGAATTAAGAAAAGTAATGCTCGCGAATATATCCGTTTTGATACCACGGTTCGTTGGGTTAGTTATGACGAAGAAACTAAAAAATTCTGCGTTATACTGGATGATCTGAAAATCGATAAAACGTATTCTGAGGAATTCGATTTTCTAGTGGTCGCTTCAGGACATTTTTCGACACCGAATATGCCTTACTTCAAAGGAATCGAAAATTTCCCAGGAACAGTGATGCACGCGCATGATTTCCGTGGTGCAGATCAGTTTATCGATCGGAATGTTTTACTTATCGGAAGCAGTTATTCTGCAGAAGACATCGGCGTTCAATGTTATAAGCATGGCGCAAAATCGGTGACTTTGAGTTATAGAAGTAATCCGATTGGAATCGATTGGCCAGAAGGAATAAAAGAACTTCCTCTCGTAACTCATTTTGAAGATGATGTTGCTTTCTTTAAAGATGGAACGACGGAAAAATTCGATGCAGTTATTATGTGTACTGGATATCAACATAAGTTTCCATTCTTGCCTGATGAAATGCGATTAAAAACGAAGAACAATTTATATCCTGACCATATGTATAAAGGAATTTTCTTTAATGAATTACCTCAATTAATTTACTTGGGTATGCAGGATCAATATTATACGTTTAACATGTTTGATACTCAAGCCTGGGTAGCGCGTGACTTTATGATGGATCGTTTAAAATTACCGAACATCGCAGAACGAAGAATAGACATTGATAAATGGGTGGAAAGAAATGATAAATTAGAATCTGGTATAGATCATGTTGATTTTCAAACCTCTTATATAAAAGATCTGTTGGCAATGTCAGATTATCCGCATTTTAATGTAGATAAAGTGGCTGTAATGTTTAAAGAGTGGCTTCAAGATAAAGAGGAAAATATCTTAACGTATCGAGATAAAACCTATCAGAGTGTTGTAACTGGAACAATGGCGGCGATTCACCACACCGAATGGATGGATGAATTAGATGATACCAAAGAACGTTATCTCTACCAAGTCGAAGAAGAGGAAACGCTCGTAGATAAATGCTAACTACTATTCAATCATAAATCATCAATACCTTTCAGTTTTCTGGAAGGTATTCTTATTTTCTAGGTAAACTTAATTATAAAACAGTTTTGACTTAGGCTATAATTCGACTATAACATCGGTGAAATCAGGCGAACGATCTTTTCTAGCAATTGAATATATTTTGGGCGCTTGAGCCAAGATTCCATATCAATTTGTTTGGCATTTTGGATATCTTTTTCAAAATTTAAAGTCAATTCTTCCGCGATCTCTTTATCGTAAAGCAACGCATTAACCTCGAAATTTAAATCAAAACTGCGGTAATCTAAATTAGCAGTTCCGACCATGGCTAAACAGCGATCGGCGACTAAAGTTTTTGCATGCACAAAACCTTTTTGATATAAGTAGATTTTTACGCCCGCTGTCAAAAGTTCTGTATAATATGATTTCGCGGCTGCATTGACCAATAAAGAATCTGAAATTCCTGGAACCAAAAGTTTAACATCTACACCCGAGAGCGAGGCCATTTTCATAACATCGATAATCGTTTCGCCAGGAATAAAGTAAGGCGTCGTCAAAAAGATTTCTTTTTTAGCAGACTGAATTGCTTGAATAATGGCGTAATAAATAGACGGTCGGTCTGAGTCAGGACCACTAGACACGATCTGAATATTCGTAGTCTGCTTAGGAATATTGTCAGATTTCGGGAAATAGGATTCGTTGATACTCAGTTTTTCGTCGGAACAATAATTCCAATCTCCAATAAAGATATGCTGCAGTAGAGCGGTCGCGTCACCCTCAATTTTCAGATGAGTGTCGCGCCAGTATAATATATTTCCTTTCGAGGCATTGCTATATTTATCGCTGATATTAATTCCACCCACAAAAGAAATACGTCCATCAATCACAATGATTTTTCGATGATTTCGATAGTTTAAACGGCTGGCTAACTTGATTAATTTAATTTTATAAAATGGAAAGGCTTTAACGCCGTTTTCTCTTAACCGTTTGGCTAAAGTTTTCCTGATGGAAGCGCTTCCGAAATCATCGTAGATAAAACGAACTTCTACTCCATTTGCTGCTTTTTCAACTAAAATTTGCTCAATGGCGCGTCCAATTTCGTCATCTTCATAAATATAATATTCAATGTGAATGTGATGTTGAGCATTTCGCAATTCTTTTAGAACTTCAGGAAATTTTTCTTCACCATTAATAAGAAGTTTAGCAGAATTATTTAAAGTGATCGGACTTCGATCTGTTTGATAAATCATTTTCATCAGTCCAGAAAAATGATCGCTATCGCTTATTGATTCTAAATTTTTAAGATTATAAGAATCCACTTTTTCTAAAACTAAATTCTCTTGTTTCTTATCTTGAATGATCTTCTTACTGTATAATTTATTCTTGCGATAATTGATGCCGAAGGAGAAGTAAATGAACACGCCTACGATGGGCAAGAAAATAACCAACAGAACATAAGCGATTGTCTTTGTAACACTTTGGGTATCGTAGATAATTCGCATCAGAACACCGATGATAACTAATACATAAACGACTTGAAGAATCAAAATCCAATTCATAATCTATCCTTACTTACTCAACCATTCTTTAAAATCCTTTACACGATCACGGCTTACAGTAATTTCCTCTTCTGGCTGCGCAGTTAACTCTATTCTATAATACGGCGAAATGTGGATATTTTTAATGAAATCAGAATTAATAATAAACTGCCGATTAACGCGGAAAAACTTTTTAAAATCTAAGACTTCAGTCAGTTCATCTAAAGTGAAATCTGTGGGATATGATCGTTCCTGTGTTTGTAGATAAACGATTTTATTTTCACTATAAAAACACGTTACCTCATCCGTTTGCACAATCTTTAAGTTGTAACCAATTTTCACCAGTATCCTCGATAGTTTTTGCTTCTCTTCTTTAATTAATGATTTAATTTCTAACGAATTTGACGACTTCTCATCAGGCAAGAAACTTTTGAATTTGGCAACTGCAACTTCTAAATCTTCTGGCATAATAGGTTTCAACAGATAATCGATGGAGTTCAGTTTAAAGGCTTTCAACGTATATTGATCAAACGCCGTGGTGTAAATCATAAAACTCTTGGTCGGAACTTTTTCAAATATGTCGAATGACAAGCCATCTCCTAAGACGATATCAGAAAAAATAAGATCTGGATGAGGATTATTCTGAAACCAATCTACGCCTTCTTCCACCGAATGCAATGTTGCAACTAATTGCAAATCCGGCATCGAAGAAAGTAATCTTTCTAGTTTTCTGGCTGCAGGTTTCTCATCTTCAATGATGACCGTTCTGATTAAATTCAAACCAAATGTTTTTAAGTTAAATAAAACTACTTATTTTTATCCATTAATTCTTGAATTTTCTCCTCTTCCCAGTTTTTTCCTAAGACAAAATTAGGCAAGAAAACACTCAATCCGTGTGCTGTTAAACCAACTCCCCACAATAATAAGGTTAAGAAGTTTTGCCATTGAAAGTAACTTTCGCCAGGTTTCAATTCTTGATAATTGAAAAAAGCGATGAATAAATTAACACATACATAAACCAGAAGATGAATGTAAAACCCTTTCATTCTTTCTACGCGTTTTTTTGCTTGTAGGTACTTGATATCAGTTTCGGTGTAGGTTTCCATGGTTTTGCTATTTATATTTTTCTTTACTTAAAATTTTCTGTATCTGTTTTTCTTCCCAGTTGCTGCTAATTCCAAACACTTTGAAAGCATGCGAACTCAATCCAATCCCCCAACCGAACATCGGCCACCAAAACCAGTGATATTGTGGAGAAATATAGAGATTTACAAAGATTAGAAATGGGATTACAATGCAGAAAGAGATGAGGTTTGAATAAAATCCCTTTAATTCGTTTACTCTTTTCGCGGCTCTCTGATATCCGAGTAATTCTGAAGATGGTTGTGTAGTCATGGCGGTTGTTTTTAAAGTTAATATGGGAATTTTCACTTTGAAGAAATCTGCAGATTTCTCGATGAAAACATTTTGTTTGGTAAGTAAGGAATAGCGCTGAACAATATTTGATAAGCCGATGCCGGCACTTTCTTTCACTTGTTCTCGCTGTTGAAGATTATTTTCGATCAAGAGGTTTCCCTGGTCAGAATAGATCTTTATATGCAAAGGTTTAGCAGAAGTTGCAAAATTATGTTTGATGCAATTTTCTAAAAGTAGTTGCAAAGAAAGTGGCACAACGTAAGATTTCAGATCATTTTCATTGACTTGAAAATCGAAACTGACGCTGTCTTCAAATCGAGTTTTTAATAAATCACAATACGTTTTTGCAAACTGAATTTCCTCTTCTACCGTGACCAACTCTTTGTCTTTTTCCTCTAAAACATATCTGTAGATTTTCGACATCGATGATGTAAAATGCTGTGCCTGCTCCGGATTTTCATCAATTAAAGAACTCAATACATTTAAAGAATTGAATAAGAAATGTGGATCTAACTGGTTCTTTAAAGTTTCGAACTGTGCATTGGCCGACTTGGCTATTAATTTTTGTTGAACGACTTCTTGTCTGGTCGAACTTTTCCACGCTTCAATAAAACTTTTCGCATGTAAAATAGCAGATATCAGCAAAGCGATATTGATCGTTAACCAATTAGAAACTGCCATCCATCCTGAGAAAAACTCAGCCACATTGTTTTTTTGGAAGAGGATATAATTGACATAATTGCAAAACAAAACTAAAACAACATTTACCAACAATGTGCTGATAATACCAATAACCGTTCTTTTCCGAGTATCATCTACCCATGAATATCGTTTATTTAAATAATCGTTTACAACGCCATTACCGATTGCGATCGTAAAAGAATAAAGTCCTGCAATAAAAATATTAAAGAAATAGTTCTGCACCGTTTTCTCATTGGTGAAGAAAACAAATAGCGTCGTTCCTAAAAAAAAGGAAATCCAAGATATTGTTATTAAATTTCTTTTGTTCATGATCTTATTATTAGGACAAATGTAGAGTCGATTAAAGGTAAATAAAATAATTAATGACCGAACGGTAGTTTTTATAGTCTGAACGGTAAAAAAAAACAACCACCGAAATCTCGATGGTTGTTATATAAGTAATAATGCTAATTTATTTCATTTCAGAAATCACATTCACTGCTTCTTGCAGGTACAAATCTCGTTGAAGATTTTTCGTCCAGTTTTCTGTTTTCTTCGCAAATGCTTCATCTTTCTTTTCACGGATTGCTTCGTCAGGATTCACTGTAAATTTCAAACCATTATTAAACTTCTGAAGGTTTTTAAACTTCTTGATTTGCGATTTTCTCAGGGTCATCACCTCGTTAAATTTTGTTTGATTTAAAGAAATGGTTTCTTCTTTATCTAAGTTTTCCTTCCACTGAGCAGATTCCTGCATTAATTGATAGGTTTTATTGTCTTTCAATCGTGCTTCAATTCCTTTCTGCAAAGCCATCACTGAAAACTGGTTTACAGGCTGATATTGCACGGCCGGAATTTTGTCCCAAGGCAATGCATATTCATCGTATCGTTCACCAATCTCCGCATAAGTGAAGAAGTCTTTCATTTGAATATCAGACTGAATTCCTTTTCGTTGGGTAGATTCTCCAGAAACTCTATAAAACTTCTGTATTGTTAATTTCAGTGAACCGAAGTCATCTGTGGTATTTAAAAATCTATTTAAATCTACAAAAGTTTGTACCGTTCCCTTTCCGAAAGATTGCGGCGAACCAATTACAATTCCACGACCGTAATCCTGAACTGCACCAGCCAAAATCTCTGAGGCTGAGGCAGAAAGTTCATTTTGCATAATCACCAACGGGCCAGTCCAAACAGGTGTATTGCTTTTATTAGACAAAGTTTGGATTTTTCCGTTTCCATCTTTTACTTGAACATAAGGACCAGCGTTCATGAACAGTCCCATAATATCACCAACTTCAGTTAAACTTCCACCACCATTACTTCTAAGGTCAAGTACAACACCTTCTATGTTTTGCGCTTTTAATTTGATCAATTCATTTTTAATATCATCAGAAGCATTTCGGCCTTTTTCATTTTCAAAATCGGCATTAAAACTTGGTAAGTAAATGAATCCGTATTTTTTTCCATCTGAAGAATTTACAATGATACTTCTTGCAAAAGTATCTTCGATCTGCACTTCTTCGCGCGTCATCGTAACTTCTTTGATCGTTTTGTCTTCCTTTTCAACGGTTAAAACGACTTTGGTTCCTTCTTTTCCGCGAATCAATCTTACTGCTTCGTCAACCAACATTCCAACTACATTAACTGCGTCATCTTTCGGAGTCGATCTTACTTTTAAGATTTTATCACCTTTAGCCAATTGCTTTGATTTCCACGCAGGCGCACCGATCGTTAATTCACCTAAATAAAGGAATCCCTTCTTCTCTTGAATAATTGCTCCGATTCCGATGATTTTTCCTTTAAACTGCGTATCAAAATCTTCTTTATTTCTTGGAGAAAAATAACTGGTATGTGGATCAAAAACGCCGGTATAGGCATTCATATAAACCGTGAACCAATCCATTTTGTTTCTTTTCTTAAACCTTCTAAAAGTATCTGTAACCAAATCTTTTACTTCCGCTGTGGCTTTTACGCGTTTTGCTTCTGGCGTTAAGATTTCAAGTTTAATCGTATCTTTTAAATTGAATTTCTGTACAGAATCTTTCTTCTCTTTCTGCATTTCTTCTTTCGCCGACATCGATTCCATTTCCTGCAGAATATTATACTTAATGTATTTCCTCCATTCAACAGCAAGTTCAGCCTGATTAACAGGGTTATTCTTTTTTTTCGGTTCTAAAAGAAGCGTTTCATCTTCATCTAAATTAATAGGTTTTTTGAAAATTTCATGTGTGATTTGATCAATTTCATCAACTCGTTGATAAAGACGATCAATCGTTAATTTGTAAAATCTTAGATCTCCTTGATTCAGATAATCATCTAATTTTGTTTTATGCTGCGCAAATTCTGTCATATCTGATTGCAGAAAATATCTCTTGGAGTTATCAACCATTTCAAAATATTGCTTGTAAACTTCTTGCGAATAAGCATCATTAATAGGTTTTGGAGAATAGTGCAAGTAACTAAGGGTATTTTTGACGCTAATCATGATGGTCGACATTTTTTCGTCGTCATTTTTGGGTGCATTGAAGCAGAATACCAAACTCGTCAGCGGAATGAAAAGCAGTAATGTATTGAGTCTAAATTTTTTGAACATAAATTGTAAATAATAGAGTATATAATAAGTGGAGAATTATCCTTATTCGTTACAGGATTCTACAAAGTATCAAAATTAATACCTTATTTAGGATAAAGTAAGATTTTCTGATAGTTTTATCACATTTGAATTAATGATGGGACAGAAGTGAAACTGAATTTAGAAATAAAATTGAAACCCGAACTTAATTCCGAACTTTTTCGTGTCAGGATCTTCGAGGTAATTTCCTCTCCAATTGAAATCTAACCGAAGGATTCGAACATTTCCAAAACCAATATTTTCGATTCCAAATCCATATTCGTAATATGGTTTCGTCGGTGCTTTCAAATTTAAATTGGAAGAATTAATACGAATCGACCGATCACTTAAACTACCAACTGCAGTTCTATAAAAAACAACTTCTCTTAATTTCAGTTTCTTGATTAATGGAATGTAGGATAATATCTTTCCATTAAAATGATGTTCGGCGTGAAAAGTTGCATATTGATCCGCCACAAATTCATAATAATTGAGTAACGCAAAAGTATTAGGAATCAAATTGTACGTCTGATTTCCTGGAATTACATTTTGCAAGGCAAGCGGCACGGTATTGAAAATTTTACCTGCTTCCACATTTAGAAGTAATCGTCCAAAACTTTTCAATAAAATAGGTTGAAAATAATAAAACTGCAGTTTACTATACGCAAAATCAGAATCGATAACACCTGCAAATCCTTGCGTATATTTCATAACAATCGTAGAAGCTAAAGTGCTATGCTCAAAGCGATCAACTCCATATTGCGAAAACTTTGCGCCGGGTCGCGCTGTCAAACTGAAAACTAATTTTGAATCTGTTAGACTTGATTGTAATTTGTCATTTTTAAAATAATCTAAAGAAAACTTTTCAGGAATTGCAGATTTAATGGTTTGGTAGGTGGCATCTAATCTAACCGTGAAATTTTTAAACGGATCGATCGCAGCAAATGAGCTGGTTTGATTGATGGAACTTAAGAAAAAGTTATCACCTGAATTGAAAACGCCAGAAGATGCAAAAGATCTGGTCATAATGCCTTCGTCGGTTGTTAATTGTGCACCGAGTTGTAATATATCGCGACGTGTCCCCACGCCTAGGGTAAATCGATTATCGCGATTAAACATGTTTCGGAATTCTGCGCCATACTTAACCTGCTGATCTTTAAAACCATAAGCAGTGTAAAAAGCCGCCCGCCACTGATCATTAGCAGAAAAATAAGTTCGAGCACCAACACTTAGTCGAAAACCTTCCACTTCGTTATAACCAATTACAGAATAAATATCTCCAAAGTCAATCGCTTTAAAAGCGTTGTAATAACCGCTGGCTAAAACTTCGTAGAACTTCATTATGTTCTTAAATTTCGGAACTTCCTGCAGTTCATCCATCATTTCATAGACATTTTCCTCCGTCTTTGAAAGTTCTTCTTTTCTATTTTCAACCCAATATTGATCATCTTTCTTTAAATTATCATCACTTAAAGAGGATATTTTTTTAGTGAAAATGTCGTCTTGTAAATCTTGATTAAATTGATAATCGGAAAAGATGGTCGTTTTCTTGGCGATAATACTTTTCGATTTCTCTTTCTTACCGAAAATAGAGAGTTGAATTTCCTGATAATTTTTCTTTGGTAAAAAAATAGAATCATTAGGACTGTCATATTCTAATTCGTTGTAGAAACTATTGACAAAATTAACGTTGATATTTCTACTTGATTTTATCGTGGCTCGAACCACGGCGTACGTTTCCTTAGCAATGTAAACCACACCGTAAATTGAAAGAACATCTTTTCGCTTGGGATAATATTTAATTAGGTAACAATCAGTACCATTAATAAATTCGTCGTTTAATAGTTGATAATCATAGACCGAAAAACCATCTGTCGCAATTGGACTTGTAAAACCGATGTTAAAGAAATTGAGCAGATTATCATAAATATTGATGTCTTTATAAAGATTTTTTGCCGTGTTAGCGACCATATCATTATCTGAAAATCCAGAAGATTTATTGGCTACAATTTCTCTTTTTTCCTTTTTATTAGGAATGTTTCTTCCGTAATTTTTATACAAAGTTTCATTAAAGAAAATCGGTAAAGCAAGTTGATTGGGGTTATCTAAAGTGTCCGCATATTTAAAAATAAAATCTAAATTCTTGAATATTTTTCGCTGTGTAAAAGCCGAATCAATATTTGCGATATCAACTTCTACTTTTTCATATTCTTCATATTGATAATCCTGAAACTGAGAAAGTCCGTTGCTTTTCTTACGTTTCCAAACTTCCTGTAAAATTGCGTACGCAGGATTGTCTTTCTTTTTTAATTTTTTTTGTACCTTAATCTGTACTTCGTCTATATCTGATTCCCGAACTTGAGAAAGGATAAGAATAGGTGCTGCCAGCAGCAATAGAAACAAAATTCTAAAATAGTTCATAAATAAAAATACTCGAAAATCAATAAAATTATTCGTTTTAAACAACTTGCAAAAGTAGGATAAAATTCAGTTTGTTAGATGTACTATATTGGTAATAGTCAAAAGTATTATTAAATATCGGTAAGAATTATATGAATGTCTTTTTAAAGAATTATTTTTGTAAAAAATCACTTAGAATTATGTCAAGACCCTTAATATTAGTTACCAATGACGACGGAATTACCGCACCAGGAATAAGAAACCTTGTTGAATTTATGAATGAAATTGGTGACGTAGTTGTAGTCGCACCAAACTCACCGCAATCTGGAAAAGGTCATGCAATCACGATTGACTCGACTTTAACTTTTGAAGAAATTAATTTAGAAGGTCCACAAAAGGATTATTCGTTAAGCGGAACGCCGGTTGATTGTGTGAAATTTGCCTTGAATAAAATTTTACCCAGAAAACCTGACTTAGTCGTTTCAGGAATTAATCACGGGGCAAACTCTTCGATCAACGTTATATATTCTGGTACAATGAGTGCCGCGGTAGAAGCAGGTGTAGAAGGATTACAAGCCATTGGTTTTTCCCTACTAGACTTTTCGTGGGACGCAGATTTTTCTCAGGCTAAAGAATACATACAAGATATTGTAAGAAAAGTATTAGCGAACCCCATTCCCAAAGGGACGGTATTGAACGTTAATATTCCAAAATTAACAAAAGAGGAAATAAAAGGTGTGAAAGTTTGCCGACAAGCCAACGCAAAATGGGAAGAGAATTTTGACGAAAGAATTAATCCACACGGGAAAAAATATTTCTGGTTGACAGGCTATTTTAATAATATGGACGATGGCCACGATGCTGACGAAACCGCTCTATCAGATGGATTTATTTCAATTGTTCCCGTAAAATTTGATTTGACTGCACACGAACATTTACAGCAACTTCGAGAAATCTTAGAATAATATCTTGGTATTACTTTTTTTGAAACGAAACTTTGAAAAATAAAATGCTCTGAACTTCAGAGCATTTTTTGGTTTAAACTTTTTTTGGATTTTTTTAAATCAAGAAATCTAAATTTCTCGGATAATGTTTTTCTACTTCAGAAATTCTGCAATTTGTAGTTCAGCCATATCGATGCAAAACAATTCATCTTTTACTGAAAACATAGAAAGTTCCGTGCAGGCGATAACAACCGGACTTTTCTCAGCGTATTTTCTGATCAAGTTTTGAAAATCAGTGATTTCAGAATCCGCTTGAATTCCCTGATAAACTTTGATTCTAAAATCATCAATGATTTGCTGATCTTCTTTTGAAGGAACTAGAACTTCAATATTTTGAACAGAAAACTTGTCACGCAGATAACTGGAGTTCATCGTATATAAAGTTCCAAATACAACAACGCTGGAAATGTTCTTTTGTACTAAATATTGAATCGTTAAATCCACTGCATGAATTATTTTTACCGGACTTTCCATAAGATCTACCGTTTCATGTAAAGTAATATTTGGAATCAATAATTTTGAAACTCCTAATTGTGAAACATAGTTTAAATAGTTCTCCAAAGTTGGTTTTAAGATAGAGAACTGATTTGGTAGAAATGGGTTTATTTCCTGAAAATCAACTTGATATACGATTAGCGGACAAGTTGAAAATTCGCAATTTTCAGTTTTGTATTTTTGATGAATACGCTGCAAATAGTAGTGGGTAGAATTGTGTCCTAAACCTAAAACGCCACGTAGTTGGTCATCTTTTTTCATTGCTTGCTTAAAATATAATCCGCAAAATAATTCTGGGAATCTACAAACTTGTGTTCAATTTCAAGTTGAGAATCTTTCAACAATGCGTTCAAAACCTCATCATTATACTTCCGAGAGATCTCGGTGTGAATATCTTCACCTTCTTCAAAATGAAAAGATTTGTTCAGGACGCCAATATGTACCGTTTGTTTGACTTTACTTCTTAAGAAACTTTTTGCAATTCCCTCTTCTTCTGTATATTCAGGCGCATGTTCAAAATGATCGAGGTTAAAATCTGCCTCTAATTCATTATTAATCCGCAGAAGTAAATTAAGATTAAATCTTTTCGTTATCCCAGCAGCATCATTGTAGGCGGGTAGAACAATATCCATAGATTTAATTAAATCTAAACCCAGCAGTAACTTTTCGTTATGTTTTAATTTACCTGCAATTTGATGTAAAAAGTTTTTAGCAACTGCATCTTCCAGATTACCCAAATTGGAACCAATGAACAAAATTACCTTCGGTTTCGTAGAACTAAAAAGTTCGTTAAGAACTTGAAAGTATTCGCCTTCTTTTGGCTCAATACGAAGCGTGGGAAAAAGTCTCACAAATCTCGCCGAGATCACCTCTAAACTGTTTTTAGAAATATCAACTGGAATGTATTTAAAAGAGTAGTTTTTCTTTAAAAGCGATTGTAAAAGATGCTGCGTTTTCTTACCGTCACCTGCACCTAACTCAATCAATTCAAATTCGACAGTAGGATCAACTTGAAAAGAATTAATGATTTCCTCGCTTTGATCTTTGAAAATTTCAAGTTCAGAATTGGTTAAATAATATTCGGGCATTTCCATGATTTGCTGGAAAAGCGCATCACCAATTTTATCATAAAAATAATGAGAAGAAATATTTTTCGGGAAATGACTCAGCCCGTCATCAATGTCTTTTGCAAAAGTATTTATCATTTAACTAATCTTAGACCGGTGACCTGCCATCGGTGTTTGGGATGAAAAAAGTTTCGGTAGGTATTTCGTTCATGTCCTTTAGAAGTTGCACTAGACGAACCTCTCAACACCATTTGGCCTATCATGAATTTTCCATTGTATTCGCCGACTGCACCTTCTGCGATTTTAAAATTCGGGTAAGGTAAATAGGCGGAATACGTCCATTCCCATCTTTTTCCCCAGTTTAATTGATTTGAAGTGACTTCCCATTCAAACTCTGTGGGTAATCTTAATCCTTTCCAGGTGGCGTAAGCTTGCGCTTCATAGAAGGAAATATGCGCAAGAATATCATTTGGTTGAATTGGTTTAAGTCCTTCCAAGGTAAAAGAAAACCATTTCTCTTCTAATTTTTGCCAGTATAAAGGAGCATTAATTTTATTTTCATTAATCCAAGTCCATCCTTCATCGAGCCAATATTTAAAATTATCATATCCACCTTCTTCAATAAATTCTAGGAATTCTGAATTCGTGACTAAACTTTTTGAAATCTCGAATTCGTGTAGATAAACTTTATGACGACCTTCTTCATTGTCAAAATGAAAACCTTCGCCCTCAAAACCGATTTCATAAATTCCTTCCGGAATTTTTAACCAACCGTCTTCTTCATTTTGCTGAGCAGTCAAATTGAATCCTTCTTTATAAACGGGATGAATTGGATTGTAGGAAAGAGTATATTTTAAATCGGTAATTAATAATTCTTGATGTTGCTGTTCGTGATTAATTCCTAAAATAATTAATTCTTCGAGTTCTGGAGAAATAGCCGTTTCAAGTAACTCGCTGATATGTTTATCTACGTAGGTTCGATATTTATAGACTTCTGCCACCGTCGGTCTGGTGATCAAACCACGTTCGGTACGTATAGCGCGCTCGCCAACTGCCTGATAATAACTATTAAATAAAAAGGAAAAATGAGGATCGAAAATTTTGTAATCTTTGTAAAATGATTTTAAAATCATTTCCTCGAAAAACCAAGTAGAATGGCTTAAATGCCATTTTGGAGGACTAGCAAAATCCACAGGTTGCGGAACGTAATCTTCAATTTCTAAAGGTTCACACAAATCGACAGAATGCTGTCGCGTGTTTTGAAATAACTGTAGTAATGCATTCGTCATATTTTGAATCAATTAGAAGTGCTCTTCGAATGCAATAAATATTCCGTGAATAGGAAATTTAAACTAAAAAATGAAATTTAGTAAAAACTTTTACTAATGTTATAATTATTTCACTAATTAAAGCTTTGGTGAAATATCCTCAATTTTATTATAGCCCCGATTGAAATGAAAATCCTTTTTAGGCGGTTTTGCCTGACGACAAAACCGCCTAAAAAGATTGTAATGGAAAGCGGGACTGATTGTAATAAGAAGATGAAATCTAGTTGGTCCTCTTAAAAACTAAAAGTTTAGGTCAACATTCCACCATCAACGTTCAGCACTTGTCCCGTGATATAAGTGGACATGTCGCTCGCTAAGAACACACAGGCATTTGCCACATCTTCTGGTTGTCCGCCACGTTTCAAAGGGATTGCATCTCTCCAACCTTGCAATGTTTTTTCGTCTAAAGCGCCAGTCATTTCCGTTTCGATAAATCCAGGAGCAATCGCGTTACAACGAATATTACGCGATCCTAACTCCAACGCAATTGACTTTGAAAACCCGATCACACCCGCTTTTGAAGCTGCGTAATTGGCCTGACCAGCGTTTCCTTTGATCCCAACAACAGAAGTCATGTTGATAATCGAGCCCGAACGAGCCTTCATCATTGGTTTAATTACAGCTTTAGTCAAGTTAAATACTGAATCTAAATTCACTTTAATAATAGTGTCCCAATCGTCTTTGGACATTCTGAGCATTAAATTATCACGGGTAATTCCAGCGTTATTCACTAAAATATCGATTTTACCAAACTCGGCAATCACATCTGCTGCTAATTTCTGAGCGGCATCATAATCTGATGCGTCTGATTGGTAAGACTTTACGGTAGTTATTTTTCCTAATTCTTCTTCCAACGCTTTCGCTTTATCTACAGAACCGGCGTACGTAAAGGCTACATGCGCTCCTTCTTTGGCGAAAACTTCTGCAATTCCCTTTCCGATCCCGCGCGTTGCTCCCGTAATTAAGGCAACTTTTCCATCTAATAATCCCATAGTATTTAGTTTATTTTTCTAAATTTTTATATTTATTTTTTGATAATGAAGCATCGACTTCAGTTTCTTTACTTTCTACATTATTGATAATTAAAACGATTTCTCCTTTTAAAGTTTTGCTTCTGGAGAAGTCAATTAACTCATTGATTGAGCCGCGTTTAGTTTCTTCAAACTTTTTAGAAATCTCTCTACTTAAACTCACCTTTGTTTCTTCCCCAAAGAACTCTTTAATCTGTTCTAAAGTGGTATTGATCTTGTGCGGACTTTCATAAATGATGATCGTCTTTTTCTCTTCTGCTAATTGTTTCAGTTTGGTTTGCCTTCCTTTTTTTTGTGGTAAAAAGCCAGCAAATAAAAATTCATTATTTGGTAATCCTGAAACAACCAAGGCTGGCACAAAAGCGGTTGCTCCAGGCAAACATTGCATTTCTAAATTTTCATCTGAAACTGCTTTTGCCAATAAATATCCAGGATCCGAAATTCCGGGCGTTCCGGCGTCTGTTATAATCCCGATATTTTGACCTCCTTTTAAATCATCGATGACCTTCTGTGTAGTTTGATGTTCATTATGAAGATGGTAAGATTTCAGAGGTTTCGAGATCTCATAATGCTTCAGCAGGAAACCTGAAGTTCGCGTGTCTTCACATAAAATATAATCCACCTCTTTCAGTATTTTTACTGCTCTGAAAGTCATATCTTCTAAATTCCCAATCGGTGTTGGTACAAAATATAGGATTCCGCTCATTTATAAATTTTCATAGATGTTTTTACAGAATTCTTCTAAACTCGGATCGCGTGCGCCCATTAAAAGCAAAACCGTTCCTTCTTTCAATTCTGGTTTTAAGGCTTTCAGTAAATTGTTACGATCTTCGATAAAGTGCGCATTTTTACCTTTCGTTTTAATTCCTTCAATTAGTTCACTAGCAGAAATATCTTTAACGGCAGTTCCGCCAGCGTAGAAGATTTCACTCATCCAAATTTCATCTTGCGGTCTTAAAGCGTCTGCAATTTCTAGAATAAAATCATCCTTCAGAAATCGGGTGGGTTTATAGCCGTGTGGTTGAAACCACGCGATAACCTTTTCTGCTAAAGGCTGACAAGCTTTTATAGAAGCCGCGCATTTTGCTGGATTATGTGCATAATCATCGATCACCCATACTCCGTTTTTTTGTCCGAGTATTTGATGTCGGCGGTAAATTCCTTCGTATTTTGCTAAACTTTCCGCAGAGGTTTTTAGATCTATTCCGATTTGATGAGCGACGGCAATTGCAGCCGTTGCGTTCTCAACGGAATGTTGACCAAGAGAATTCATTTGAAAGTTTTGATTTAAAACGTCAAACGTTAATGACAAGCCCTCTTGATGAAATTTTTCGGCTGAATAACCTGCATTTTTATCTTCAAAGCCGAAATCATTTTTAGCATTTTCTGACAACGATTTGGCCAATGTATTCGATTGATTAACAACGAATAAATTTTTTGTGTTGTTTTTAAAAGTGGTGAATAAATCGATTAATTCATCGATTTCCTGATGGTCTTTGTCAATGTTTAAAAGCAAGCCGATTTCTGGTTCGTACTGAACAACTGAGCCATCACTTTCATCTGCTTCGATGATGAGCCATTCTCCTTTACCGACGGCTGCATTTCCTATTTTTCCTTGTTTAATGATACTTGTTAAACCCGCACCTGAAATAATACTCGGTTCAAAATCGGCATCCAACAAAATCTGATATAACATGGCTGACGTGGTGGACTTGCCAGAAGTTCCCGCCACGGCGATCGTCTTCTTGCTTTTCGCGATTATAGAAAGTAATTCACTTCTTTTAATAATCTGAATTCCAAGTTCTTTTGCTTTTTGAACTTCGTAAACCGTATCTTCGATAGCACTAGAAACGACTACTAAATCTGTTGCTGTCGTTATTGCACTGCCGTCTTGCAGAAAACAATGGATTCCGCAGTTTTCTAACTGTTCTTTTATTTTATTGTATTCATCCGGATGAAAATAACGATCGCTTCCACTGACGTCTTTTCCTACTCCTTTTAAATATTGTGCGATCGCACTCATTCCAACTCCCGCTACGCCTATAAAAAAAACGTTTTGGAAATCTTCGATATTTTTAATCATATTCTCTGCTTACATAAATTTACTCTCGACCAAGTTCCAAAGTCTTTGAGCATACTCATCCTTTGTGCTCCAATTCTTTTCATAATAAATTTCGCTGAGATATTGCTTCGCCTCTTCTAGCGTATCAAAACTATTTAGTTTCGCGATTGCTGCTTTTAAGTCTTCATCATTTCCGGCAAATAAACTTTTCGTAAAGGCAACTTTGTCATTTAAATCAAGTTTAAATTCAGGTTTTTTCCGCTCCGCTTCCATGAAGTCAGTTTGTATATTTGATTTCAATATACTTCCCTGTTCTGGCGGAGTTTCCTTTATTTCAAGTTCTTCTTCTAAAGGATCATTGTCGAATATCTGTTGAACAACTTTCAATCCTTTAATGTGTGCTAATTTGAATTTTTTCTCGGCTTGTTGTAAGGAAGTCGGTAGAGATTCTTCTTCCGTAGATTGCTCCGTGAAAGTTTCGTGCTTCGTAATTTCCACGATTTTACGTCTGCGTTCTTCCATCTCCTCTAACTCTCGCTCTTTCTGGGCAACTCTGTCTGCATAATCCTCTTCTTCTTGCTCAACAATTAAAGGAATTTCTGGTTCATCAGATAAATTTAGTTCAGGTGTAACATCGGTCTGTTCAATATCGTTGGATTGCGTTTCTTCTAAAGAATGATCTTCATCGCTTATTTGTGTATCAATTTCTTCTTCAAAATTATTTAAATCATTAGTGAAAATGACTTCCTCTTCGATAATAACAGCAGCGGATTCGCGCTCGAAATTCGTAACATGTTCTGTGGCTTCATCAATTATTGAATGTTGATTATCTACGTGATTCGTTTCAGGATGCGACTTTAATAATTGGGAGAAAGACACTTCATTTTTTTCTAATATTCTGAGAAAAGCGATCCGGTCCGTGACTTCTGTAAATAAATCTTGTTTCGCTAAAAGTTCATCTTTTGAATTAATTTTACAGAGCGTTTCAAGGATAGTTTTGGCTTCAAAAAATATCTTTTCCTCTACATCTTGGAGATTTTGCATAATAGAATCTTATTAAATTTCCGTAATTTTGGTCTTTTAAATCTTACGGCTAATTTAACAAATGTTTTTAGAAAATACAATAAATCACGCAAAACAAAGCGGTTGGATG